>NZ_JBQQBR010000030.1:0-159416 GCF_052245935.1 Nonomuraea sp. 3N208 | reverse complement strand
AAACGCTGGATCACCCGCTGGAAAGCCGCTCTGAACGCCTTCGCCATCACCTTCGAAGGCCGTCTGACCCCGACCACTCGATAGAACTAATTCAAGATCGAGTTACACCGTTTTCTGGACAGGCCCTGCGAGACGTCGTCATCATCTCCATCAGCGGGCTTGCGCTCGTCGCGGTCACTCTTGCTTTGCAGTACACCCGGCTCGGTCGCGCCACGCGCGCGGTGTCGGACAATCCGGCCCTGGCCTCTGCGACGGGGATCAGCGTCGATCGTGTCATAACCACGGTGTGGATCGTGGGCACCGCGCTGGCGGGACTGAGCGGGGCGTTCTTGGGATTCTCCCAATCGGTGTCCTACCAACTGGGAGCGCAGGTACTGCTGTTGATCTTCGCCGCTACCTGCGTCGGAGGTCTGGGATCAGTGTGGGGCGCGCTGATCGGCTCGATCATCATCGGGCTGTTCGTCGAGACCTCAACCTTGGTCATCCCATCGGAACTCAAGTTCGCAGGCGCGATGGTTCTGCTGGCGCTGGTCCTGCTCGTCCGACCACAAGGCTTGCTCGGCCGCGCCGAGAGGATCGGGTGAGGACATGGACATCATCGGCGCCGTCACGGGGGCACTGCACGACGGCTTCGGCTATATGGCCGTCTCGTTCTGCTTGGCTGCTATCGGTTTGAACATTCAGTTCGGCTACGCCGGGCTGGTCAACTTCGGTCAGGCCGCCTTCTTGTCGGTAGGCGGTTACATCATGGGCGCGGCGATCGCCACAAGCGGGATTCCCACCGTCCTCGCGATCCTGCTCGCGATCGCCTTCACCGTGGCCTTGGCGCTGATCTTGGGTATCCCTACCCTGCGTCTTCGGGCGGATTACCTGGCGATCGTCACCATCGCGGCGGCAGAGATCCTACGACTTGTGTTCGGGACGTCGTTCCGGACGTACTTTCACGGCAAGGACGGTGTGACCGGCTTTACCGCCGGGTTCCGAAGCCTCAACCCGCTGCCGAACTACGACGGCTTCTTCCTGACCTACAGCCGGGAGGAGCTGTGGACAATCATTGTCGGCTGGGGCCTGGTCATCATGATCAGTCTGTTCACCTGGGCCCTGATGCGATCACCGTGGGGAAGGGTTCTTCGGGGCATCCGTGAAGACGAGGATGCGATGCGGTCGCTGGGCAAGAACGTCTACAGCTACAAGATCCAGGCACTCATCCTCGGTGGAGTGGTCGGATGCGCCGGAGGTTTCGTGGGCGCGTTCGGGGCCGCTTCGGTCCAGGCCGACACGTTCAACCTGGACTTCACCTTCATCGCCTTGACCATGCTCATCCTCGGTGGCGCCGCTCGGATCCTTGGTCCGATCGTCGGCGCGGTGATGTTCTGGGCGATCCTGTCGTTCCTCGGATCGGTCTTGACGCAGTTGGCGGGCTACCCGGTCGTGGCGCAGTTCATGAACGCCGACCAAGCATCAATCTTCCGGCTGATGTTGGTCGGATTGGTGCTGATGCTGCTGATGATTTTCCGCCCGCAAGGCATCTTCGGTGATCGAAGGGAGATCGCGCTCGATGCCCACTGACAACGTCCCCACTGACCACCTCTCCTCGGGCATCGCACCCAAGGACGTCCCAGCTGCCGGTGATACGTCGCAGCCAAGGGTTCCCGACCCCGGTGCCGGGGAGAACAAGTCGATGCGCGAGTGCCGGACTGCTTTGCAGTCGGTGCCGCAGGAGCCTGGCGCTGCCAAACCCGACCCCGTTGTGGTCGTGAACGGAATCCGCCGCACCTTCGGCGGCCTCACCGCGGTCGATGTGGAACATCTCGAAATCCAACGTGGGGTCATCACCGCCTTGATCGGACCCAACGGTGCAGGCAAGACCACGTTCTTCAACCTGCTCACCGGCTTCGATCAACCCGATGCCGGTTCCTGGTCCTTCGACGGGACACCGCTCAAAGGCAAGGCAGCCTACAAAGTGGCACGCCTCGGCATGGTCCGGACCTTCCAGCTGACCAGAGTGCTCTCGAAACTGACAGTAGTGGAGAACATGCGGATGGGCGCCACAGGTCAGCGTGGCGAACACTTGTGGGCCGCCGCGCTCCCCGCCCTGTGGCGGGCGCAGGAACGAGACATCACCGACCGGGCCCGAGACCTGCTCAAGCGGTTCAAGCTCGACGCCAAGGAGGAAGATTTCGCCGGGTCCCTGTCAGGCGGCCAGAGAAAGCTGCTCGAGATGGCGCGAGCGCTCATGGTCGAACCGAAGCTGGTCATGCTCGACGAACCCATGGCCGGCGTCAACCCAGCGCTGAAGCAGTCTCTGCTCGGGCATGTGAAGTCGCTTCGGGATCAGGGAATGAGCGTCCTGTTCGTCGAACACGACATGGACATGGTGCGAGAGATCTCTGACTGGGTGGTCGTCATGTCCCAGGGCAAGGTGATCGCCGAGGGACCCCCCACATCCATCATGTCGGACGAACGGGTCATCGATGCCTACCTCGGAGCTCGCCACGACACCGACATCAGCGAGCTCGAACACGTGATCCAGGTCGAGCACGCGCACGACCACGCCGAGCAGTTGGTCGACCGGGAGGTCCCGAGATGACTTCTGCCCATCAGGGCCCATCGGACTCCCAGGTCACCGATCAGGGCGAGATCGTGGCTGAAACCGATCCCAACGCCCCAAAGATCGACCAGGCAGCGCAGACAAGGCATCTTCAGGCGGCCGAGGGTGCAGCCCTTCGCGCCGACAATCTGATCGCCGGGTATCTCCCCGGAGTCAACATCTTGAATGGCGCCGATCTGTACTGCCAACCGGGCGAGTTGGTCGGCATCATCGGACCCAATGGCGCCGGCAAGTCGACACTGCTCAAAGCACTCTTCGGGCTGGTCAAGATCACCGCTGGGACGGTTCGCCTGCAGGGCGAAGAGATCACGAACCAGCGCGCCGACGCACTGGTATCCCAAGGGATCGGCTTCGTACCGCAAACCAACAACATTTTCCCCTCGCTCACCATCGAGGAAAACCTGCGGATGGGGTGCTACCAGTCCCCCAAGAAGTTCGCCCTCCGGTTTGCGTTCGTGACCGACCTGTTCCCTGCGCTGGGCCGGCGCCGCAAGCAGCGGGCCGGACAATTGTCAGGCGGTGAGCGGCAGATGGTGGCTATGGGCCGGGCTCTGATGATGGAACCCTCCGTGTTGTTGCTCGACGAACCCTCAGCGGGCCTGTCCCCGGCGCTGCAGGACGAGGTGTTCGTCCAGACCCGAGCCATCAACCGCACCGGTGTATCGGTCGTCATGGTCGAGCAGAACGCACGCCGCTGCCTGCAGATCTGCGACCGCGGGTACGTCCTCGACCAAGGACGCAACGCCTACACCGGGTCCGGCCAGGCGCTGGCCCGTGACCCCAGGGTGATCGAGCTGTATCTCGGCACCTTGTCCAATGCCGCCCAGGCAGACAGCACACCTGCCGGCCGGCGGAACTAGGACTACGACCGCACCTGTTCGCCGGTCGAATCCTCCCATCGCGTCCGCTCCTGACCTCCGCCACGACACAGCCGTGCACCGCACCAATAGCGCAACAGTCCTCACCACACTTGGAGGCCCCATGCCGCTCCCCAGACGCATCCCCTGTATCGCCGTTTTGGCCTTCGCCGCGCTGGCAACCGCCGCTTGCGGTTCTAACAGCAGCCCCACCGCAGCCGGCAGCGAGCCGCCGGCCACGGCGGGCACCCAGCCGCCAGCCAAGGCGGGCACCCAGCTCTACTTCGTAGACGGCAACACCGCCGACTACTCCGGTGATTTCGAGCCGGGCACTCTCAACGGTGTGCGCGCCACCCTGCCCGGCGGCAAGATCGGCGACGAGTTCCGGCAGCGGATCCTCAAGATCAACAGCAAGGTGAAGGACTTCACCTACGCTCCGGAGGCCTACGACGCCACGATCCTCTCAGCCCTGGCTGCGATCGCCGCCAAAAACGACTCCGGCAAGGCGATCGCCGGGAAGGAGATCGGCATTACCAGGGATGGGACAAAGTGCACCAGCTTCAAGCAGTGCGCCGACCTACTCGCCGACGGAACGGACATCGACTACGACGGCGCCTCTGGCGCGATCGAGATGAACTCGACAGGAAGCCCGTCCGCGGCGACCGTCGGCATCTACCAATTCGGGCAGGACAACAACTACAAGAATGTCGGCTACGTCAACGGCACCACTCCGGACCAAGCCAACATCCGAGCCGACCAGAAGGTCAGCGGCCCAATCCCCAAAGGGGACGGCACCCTTACGTTCGGCACCTTGCTCCCTGCCACAGGGGACAGCTCCTTCCTCGGCGCCCCGCAGTTCGCCGGCGTGGACCTGGCCATTGACGAAATCAACAAGGCCGGGGGTGTGCTGGGCAAGGATGTGAAGCAGTTGAAGGGCGACTCCGGTGACGGGTCGCCGAACATTGCGCCATCCGAGACCGACAAACTGCTCCGCGGTGGTGCCGACGTCATCATCGGCGCCGCTTCCTCGTCGGTGTCGCTGTCGGTCATCGACAAGATCTCCGGGGCCGGCGTCGTCCAGATATCGGCCGGAAACACCTCGACCGCATTCGACACCTACCCCGACCATGGCATGTACTTCCGCACGGCCCCCTCCGACGTCCTGCAGGGGCAGGTGATGGCCCAGACCATCAGCGAGGACGGTCACCGCAACATCGCAATCCTCGCCCGGCAGGACGCCTACGGAGAGGCATTGGCGAAGAACGTCCGCTCCTTCTATGAGGAATCCGGCGGCAAAGTCGTCTCCTATGCCCTTTACGACGCGAACGCAGCCAACTACACGGCCGAGGTGGAGAAGGTGAAGGCCCAAGACCCGGACGCCATCGTGCTGATCTCGTTCGACGAGAGCAAGAAGATCGTCCCGGAACTCATCAAAGCCGGCATCGGCCAGAACGGCTGAGCCCGTACCTAGCCGGTGGTCGTGGCTCCGGATCCGCCCCGCAGCCACGACCACCCAGACTGCCGTGTCGCCCGTGGAGTGGAGAAGTTTTTCGCATGACCACCAGACCGCCAAAAGCCAGTCCTACCGCCACCGCAGAGTACGGCGCCGACCCCGACTTTGACACGGTGTACGACCGCGCCACTTTCGGGTCAGCCAAATGGGCCAACCAATGGGACGAATTTTCACCGCGTGTCCGGGGCGAGGATCTGCTGTCGCTATGGACGGCCGACATGGACTTCCGGGCGCCGACGACCGTCATCGACCGCCTGCGCGCCGCTGCGGACCACGGTATCTACGGCTACACCCTGCGAGACCCGGAACACTTCCAGATCGTGCAGAACTGGTTCACCGTCAGGCACGGCTGGACACCACCGGTGGAAACGCTCCTCCCGGCCCCTGCGATCATGTCCTCGGTCGCAGCAATCTTGCGCACCTTCACCGCCCCTGGAGATGGGGTGATCGTCCAGTCACCGGTCTACTCGCCGAACTTCGAGGCCATTACCGGTAACCACCGGCGGCTGCTCGTGAACCGGCTCCGGCTCATCGACAACCGCTACGAGTTCGACCTCGACAACCTGGCCGAGCTGGCCGCATCCGGCGCGAAGGTGCTACTTCTCTGCAACCCCCACAATCCCTCGGGCCGGAGCTGGACGGCCGACGAGCTGCTCGCCGTGAACGACATCTGTGCGCGCTACGACCTTCTGGTGATTTCTGACGAGATCCACTGCGACATCCGACTGAACGGCCGGCCCCACGTGGTCTATGCCTCGATCAGCAGCGACGCCGCCCGCCGAGCATTCATCTGCACTGCCCCCACCAAGACCTTCAACCTTGCCGGCCTGCCAACGGCCACACTCTCGGTTGCCGATCCATACCTGCGCTCGGAACTGCTGAACGCCATGCGGGCATCGTTCATGATCAACGCGCACTACTTCGGTCGTCTGGCCTTGGAGACTGCCTACACTACGGGTGGTCCGTGGCTCGACCGGCTGACCGAATATCTCAAGGGCAACGTGGCCTTCGTGCACGAGTTCGTCCAAGAGCGGCTGCCCGAGATCACGCCGATGCCGCCGGACGCATCGTTCCTGGTCTGGCTCGAGGCTCGTGAGCTTGACGCTCGTGTGGGCGGGCTGCACCAGTTCCTTGTCGACCGTGCGGCTGTCAATCTCTACGACGGCCGGGTCTACGGCCCCGGAGGAGAGGGGTGCGTCCGACTGAACGTCGGCTGCCCCCGGAAGGTGCTGACTGAGGCGCTCGAACGCATCGATCATGCGCTATCACGGTAGCGCTCCTCGGGGCACTCACTGACCCTGTCCCGCATCACCTCAGGACATGTCGGCCTGGGGATCTTCCGGTATCAGCGAAACCACGGCGGAGGCGCCATCGCAGCGAGGATCGCTCCCCGCTGAGGTGGCACCCCCGACGACTTGCGCGTGGCCGACCCATTCTGACGCCGGCGGCAGCGGGATGATCGGTGCGCCGGACGCGGTCAGAGCTGCGATGGTCCGCGGGGAGAGATCCATCTCCAGGCTGATCGTGTCCTCCGGCTGGCCCGCTTCCATACCGCCGACGACCCAGCGGGGCGCGGCCACCGCGTCGGCAGGTTGTTCCCCGTCGAGCAGCCGTAGCAACACTTGGGTGAGGATCTGCGGTTGGGCCTTGCCTCCCATCGTGCCCATCGACCAGGCCAGCCGTTCTTCCTGGGTGACCATGACCGGCATCAGCGTGTGTGCCGGACGCTTGCCTGCCGCGATGACGTTGGGCGAGGCGGCGTCGAGGGAGAAGAACGCTCCGCGGTTGTGCATCACCATGCCGGTCGAGGGTTCGAGCAGCCCTGCGCCGAAGCTGTGGAAGAGGCTCTGAATCAGCGAGACCGCGTACCCTTCGCTGTCCGCGGTCACGACCGCGACCGTGTCACCACCCGCCCTGCCGGTGATGGCCGGCCCGGGCGCTTGGGGGGAGGGGCCCAGCAGCAGGGCGTCCACGTCGATCTGCGCGAACCGGGGATCGGCCAGATGGCGGGTCCGGTCGGCGATGCCTCTGTGGAAGATCGCGGCCAGTTGTCCGGCGTCTTCCCCCTGCGGGTCCGTTCTCTCCAGTGCGCCCAGCGCCTGCAACAGCAGGAAGCCCTGTGTGTTGGGCGGGCTGGTGTACACGTCGAAACCCCGGAAGGTGCGGTGGAGCGGATCGGACTGCTCGACCTCGTAAGCGGCCAGGTCGCCCAGGGCGATGGGGACCGCCAACGCCTGCAGGCCGGCGACCAGTCGCTCGCCCAGCCGCCCGCCGTACAACACCTCGGGGCCCTGAGCCGCGATCTCCGCGAGCGTCGTGGCCAACGCCTCCTGGCGCAGGGTTTCGCCGACGCGAAGTGACCCGAAGACGGTCCGCATCCCCGGGTCGGCGGCGATCAGATCTCTGGCCTCGGCTATGGCCACTGCCAAGCCCGGAACGACAGGAGTGCCTTCCGCATGGCGTATGGCGGCGGCGAAGTGGTCGGGCCACGTCAGCGCGGCACCGGAGGCGTGCAGCGCGGCATAGCCTGCGACCGCGCCGGGGACGGTGATCGTGTCAGGCCCGGACACGGGCATCTGGCCGCCGGAACGCGATCTCAGCGCCGCCACGTCGATGCCGGACAGGGCGGGACCGCTGGCGTTGACGCAGGAGATCCTGCCGTCCGGGGATCTGATCAGAGCGATCAGATCGCCACCGAGTCCGGTGTTGTGCGGATAGACGACGGTGAGCGTCACGGCGGCCGCGAGCGCGGCGTCTATGGCGTTGCCGCCGCGTGCGATCGCCTTCTTTGCCGCGGCGGTGGCGAGAACGTGCGGGCTGGCGATGGCGCAGTGATAGGTCATGGCGCCTCTGCCCGGACCACAGCACGCCCGCCGCCGAAGAGCCGCTGCCCTATCGTCGGAGGTCGCGATATCCCCGCCGATGCATTCAGCCGGCCCTCGATCCAAGCCTGGACGAACGACCACAAGGTAGTGAGCATCAGGTAGTACAGAGCCGCGACGATGAACACTTCGAACGTGCGGAAGGTCGTGGAACTGATCGCCTGGGTGTTGAGGAACAGCTCGTCCACGCCGATCACACTCAAGATCGAGGTGGTCTTCATCATGGCGTTGAAGTTGTTGCCGAGCGGCGGGACGATGAAGCGCAGCGCCTGCGGCAGGATGATCCATCTCATCGCGGAGCGCGGTGTCATGCCGATGGCGAGCGCCGCCTCCGACTGCCCCTTCCCGACTGAGTCGATCCCCGCCCGGATGATCTCCGCCATGTAGGCGCTCTCGTTGATCGCCAGCGTGACCAGGGCGGCCTGGAACACGCCGGTGACGGTCACGCCGAGCAGGGTCACGTCGGAGAAGGAATAGAGCTCGGCCGCGGCCAGGCCGTTGTAGACCAGAACCAGTTGGACCAGCAGCGGGGTGCCGCGCAGGATCCAAATGTAGAACCCGGCCACCGCGGTGACCCAGCGGCGCTTGGATCGGCGCATCAGCGCCACGCCGAGCCCGATGATCACTGCCAGGAGCTGGGCGAGGACAGAGATGTAGACCGTGCGCCAGAGCCCCGCGAGAAACGGCCCCGATGGGCGCAGGAGCGCGTCCCAGAAGAACGCCGGGTCGAAGGTCAAGGCTCCAGCCTGTCCACCTGGAGGTTCCACTTGGCCAGGACCTTGTCGTACGTCCCGTCCGCTCGGATCTCTTGCAGCGCCTTGGCCAGCGCGCTCTGCAGCGCGGAGTTGCCCTTGCGTACGGCGATGCCGGCCTTGATCTTGTCGAAGGACTCTCCCGCGAAGGCGAAGAGGCCGGGCTTCTGGCCCATGTAGTAGGCGGCGGTCTCGCTGGTGGTCGCGTATGCCTGCGACCGGCCGAGCGCCAGCTCCTGCAGCGCGGCGATGTCCTGATCGAACCGGGTCAGCTTGATGGCGGGTTTGCCGGCTGCCTCGCACTTCTTGGACTGATCCTCGAGACGCGTGGCGGCCGTGGTGGAAATGAGCGTCGACGCGGTCAGCCCGCACAGGCTCTCGTCCAGCCCGATGACGCGCCGGGGATTGTCCTTGGCCACGAGGATCGACTGCCCGGAGTACATGTAGGGGACGAAGTCGACGACCCTTTCCCGCTCTGGCTTGATGTAGAGCTGGGACAGAATCGCATCGCACTGCTTGGCCACCAAGGTAGGGACGATGGAGGCGAACTTGGTGTTCCGCCATACCGCCGCCACACCGAGCCTGGCCGCGAGCGCCTCGCCGATCTCCACGTCGGCACCGATGGGCTTCTTGGCCTTGTCGTAGAACTCCAGCGGCGGGGCGGAGATGTCGGAACAGTAGACGATCTCCCCGTCCTTGATCACCGCAGGAGGCGCTACCATCGCCTTGCCGCCGGCTGGAGCGGCCTCCGTTTTCGCCGCCGTTCCGCATGCGGCCAATGACAGCGCGGCGGCCGTCGCGAGTATGCGACCGTGCATTCCGTACCTCCACCCAGACGAGCTTGCGGGTGAGGGCCATTGAGGTTGATTAACGAATTAACCACAACCCCGTACGGTAACAATCTCGTTGCATGGCCATGGCGACCGAATCGGTCGCCATCTTCCTCGCTGGCAACGATTTCCGTATGCTGCCTGGCATGCCAGCATTCGTTCACGTCCTCACGGACGGATACGCCGACGAGCGGGTCGCCAGCACCGTGACGTTGATCCGGGAAGGCGACCTGATCGCCGTGGTCGATCCGGGCATGGTCGCCCACCGCCGGCTCATCTTGGACCCACTTGCCGAGTTGGGCCTGCAACCCGAGCAGGTCACCGACGTGGTGTTCTCTCACCACCACCCGGATCACACGTTGAACGCCGCCCTGTTCCCCGAGGCCCGCTTCCACGACCACTGGGCGATCTACTCCGGCGACGAGTGGGTGGAACGTGAGGCCGATGGTTTCGAGCTGTCGCCCTCGGTCCGGCTGTTGCGGACCCCGGGGCACACGGCGCAGGACATCTCCACGGTGGCGGAGACCGATGACGGGCTGGTCGTCGCCACGCATTTGTGGTGGAGTGCCGACGGGCCGGCCGACGACCCGCTGGCCGAGGACGCCCACGCGTTGAGACGATCGCGCGAGCGCGTGCTCGCCCTGCGTCCGAGCCTGATCATCCCTGGTCACGGCGGGTCATTCGTCCCGGTGGAGACAGCCGAATGACAGCCGGCGGGTAACCTCCGCGAAACGCCACGAGCGTACGATTGTAAAGGTGCCCCGAAAGCCCTCACCTGACGTGACCATGGCGGATGTGGCGCGAGTGGCCGGAGTGTCGATCGCGACCGTCTCCAACGCGCTCAACTCGGCCGGCCGCATGTCCCAGAGCACGCGTGACAACGTGTGGCGCGTGGCACGAGAGCTCGGCTACCTTCCTGATAAGACGCACACGAGAACGCTGGGCCTGGCCGTCACCACCGACCACCCCGCCTCATGGGGCTTCGCGGAAATCCCCTACTTCTCCCAGGCCATCCAGTCCGCCACCGTGGTCGCACACGAACACGGCTATGGGCTCGTCGTGCAACCCACCGCTCTCGGCCTGGAACGGTGGGCCGTTCTGCCTGTCGACGGCATGCTGCTGATCGACAGCCCGAAGGGCGATCGGGTTCGTGCCGATCTGCTGATGCGCGGCGTGCCCGTCGTCCACATCGGGAGGCCGGTCAGCGCGGAGCCGAACGACATCTGGGTGGACAACGATGTCGAAGGCGCGGTGCGCGGCGTGCTGGACCACCTGTCGCAGGCCGGTGCACAGCGGATCGCCCTACTCGGCGGCGACACCACCGACTACTACATCCAGGCCTGCATGGCAACGTACCGTCAGTGGTGCGCCGAGCGGGGAGAGCCCGCCCTTCTCGAACTCATGAGACGCAAGAATCCGGCCCCTGCCGTCGCCCGCCTCCTGTCCCGGGACGATCCTCCTGACGCCATCTTCGGTCCGTACGACCGATGCGGGCACGCCGTACTGTCGGCCGCCCCTGGCTATGGCCTGCGGATTCCCGAAGACCTCCTGGTGGCCTGTGCGAGCGAGTCCAGTGCCTACGAGACGACAACACCGCCGGTCACCACGCTGTCCCTCGATCCCGTCGGAGCGACGAGAATCGCCACGGAACTCCTCATCCAACTCGTCGAAGGAGAAACGCCTGCTGTGTCGGGAGGCGTGGTCCATCACACCCGCCTGCTGGCCCGAACGTCGACCCTCCGGCATCTGTCCACAGCGTCTCTGATTGGCTAAGTCCAAGGTGCTGGTGGCGCTGAGGTGAAGAAGCGGAGTAGGCCCGGAAGCCGACTGACTGGAGGGGCGGCCCAGCGGCGTTCGCTGGCCGCGCCCCGGTCGGCGTGTCTTCCGGAGATCGACCTGGGCGCGGGCGGCCGTGGCGGGATCAGCAGGCGAAGGGATTGAGTGCGCGAGTCATCGCGACGCCGTCGGCCGGGTTGTCGTTGACGTACTTCGTCGCGACGATCTCGGCCGGTGCAGCGCCCTGCTCGACCCAGCGCACGATCGGCGTCAAGGTGTCGAAGATGTTCGGGCCGGGGCCGCGGCCGCAGTGGGTCATGCCGGGGAACAGGAAAAGCCGCGCGAACTCCCGGGTCTCGCGCTCACGCCCGCCGGAGGTGACACGCACCACCTTGCGGTAGTAGTCGATGGTGTCGTGGGCGGAGACGACCGGATCGGCCCAGCCGGTGTACATGAGGAGCTTGCCGCCGCTACGCCGGAACGGCTTCAGGTCGGGGTTGGTCGCGTTGATGAGCGGTCCGAGCTTCCTCTCGGCGAGACGCAGGTCGCGGTGGAAGTCGAAGGTCCACCAGTTCCAGCTCGGGTCGTTGAAGACCCAGTGGCGCCAGAAGTTCGCGCGGGCCGGCTGGGTGGTGCCCCAGTAGCCGCTCCATCCGGTCAGCACCCGGCCGGCCGCGTCGATCACGGGCGCTTCGCTGCCGACCGGCCAGCCGGGGTAGACCTGCCTGCCGGTACGCGGATCGCGAGCCCCGCCGTACATCTCGCGTACGGCGCTGACCTGGCGCTTGGTCAGGCACGTGGGGGCGTCGCCGACCGGGCACTGGAGCGTGGCGGGGTCGAAGGAGCAGCGGCGCGGGTCGGTGAGGAAGCCGTCGGTGGGCAGGCCGCCGTCCCTGCCCCGGCACTGCCTGACGGCCGCGTTCGTCAGCAGCGGCAGCTTGGCCGCGGGGATGATCGGCTCGGTGTCGTTGCCGGGGGTGTGGTTGCGGAGGAACTGCCAGAGGAATCCGGCGTTGAGCGCGACGCGGTTGTTGCCTGGAGCGCCGGCCACGATCCCGTCGAAGTCGTCGGGGTAGCGCTGGGCCTCCATCAGTGCCTGGTGGCCGCCGGTGGAGCAGCCGATGAAGTAGGAGTAGCGCGGCTTGGCCCCGGTGTGCTGCTCGGCGATCAGCTTGGCGTTGACGATCGTCTCGTGCACGGCGCGGTGGCCCCAGTCCACGATGATCTCTGGGTTGGCCGCGCCCTGCACGAACACGTCCGGGTCGTCGCCGGTGTGGCCGGTGTCGGTGCCGACGGTCGCGTACCCGGCTGCCAGCGTCGGCCCGCCCATGGAGACGAAGTCCATGGCCGAGCTGTATCCGCCGTTGCCGAACATCAGCATCCGCTGGTTCCACTGCTCCGGAATCCACACCTCGAACCCGATGGCGGAGCCCGGCACCGGCTTGGCGGTGCCGTGGACGCGGCAGAACGCGGGCACGGACGGCAGCACGCGGCCGTCGGGAGCGGTGTATCCGCCGGCCGGAACCGATTCGGCGATGGTGATCGTGGTGTGCGGCAGGGCCACGGCGGTCAGGCTCTCGCACGTGCTGTCGGCGGTGGCGGGCGCCTGCGGGGAAAGCCCGATCGGCAGGACGGCGATCGCGGCGAGGAGTCTCCTGAGCGGGCTCACCTCGGATCCTTCCAGGTGGTGAGGCGGAGCTCGGTGCCGCCGCGGCCTACGCGCAGGTGGACCTGGCCGGCCGGGGCGTCGGAGTCGATCTCTGGGTGGTCGTCGCTGGAGACGGTGACGCGCAGCCTGTGGCCGGCGCTCAGCCGGTAGTGGGTGGGCCAGGTGCGGAGCTCCAGGTCGTACGTTTTGCCGGGGCGGACGGGCACGGCGCGGTCGTGGCCGAAGCGGTGACCGGCCTTGAGCCAGCCCTGGGTGATGCGGGCGGCCGTGCCGTCAGGGGCGACGTCCTCGGCGACGATGGCGATGTTGCCGTCGGCGGCGGTGAAGGAGGCGCGTACCTTCGCCGTGATGTCTCCGGCGAGGACGAGATCCTGCTGGTAGGGCCGGGTCTGGAAGGTCAGCCGCTCGTCCGGGGCGGCGGCGGCCGGGTCGGTGTTGACGGTGAAGTGGAGGGCGGCGGGGGCGCCCGGGGCGGAGGTCAGCGTTCCGTCGGCGCTCAGGCCGAGCCGGTGCCGGCGGGCGCCGGGAGGAGGCCAGGTGGAGAACTGCTTCCAGCCGGCGCCCGCGCCGGGGCCGGGGATCTCGTAGGAGGTGACCTTGGCGGCCGGCAGGGGCGCGTCCCGGCGTCCGGCGAGCCAGCGGTCCCACCAGGCGAGGTACGCGCCGTTGCCGGGGTCGGCGTGCTGGCCGGACGGCCATCCGTGCTGCCAGGGGCCGGCGACCAGCCAGACGTTGCCGGGGCGGGCCTGGAAGTTCTCCACCATGGCGGCCCGGTATCTGTCGTACCAGCCGGCGATCTCCAGGACGGGAATGTCGAGGTCTTTCCAGCGGGCCTTGACGCTGCGCTCGCGCCAGAAGTCGTCGTAGAGCGGGTGCTGCGCGTAGGTGACCAGCGTGCCGGGGGCGACGGCGCGCTGCCAGTCGCGGATCCGGGCCGAGTAGATGCCGCCGCGGTAGATGGTGTTCTCGTACCAGTCGCTGATCCCGTCCACGGGGATGATCGCGGCGAGGTGGGGTGGCTTGTTCACCGCCACCAGGAGCGAGGAGTGGCCGCCGTAGCTGACGCCGGTCTGCCCGATCTTGCCGGTGGACCACGGCTGGGCGGCCAGCCACTCGATGAGGTCGTAGTTGTCGCGTTGCTCCTGCGCGCTGAACGGATCGAGCCGGCCGGGGGAGTCGCCCGAGCCGCGGGCGTTGCACACAGCGGCGTGGTAGCCGCGGGTGACGAAGTAGGCGGCCGCGCGGCCCTGCGCTTCCAGCTGGTTGTAGGCGTTGTAGTCGTACACGATCACCGGGAAGCGGCCGTCGGCGTCGGGCCGGTGCAGGTCGCAGGCCAGGTGGCCGCCGTCGCGCAGCGGCACCGACACGCGCTCGGTACGCACTCCGTATGTGGCGGGCCGATCGTAGGAGAAGAACGGGTCGGTTTCGGCGCGGGCGGGCTGGTGCGGGGTGAGGGGGAGCGCCAGGGCGGCGGACAGGGCGGCGGCGATCCTGCCGTACTTCATGGGGGACTCCTCAGAGCGAGATGGCGCCGGTCACGAGCGCGGCCACGGTCATGACCAGGGTGGTGGCGAACGCCCAGCCGAAGATGAAGCGCTGGTGCCGGCCGAGTTGCACGCCGCTCATGCCGACGAGGATGAACGTCGCGGCGGTGAGCGGGCTGAGCGGGAAGCCGGTGGTCATCTGGCCGAGGATCGCGGCGCGGGCGATCTCGGCGGACTCGATGCCGAAGCCGCCGGCGGTCTGGGCCAGCACCGGGAGCACGCCGAAGTAGTAGGCGTCGGGGGTGAAGACCAGGCTGAGCGGCATGCTCGTGACCGCGACCAGCACCGGCAGGTGGCCGCCGAAGGAGTCGGGGATGATGTTCACGAACGCGGTGGCCATCTCGTTGATCATCTTGGTGCCGGTGAGGATGCCGGTGAAGACGCCCGCCGCGAAGATCATCGTGGTGACCAGGACCACGCTCTTGGCGTGCCGGTCGAGCAGCTCCTGCTGCTTCTCCCAGGTGGGGTGGTTGACCAGCACGGCGATCGCGAAGCCGAGCACGAACAGCACCGGCAGCGGCATCGCCTGCAGCACCAGCCCGACCAGCAGCGCGACGGTCAGCGCCAGGTTGAAGGCGGTCAGGGCCGGGTGCCTGCGCTCCGGGGTCCGGGGCGTCCCTGGGCCGTCGCCGACGACCTGCGGTTGCGGGGGCAGGGTCACCGTGCCGAGGCGGCGGCGTTCCCGCAGGCCGATCAGGTACGACGCCACCAGCACCCAGGCGATGCCGGCGGCCATCGCGGGCAGGACCGGGGTGAACACCTGCGAGCTGTCCAGCTTCAGCACCGCCATGGCGCGGGCAGTGGGGCCGCCCCAGGGGATCATGTTCATCACGCCCGCGCCGAGGCAGACGACGCCGGTGAGCACCAGTGGGCTCATGCCGAGCCGTTTGTAGACGGGCAGCAGGGCGGAGACGGTGATGAGGAAGGTCGAGGCTCCGTCGCCGTCCAGGGCGACGCACATGGTGATGACCGCCGTGCCCACGGCGATCCGCAGCGGGTCGTCCTTGGCCACCCGCAGGATGCCGCGGATCAGCGGATCGAACAGCCCTGTGTCGATCATCAGGCTGAAGTAGAGCACCGCGAAAGCGATCATGATGCCGGTCGGCGCCACCTTGGCCAGCCCGTTGAGGATCATCGGGCCCATGTCGGCGGCGAACCCGCCGGCCACCGCGGTCAGCACCGGGACCAGCACCAGCGCGGTGAGAACCGAGACGCGCCTGGTCATGGTGAGCACCAGGAACAGGCCGATGGTGAGAAAGCCCAGGAGCGCGATCATCGGGGTCCTTTTCTTTCGGGAGGTTACGGAGAAGTTTCCGAGCGCCGACCTTTCACGTCCACCATCAAAAGTGGATTTATCCATGCGTTATGCGCAACAGTTGCGTCTATGGAAGCCAGCCTCCGGCAGCTCGCCGCCTACGTCGCCGTCGCCAAGGCGGCCAGCTTCACCGCCGCGGCCGCCCAGTTGCACGTCTCGCAGTCGACGTTGAGCCGCGCCGTGGCCGACCTGGAGCGCGTGCTCGGCGTCCGCCTGCTGGCGCGCGACACCCGCAACGTGCAGCTCACCGCGGCGGGCCAGGAGACCCTGCGGGTGGCCGAGCAGATCGTCGGCGCCCACCGGTCGGGCATGAAAGAGCTGCAGCGCTACCTGCTCGGCGAGTCGGGCATGGTGGCCGTGGCCACACTGCCCTCGGTCGCGGCCGTGCTGCTGCCACGCATGATCTCCGCCTTCAGGGGACAGCGCCCGCTCGTGACCGTCCGCATCATGGACGGGCTCGAACGGGCCGTGCTCGGCAAGGTGCTGTCCGGCGACGCCGACTTCGCAATCACCACGGTCGGCGCGCCGTCGGATCGGCTCGAACACCGCCCGCTGATCCGCGACCGCTTCCACGCGGTGCTGCCGGAGGGGCACTCGCTCGCCGACCGCGACGAGGTCGCCTGGGAGGACCTGGCCGGCGAGCCGTTCCTGGCCGTGGGGCCGCAGTCCAGTGTCCGCAGGCTCACGGACGCGGCGTTCGCCCAGGCGGGCGCCGAGGTGACGCTCGCGGCGGAGGCGAGCAACGTGGCGACGGTGGGGGGCCTGGTCGCCGCCGGGCTCGGCGTGTCCGCGATGCCTGCCCTGGTGCTGCCGCTCCTGGGACCCGGGCACATCTTGCACCGCCCGCTGGTCGGCCCCGTGGTCGAGCGGCGACTGGACGTCGTGGTCCGGGCGCGGCGGACCCTGCCGGTCGCTGCGGCCGCGTTCCTCGACCTGCTGGAGGAGTCCCGTACTCGGGCGCTGGACGTGCCTGTAGGCGCCTCCTGGGTTGAATAATGCGTAAATAGCATGAATTTATCGATTTTTTGTGCTGGACCCGCATTTCTTCGCCTGGGCAAGATGACATGGAGCCCGACAGGACGAAGGAGCATGCGTGGCCTCTGAACAACAGCGAGGGCAGTTGTGCGGCTTGAAGGTGGTGGAGTTCGCCCACGTGGTCGCCGGGCCGCTGGCCGGCTCCATGCTCGCCGACCAGGGCGCGGACGTGGTGCACGTGGAACCCCCGGGCGTCGGCGACGCCGCCCGCGCGATGGGTCCCACGCGCGACGGCGTGCCGCTGTGGTTCAAGGTCGCCGGCCGGAACAAGCGCTCCGTCACCCTGGACTTGCACGACTCCGGCGGCCGGCAGGTCGCGCACCGGCTGGTGGCCTGGGCCGACGTCGTGATCGTCACGCTTCGGCCGGGCCGGCTGCGGACCTGGGAGCTCGACTGGGAGGCCGTGCACCGGATCAACCCCAAGGCCGTCCTGCTGCAGATCTCCGGATTCGGCGCGACCTCGTCCCAGGCCGACGCCCCAGGATTCGGGAAGGTCGGCGAGGCCAGGAGCGGCGTGGTGCACCTGACCGGGTTCCCGGACGGCCCGCCCGTGCACACCGGGTTCTCCCACGGCGACGCGGTGACCGGCCTGATGGGCGCCTACGCCATACTCGCCGCCCTGCACCGCCGGGCGCACGACCCCGGCTTCGACGGCGAGTGGATCGACCTCGCCCTCTTCGAGCCCCTGTTCCGGCTCGTCGAATGGCAGGTCATCGCCCATGACCAGCTCGGCGTCGTCCCCGGTAGATCCGGCAACCAGCTCGCCGTCGCCCCCGCCGCCGTGATCAACACCTACCTCTCCCGCGACGGCGACTGGATCACCGTGACCTCCGCGACCCTCCGCTCCGTGCTGAACGTCGTCCGCCTCCTGGGCCTGCCCGAGGAGGACTATGCCACCACCCGGCAGCAGCTCGCCGGACGGGAACGGCTGGACCAGGGGCTCCGCGCCTGGGTGGCGGCCCGCGAGACCGGCGAGTGCCTGCGGGCCTTCGCCGAGGCCGAGGTGGTCGCCTCCCGCGTCTTCACCGCCGCGGACATCGCCGCCGACCCCGTCTACGCCGAACGCGGCGACATCGTCACCGTCGACGACCCCGACCTCGGCCCCGTCCGCATGCAGGCCGCCCTCCCGCACTTCCACCAGGAGCCCGGGCACATCTGGCGCACCGGGCCCGCGCTCGGGCAGGACAACGACCTCGTCTACCGCGACTGGCTCGGGCTCGGCGCGGAGGAGATCGTGGACCTGGAGAAGCGCGGTGTCATCTGACCGGCCCCAGCTGCGCTCCCTGCTCTTCGTCCCGGGGACCAGAACCGAGTGGCTCGCCAAGGCGGCGGCCGCGGGGGCCGACGCGGCCATCCTCGACCTCGAGGACGCGGTCCCGCCCGCGGAGAAACCCGCCGCCCGCGCCCGCGTGGCCGACGCCGTCGCGAACGCGAGCGGCGACATGGCCATCTTCGTCCGCATCAACCCCCTCGACAGCTGGGCGGCCGCCGAGGACCTGCGCGGCGTCACGCACGCCGGCCTGGCCGGGGTGGTCGTGCCCAAGATCGGCGGGCCGGCGGACGTGCTTATGGCCGATCGGCTCCTGACCTGGTGCGAACGCGAACACGGCCTGCCCGAAAGGCATCTCGCCCTGGTGCCGCTGCTGGAGAGCGCCGCCGCGCTGCGGGAGGCGTACGAGATCGGCCGGGCCGCCCCCCGCGTCGCCTACCTGGGCGCGGTCACCGGCAAGGGCGGCGACGTCGAGCGCGCGATCGGCTACCGCTGGAGCCGCGAGGGCGCCGAGACCCTGGCCCTGCGCTCCCGTGTCCTGCTGGACGTCCGGGCGGCGGGAGTGCCGTGTCCGGTTGCCGGCCTGTGGACCGGCGTCGGCGACCTGGAGGGGTTGCGGGCGTTCGCGGAGCAGAACCGCTCGCTCGGCTACGACGGCATGATGGCCATCCACCCCTCCCACGTCCCCGTGATCAACGAGGTGTACTCACCTGGTCCCGAGGAGCTCGCCCGCTACGAGCGGCTGATCGCCGCGGTGGAGGAGGCGCGGGCGCGCGGCGCCGGGGCGATCGCGTTCGAGGGGGAGATGGTGGACGAGGCCATGGCGGGCAGAGCCCGAGCCGCCCTCGAACGCCGTTGAGGTTCGGACCAACCTGTGCCCCTTCGTCTGGCGAGCGGGGTCGGTGTGTTCAGCGCGCTCAGCACCGCCGGTTCTGCCGCCTGTACCTCGTGCAGGTCATCGTCCCGGTGCTGACCACCGTCGGGTCCAGGGCCGGAAGCGGTGGGCGTACGCGGCTGCCCTGCTCACTCGGCAGTGCCTCCAAGGAGGCGGAGACCCTGGTCCTGCGGTACGAGGTGGCGGTGCTGCGCCGCGCCGGTCAAGGCGGGTATTCCAGAACGGCGGCCATCAGGCGGGCCTCTGCCGGCAGCCGTACAGCGTGGGCGCAGCCGCCTTCCAACCGTGACCTTGCGGCACCTTCCGGGCGCCGTGAGCGGGATAGGCTCGGCCTGTGCCCACCTACGTCGCCGTGGATCTCGGGGCGGAGAGCGGACGGGTGCTCGCGGGTGAGTTCGACGGCGAGCGTCTCGTGGTGAGCGAAGCCCACCGCTTTCCCAACGTGCCGGTGCGCGTTCTCGGCGGCCTCCACTGGGACGTTCTGCGCCTGCTGGCGGAGGCGCGTGCCGGGATCGGGCGCGTCGCCGCCGAGCGCCGGGTCGTCAGCGTGGGCGTGGACGCGTGGGGCAACGACTTCGGGCTGCTCGACCGCGACCAGCGGCTTCTGGCCAACCCCCGGCACCATCGCGACCCCTACACCGCGGGCCTGACCGCCCTGGTCTCCTCTCAGGAGCAATATGAGGTGACGGGGGTGCAGCCGCTGCCCATCAACACCTCGTGCCAGCTGCTCGCGCATGCCGGGTCGCCGCTGCTGGACGCCGCCGATCGGCTGGTGATGTTACCGGACCTGTTCACCCTCTGGCTGAGCGGCGAGATGCTCACCGAGCGGACGATCGCCAGCACCAGCCAGCTCCTGGACGCCCGGACCGGCCGCTGGGCCGGCGACCTCATCGCCCGGCTCGGGCTGCCGTCGCGTCTGTTCGGCGGGGAAATCGTCGAGCCCGGCACGGTCGCCGGGTCGCTGCGGGACGAATCCGGCCGGCCCGGCGAGGCCGTCGTGGTCGCCGTGGCCGGTCATGACACCGCATCGGCGGTTGCGGCGCTCCCCGTCGTCTCCGGTCCGAGCGGCTCCTCTGGCGCGGTCGCGTACGTCTCCTGCGGCACGTGGTCGCTCGTCGGTGTGGAGACGGCCGGGCCCATCACCACTCCAGAGTCCCGGCTCGCCGGGTTCACCAACGAGGGTGGCGTGCTCGGCACCGTGCGGTTCCTGCGCAATCTCAACGGCCTGTGGCTGCTCCAGGAGTGCCGCCGGGCCTGGGGGACCCGCGCTGCGTATGCGGACCTGGTCGCAGAGGCCGCGACCGCGCCCGCCTTCGGCCCGCTGATCGACCCCGCTCACTTGGGTTTCCTCAAGCCGGAGGACATGCCGGGCCGGGTCGCGGCGTTCTGCCGCGCGACAGGCCAGCCGGTGCCCGAGGGCCGGGCCGCGACGGTGCGTTGCATCCTGGAGAGCCTGGCGTGCTCCTACCGCCTGGTCCTGGAGCAGGCCGAGGAGCTGACGGGCCGCCCGGTCGAGGCCGTGCATCTCGTCGGAGGCGGCGCCGCCAGCGACACACTCTGCCGGCTCACCGCGGACATCGGCGGGCGGCCCGTGCTCGCTGGGCCGGTCGAGGCGACCGGCATCGGCAATCTCCTCGTCCAGGTCATGGCCCACGAGGGCATCGGTTCCCTTGGAGAGCTGCGCGAGGTGGTCCGCCGGTCGTTCCCGCCCCGGGTGTACACGCCGGCCGGCGAGCGTGAGCCGTACGATGCGGCGTACGCTCGATTTCGGCGATTGACCGCTGTTGACAACTTCTGGAGTAAAGTAGCGTCCCAGAGGAGCCCTACCACAGATGGGTGAGCCCGGTCCCATGCTGATCGCAGAGCGGCGACGCCGCATCCTGGAGCACGTGCACGAGCACGGATACGCCTCATTCCAGGAGCTGGCCGGCGCGCTCGGCACGTCGGAGTCCACTGTCCGGCGTGACCTGCGATCGCTGGTAGGCGAGGGCCTGCTGCACGCCACCCGGGGCGGCGTGACGCGGCCCGTCCTGTCAGCGGCGTCGCGACCGGCTCTCCCGGACGTGGTGGCGGCCGAGCGCGAGGCCATCGCCGACCACGCCGCGACGCTCGTGGAGCCTGGCACCGCCGTCCTGCTCGGGCCCGGGCGGACCACCGCGGCGCTGGCCCGCCGGCTCGCCAAGCTGCCGTCCCTCACCGTCGTCACCAACTCCACCCTGGTGGTCGAGGCGCTCATGGACGCGCCCCACGTCGAAGTCGTCGCGGTGGGCGGCACGCTGCGCCGATCCATCCAAGCCTTCGTGGGGCCGATCACCGAGCAGCACCTGGAGGGCCTGCGGGGCGCGCAGACCTTCCTGTCAGGGGACGGCGTCACCCCCGAGAGGGGACTGACCACGCCCAACGTCTTCGCCGCCGCCACCGACCAGGCTCTCGCCGCGGCCGGCCGCGAGGTCGTCGTCCTCGCCGACCACTCCAAGATCGGTCATGACACGATGTGCCAGACCGTGGCCACCGCGCGCATGAGGGTCCTGGTCACGGACTCGAAGGCCGATCCCGTCATGGTCGACCGGCTCGTCCAGGCACAGGTCGACGTTCACATCGCTGACATGAACCGATGAATTTTGACCTGAAATGACAGGTCTTACTGGCGCATAGCACGCCGAACATATCCGCCCTTCCCCTATTGCCGTATATGGCCAGCTCGTGAGCATGAGGTCGACTCGACACTGCATGACATCTGCCGACGCGTATTGACACATCCGCGCCCGCCGTGACTATGATCCCTCCAAGTTCCTGTCAAAAGTAGGCAAATCCTGGCAGTGGATGGGTTCGTTCCCTCGGAAGAAGGGGTTACGTGATGCCCTGCAGAACAATGGCCACAGCCGTCGTGGGCCTGCTGGCGCTCACGCTGAGCGCGTGCACCAAGTCGGTCGGCGACGGTCCCGCGGACGCCGGCGCGTCCGCCCAGCAGCAGGTGGAGGCGACCTCTGGAGACGCGTCGCTGTGCACTCCGGAGCGATACAACGGCGGTGTGCCCAAGCTCGATCTGAAGAACGTCACCGTGGGGTTCGCGCAGTCGGAGAAGGAAGCGAACCCGTTCCGGATCACGGAGACGCAGTCGATCAAGGACGAGGCCGCGCAGCGAGGCATCAAGCTGATCACGACGAACGCGCAGTCGGACCTCAACAAGGAGATCGCCGACATCCAGGGCATGATCGCCCAGGGTGCCAAGGTCCTGATCATCTCCCCGCTCAACTCCGAAGGGCTCGACCCCGCGCTCAAGGCGGCCCAGGATGCCAAAGTCCCGATCATGACGATCGACCGGCTGCTCACCACCAAAAAGGCCTGCGTCGACTACGTCGGCTGGATCGGCTCCGACTTCGTCAAGCAGGGTGCCCGAGCCGCCGATGCGATGATCACCGCGACGGGAGACAAGGGAGAGGTCGCGATCCTGCTCGGAGCCTCAGGGGTGAACGTCACCGTCGACCGGACCAAGGGGTTCAAGGATCAGCTCGCCGCGAAGGGCTCGGCGCTGAAGGTCGTGGCCGAGCAGACCGGCGACTTCACCCGTGAGAAGGGGCGCGCGGTCACCGAGCAGCTCATCTCCGCCAACCCCGGTATCAGCGCCATCTACGCGGAGAACGACGAGATGGCCCTTGGCGCCGTCGCCGCGCTCAAGGCGGCGGGCAAGAAGCCGGGTGACGTGAAGATCGTCACGATCGACGGCACTCGTGGCGCGGTCCAGGGCATCGTCGACGGCTGGATCGCCGCGGTCATCGAGTCGAACCCACGATTCGGGCCGCTGGCCTTCCAGGCGCTCGAGGACTTCTACGCAGGCAAGGGCGTGCCGGCGAAGACGATCATCTCCGACAAGGAGTACACCCCTGAGAACGCCAAGGTCGAACTGCCGAACGCCTACTGAGCCCGGGGGCGGCCCGGACCGCCGCCCTCACGACGTCCGGGAGCGGGCACATGAATGAAGCGGTGTGCGAGGCGCATGCCATCTCCAAGCGGTTCGGCGGGACCCTCGCCCTCGACTGCGTCTCGTTGCGGCTCGACGCCGGCGAAGCCCACGCGCTGGTGGGGGAGAACGGTGCGGGGAAGTCCACGTTGATCAAGGTGCTCACCGGGGTGCACAGGCCTGACGGTGGCACGATCCGCCACCTCGGGCGGCCGGTGTCCTTCTCCGGGCCCGCCGACGCTCAGGACGCCGGGATCAGCACCATCTACCAGGAGGTGGAGCTCGCCCCGCTGCTGAGCGTGGCCGACAACCTCTTCCTCGGCAGGGAGCCGATCACTCGCTTGGGGCTGCTCGACCGGTCGCGGCTGCGGCGCGAGGCCGCCGAGGTCCTCGCCCGGTACGGCGTGGCCGTGGACGTCCGCCGGCCGCTCGGCGAGCTCGGTCTCGGCATCCGGCAGATGGTGGCGATCGCCCGTGCGGTCAGTGCGCGCGCCCGATTGGTGATCATGGATGAGCCGACCTCCTCGTTGGCCCCGCGCGAGGTGGACCGGCTCGCGGATGTCATCGAGGTGCTGCGTGCGCAGGGCATCGCGATCCTCTATGTCACTCACAAGCTGGATGAGGTCTTCCGCGTCTGCCAGCGGGTCAGCGTCCTGCGTGACGGCCGTCTGGTCCGCACCGGTCTCGTCCGGGAGACCTCCCGCATCGGCCTGGTCGCCGCGATGCTCGGCCGGCCGGTGGCCGAGGTGCGCCGCCACGGCGTGACGAGCTTCGGCGAGGCCCACGAGGTGGGCCGCGCCGCGCCGGTTCTGCGGGCCGAGTCCCTGGTGCGCGAGCACGCTCTGCACGGTGTCTCCGTCGAGGTACGCCCGGGCGAGGTGGTGGGACTCGCGGGCCTGCTCGGCTCCGGCCGGTCAGAAACGGTGAGAGCGGTGTTCGGCGCCGACCCCCTCGACGCCGGATCGGTGGAGGTGGCGGGGCGCGCCCGCCGGCGCTGGAACCCCGCCATCGCCATCCGCTCGGGTGTCTGCATGGTGCCGGAGGACCGCAAGGCCGAGGGTGTCGTGCCGGGGCTGTCGGTCCGTGACAACATCACGCTGGCGGCGCTGCCCCGCCTCACCCGGGGCGGGCTGGTGTCCCGCCGGGCGCGCGACCGCATCGTCGACGCATTCGTCCGCCGCCTCGGGATCAAGGTGTCCTCGCCCGACCAGAAGGTGGGCGAGCTGTCCGGAGGCAACCAGCAGAAGGTGCTGCTCGCCCGCATGCTCTGTCTCCATCCCGCGGTGCTGATCCTCGACGAGCCGACGCGGGGCATCGACATCGGCGCCAAGGCGGAGGTTCAGGCGCTCATCGACGAGCTCGCTCATGAGGGCCTCGGCGTGCTGCTGGTGGCGGAGCTGGAGGAGATCGTGGAGGGCGCCGACACCGTCGTGGTCCTGCGGGACGGGACGGCGGCCGGCGTGCTGCGCGGTGCGGAGATCGGCGAGCGGCCGATCATGGAGCTGATCGCCGCGGCCGACTCGGATGGATCTGCCGATGGGCGGTTCGATGACTGAGCCGCCCAGCGGGACTTCCGCGCCCACCCCCACCCGCGTGGCCGGCCGCACGGGCGCGGCGGGGCGGGTGACCTGGTTGTCCGATTACGGGGTCTACCTCGCCCTCGGCGTCCTGTTGTCGTTCAACCTGGTGTTCACGCCGAACTTCGCCACGGTCGCGAATCTACGTCTCCAGCTCGTCCAGGTAGCCCCGGTGGCCATCGTCGCCCTCGGCATGGCACTGGTGATCGGCACCGGAGGCATCGACCTGTCGGTCGGCTCCACAATGGCCATCGCGGCGGCGTTGCTGCCGCTCTACCTCGGCTACGGGCCCTGGCCCGCCATCGCCGTCGCGGTGCTCGCCGGTGCGGCCGTGGGACTTGTGAACGGCGGGCTGGTCGCCTACGGCATCCAGCCGATCGTCGCCACCCTCGGGCTGCTCGTAGCCGGACGGGGGGCGGCGCTAGTGCTCGCGGACGGCCGGCTCGTCGAGATCTTCGACCCCACGCTGGCCGCCATCGGCGGCGGGCAGGTGCTGGGGGTCCCACTGCCCGTGCTCATGGCCCTGACGGTCGCCGCCGCCGCCGGGTTCGTCCTGCGCCGCGCCGCGTTCGGCCGCAGGCTGCTGGCCGTGGGAGGCAACCGGCCCGCGGCGCTCCTGGCCGGCCTGCCCGTACGGCGGACCCTGGTCACCGTCTATGTGATCAGCGGGGTGCTCGCAGCTATGGCCGGAGTGCTCACCACCGGGCGGCAGAGCGCGAGCGACCCCTCGTTCACCGGGCTGCTGATCGAGCTGAGCGCCATCACCGCCGTGGTCGTGGGGGGCACGCCCCTCGCCGGAGGCCGCGTCCGGATCCTCGGCACGCTGATGGGGGCGCTGCTGATGCAGCTCATCATCGCCACGGTCATCCAGCACGACCTGCACGACTCGACCGCCCGGATGATCCAGGCGGCGATCATCGTGGCCGCCGTGTACGCGCAGCGGAACAGGAGCGGGACGTGACGACCGGACAGGCGGTACGTGCCGCCCCCTTCTCGCCGGCCGCCGGCACCGGGCGGACGCGGTTGGCGGCACTCGCCCGCCGGCACGGGGCCGCCCTGGTGCTCGTCCTGGTCCTCCTCCTCGGGTCGCTGACCTTCGGCTCGAGCTTCACCGGCCCGGGGAACCTCGGCGCCATCGCGCTGGACGCCTCCTACCTGCTGCTGGTCGCGACCGGCATGACGTTCGTGATCCTCTCCGGCGGGATCGACCTGTCCGTCGGGTCCGTTCTCGCGCTGTCCGGTGTCCTGTCGGCGTACGGCTCCCGCTGGGGGACGGCGGGCGCGGTCCTGCTGCCCCTGGCGGTCTGCGGGCTGATCGGCCTGGTGAACGGGCTGCTGATCGGACGGGCCCGGCTGGCGCCGTTCGTCGTCACCCTGGCGACCCTGCTGTTCGCCCGAGGGCTGGCCTTCGCGGTCTCACAGGAGGGTAACCAGGTCTACATCATCCCGGCCGATCTGGCCCTCACCCGGATCGGACAGGCCACTGTTCTCGGCGTCGGTGTCCCGGTGCTGATCGCCCTCGCGGTCTTCGCCGCGGCCGGCGTGGTACTCAACCGCACCCGGTTCGGCCTGCGGGTCTTCGCCGCCGGGAACGGGGACGGGCACGCCGCCGAGCTCATGGGGCTCCCGGTGGCTCGCATCCGGGTCCGCGTCTACGTGCTGAGCTCCCTGCTGGCCGGCCTCGCGGGAGTCCTCATCGCCGCGCAGACCGCCTCAGGGCTCCCCACCCTCGGCGAAGGCAGGGAACTGGAGGCCATCGCGGCCGTCGTGATCGGCGGCACGCTGCTCACCGGAGGCGCCGGATCGCTCGGGGGGACCCTCGCAGGCGTACTGCTGCTCAAGGTGATCCAGAACCTGATCAACCAGGTGGGCACGCTCAGCTCCGCCTACCAGCAGGTGGTCAGCGGCACCTTCCTCGTCCTGGTCGTACTCGTCCAGGCCGCCCTGGCAAGGAGGAGACGACAGTGAAAGGCAATCGAACCAGGGTCGCGGTGGTCGGCACCGGCGACTGGTGGGGCTTGCACCACGCCCGCGTGTTCTCCGGCCACGAGGACGCCGAGCTGCGCGCCATCGTGGGGCGGACCGAGAAGCGAACCGTCGAGCGCGCCCGGCGGTTCGGCGTGCGCCCCTATCTCGACGTGGAGGAGATGATCGCCCGGGAGCGGCCCGACCTGATCTCCGTGTGCCTGCCGAACGAAGACCATTTCGCCACCACCCGGCTGCTGGTCGAGGCGGGGATCCCGCTGCTGGTCGAGAAGCCGCTCGTCTTCTCGCTCGAGGAGGCGGACGTCCTGATCGCCGAGGCCGAGGCCCGCCGGCTCTTCTTCGCCATCAACTTCAACCACCGCTACGCCCGTCCCGTACGGCTGGCGGCGGCGGCCATCGAGCGCGGTGAGCTGGGCCGGCTGGTCTTCGCGACCTGGCGATTCGGCGGAGAGGCCGGCACCAGCCGGCACCCCCACGCCAACCTCATCGAGACCCAGTGCCACGGCTTCGACATGGTCGAGCACCTGTGCGGCCCGATCTCGTCCGTGACGGCCCAGATGACCGGCGGGCCGCCGTACACGACGATGGCGATCGCCGTGCGGTTCGCGAGCGGGGCAGTGGGGACGCTCCTCGGCACGTACGACTCGTCGTACGCCTACCCGGGAACCCACCTGCTGGAGATCAACGGCACCGGCGGCCGGATCCTCGTCGAAGACACCGTCCGCCGCTACACCTACACGCCGGCCGGTGACGAGACGAGCCGGGTGTGGCAGGCGGGCTACTTCAACGACGCCGACCGGGGCTTCCACACCACCTTCGACCGGCACGTCGACGAGGTGCTCACCGCCCTGCGCGCCGGAGACCCGCCGCCCGTCCACGCCCGCGCCGGGCGTCGCGCGCTCGAGCTCGCGCACGCCGTGATCCGCTCGTACGAGTCGGGGAAGCGAGTGGACACCGCCCCCGGAGAGATGACGTGACCGCCGAGGCCGGGGCCCTGCGCCGCCTGGGCAGCGATCCGCTGCGGCTCGCGCTGCTGGCCATCCGGCTCGGCCCGGCGCTGATCCTGCTGCTCCTCATCGTGATCATGAGCATGTTGTCACCCGCGTTCCTCACCGTGCTCAACCTGGGCAACGTGCTGGCGCAGAGCGCGGTGATCGCGGTGCTCGCCATCGGGCAGCTCCTGGTGATCCTCACCAGGGGGATCGACCTGTCCGTGGGATCGACGCTGGCGCTCGCCTCCGTGACCGGGGCCCTTGTCTACTCCGCCGTACCGTCCGGACCGGTCGTCGTCCTCGCCATGCTGGCCACCGGCATGGCGGTCGGCGCGATCAACGGCATGGGCTACGTCCTGGGCCGGCTGCCCCACCCCTTCATCATCACGCTCGCCACCCTGAGCGCGGGGCGGGGCCTCGCCCTGTGGCTGTCGGGCGGGCAACCGCAGCAGGGCATGCCCGAGATCGTCCAGACGATGGGCGGCGGCTCGGCAGGCTGGCTGCCGTATTCGGCCTTCCTGGTCGCCGCAGTGGCGCTGGCCGTCCTCCTGCTCACCACGCGGATGGTGTGGGGGCGCTGGATCTACGCCGTCGGCGGGAACCCGGAGGCAGCCCGGAGGGCAGCGATCCCCGTCGACCGGGTGGTGATCTCGGTGTACGTCCTGAGCGGCCTGGCCGCCGGGATCGCCGCGATCGTCACCTCCGGCCGGCTCAACGCCGGTTCCCCCACCTTCGGCGACCTGGCCGAGCTCGACTCGATCGCCGCCGTGGTCATAGGGGGCGCGAGCTTCCTCGGCGGCCGGGGTGGCGTAGGCAACGCACTCGTGGGAGCACTCATGATCGGAATCATTCGGAACGGCATGAACCTGCTCGACGTCGACGCTTTTCTGCAGCCGATCGTCATCGGCGTCGTCATCGTCTTGGCCGTCGAGTCCGACGTCGTCCGCGGGCGGCTGGAAGGCCGCTTCCGCATCGCGCGGGCGGCGCGGTCATGACGCCCGTCCTGGCCGTTCGCGGCGCCACCAAGCGCTTCGGCGCCGTTCTCGCCCTCGACGGCGTGGATCTGGAGGTGTTCGCCGGCGAGGTGCTCGCCCTCCTCGGTGACAACGGGGCGGGCAAGTCCACGCTGATCAAGTGCATCAGCGGCGTGCACCGGCTGGACGCGGGATCCATCGAGATGGGCGGAGTCGCGGTGACGACGGGCTCGCCCGCCGCCGCCCGAGCCCTCGGGGTCGAGACCGTCTACCAGGACCTCGCGCTGTTCGACAATCTGGATCCCGTCGCGAACTTCTACGCCGGGCGGGAGGTCGCCGGGCCGCGCTGGCTTCCCCGCGGCTTGCGGCTGCTTCGCCGCCGGGACATGTCCCGGGCGACGGGCGAGTTGCTGACACGCCTCCAGGTCGGGATCGCCGACCCCCACGCCGCGGTCGGTCTGATGTCCGGAGGCCAGCGGCAGGCCATCGCCGTGGCCAGGGCCGCGGCGTTCGCGTCGAAGGTCGTGATCCTCGACGAGCCGACGGCAGCGCTCGGGCTGCGCGAGTCGCGGCGAGTGCTCGACCTCATCCTGCGCCTGCGCGAGGAGGGCCACGCCGTCATCGTCATCTCCCATGCCATGGATCACGTGATCGAGATCGCCGACCGAGCCGCGGTGCTGCGGCGCGGTCGCAAGGTCGGCGAGATGAGGCCTACGCCGGACAACCAGCAGGCGATCGTCTCGCTCATCGTCGGAGGCGACTCGTGACCTCCCTCCGGCGTTCCGCGCTACCACCCTCCAGAAAGAGATGAGAACGATGGCACCACACCTTCGGTCAGCCTCGCTGGCCCTCGCGCTGGCGCTCTGTCTCGGCGCCTGCTCCACCGGCTCGGGTACGTCCACGACCGGGGCGTCTCCCGGCACCGCCGAACCGATCAAGGTTGGGTTCATCACGAAGTTCCCGGTCGACTTCTACGACACCATGGTCGACGCGGTGAAGACCTGGAACCGCGACCACCCAGACGTCGAGGTCCTCTTCGGCCAGGGCAAGAGCGGCACGGACGACGAAGGCGAGACGGCCCAGATCGAGTCGATGCTCGCCAAGGGGGTCAAGGCCATCGCGATCACGCCGACGAGCCCCAACCTCCAGAACGTTCTGCAGAAGGCCGTGGATGCCGGGGTCAAGGTCGTCCTGGTGGACAACGACATCCCCGGCTGGGCAGGTAAGTCGTCGGTGGTGGCGACCGACAATCTCGCGGGCGGCAAGCTGGCGGGTGCCTGGCTCGCCGAGCGCGTCAAGCCCGGCTCGACGATCGCCGTACTGCAGGGGCGGCTCGGCAACCCCTCGCTCGACGACCGCGTCACCGGCATGCTGTCCACGCTCGGTGACGGCGTCACCGTGGTCTCCAAACCCGCCACCGACTGCGACCAGACCAAGGGGCTCAACGCCGCCCAGGACATCCTGGCCGCTCATCCCGGCATCGCCGCCATCTATGGGGCCTGCGGGCCGCCGATCCTCGGCGCCCTCCAGGCCGTCAAGTCCGCCGGCAAGAAGCCGGGCGAGCTCGTGCTGGTGGGCTTCGACGCCTCACCGGGCGAGCTGAAGGCCATCGCCGGAGGTGAGGTCGCGGCGTCGGTCGCCCAGTTCCCCGCCAAGATGGGCTCGGCCGGTATCGAGACCGCGGTCGCCGCGGCCCGGGGCCAGAAGGTCCCGGCGATCATCGACACCGGCACAGAGATGGTGACGAAGGAGAACGTCACGGGCTTCCAGTGACGCCGCAGGCACAGGAGCCAACGGCACCACCACGTTCGGCTTCACCGCCAACGGCACAGCGCCACACCAGCCCTCTCCTGCAGCGCCTCCCGACCCGATGACGGTGCGGCGACGCGCCTGCCCGACCGCGGCACCCACGTATGGAAGAGCGGGCCTGCGGGGATTTTGCCGGTCTCAGTGCGGTGATCCTCGCAGGCCATCGGGTCAGCTCTTGGTCCATTTCTGGCTGGTCGTGCCGGTGCAGGACCACAGCTGCACCTTCGTTCCGTTCGCGGTCCCGAAGTTGCTCGCCTCCATGCAGAGGCCGGACTGCACGCCGGTGATGCTGCCGTCGCCGTTGACGTTCCATTGCTGATTCGCCTGCCCGTTGCAGTCCCAGATGATCACTTGGGTGCCGTTACCGGTGCCCTGCCCCTTGGCGTCCAGGCACTTGTTGCCGTACACCTGCAACTGCCTGGACGAGGTGAGGGTCCACTGCTGGTTGTTGCCGCCGCCGCAGTCCCAGAGCTGGAGCTGGGTGCCGTTGACGGTGCTCGCGTTCGGGACGTCCAGGCACCGGCCGGCGTTGACGTTCCGCAACACCGACGTCGACCCGCCGCCGGGTCCGGGGTCCGTGGGAGGCAGGAGCGTGATCGTGTAGGTGTCGTCGATGGCGGTGTGCGGCAGGTTGACCGTCGTGCCGTCGCCGGACAGCGTCACCACGGAGTTCTGGAAGAGGACCGGGCCCTGGACGGCGCCGCCGCCGTTGTAGGGGATGCGCTCGGCGACGACTCTTACCTGGTTGTTCTGCACGATGCTGCTCGTTGTGTCCAGGCGCCGCAGGTTGACGGCGATGTTGCCGGTCGTGGTGCCGCCGCCGACCAGGATCTTGGCCGTTCCGGCCGCCTTGGTGGCGAACGCGTCGTATGAGGAGCTGGGGGTGACGGACACGATCTGGCCGGTCTGAGAGCCGTAGAAGCGGTAGACCCACCATTCACCCTTCGGCTGGTACTCGCCTGCCGAGTTGCGGACGAGCAGGTTGCCGAGGTCGTTGTGCAGGTTTCCGCCGCCCGCCCAGTTGGCGCGCAGGCCGTCGGCGCCGGCCCTTTCCAGGCGTGCGATGTACCAGGATCCGTCACCGGGGTTCTGCTCGTTGGACGCCCCGTATTCGTTGATCTGGTACGGGCGTGGGTGCGGGATGCCGCGGGAGTTCAGCGTGGTATCCGCCGCAGCCACGTTGGCGACCGGGTCGCCGGGCAGGGAGTGCCAGCTGATGATGTCGGGGACCACGTTGTTGGCCTTGACGTAGTCCAGGTACTGGTTCCAGAACGAGTGCGTGGCCGAAGGTACGCACGCGCAGCTCGGCCCGACGATGAGATGCGTCGGGAACGCGGCCCGAATGCGCTGGTAGGTGCGCCGCCACAGCTCGAAGTACTGGGACTGAGGGCGGTTCCAGAACAAGGTGATGTTGGGCTCGTTCCAGAGGTCCCACTGTACGGTGGCGCCCGTCGCCCGTACGTCGTTGATCAGACGGGTGAGGAAGTTGTCGTAGTCGGTCCAGTCGCCGTTGTCGCCGGGGAATCGCGAGATCGGGTAGCCGTCGGCCCCCCACAGGTCGTGGACGAGCAGGATGAACTCCCCGCCCAGCGATCGCGTGCGCAGCAGCTGAGCGCGGGTGGAGTTCCATCGGCGGTCGTATTTGCCCGACACCCAGCCGCCCGGACTGTCGAGCTGTGCCCCGCCAGCGCGCATGTACCGGAACTTCACATCGGTGTAGAAACGGTCCGGCGGCGCCGACGCGTTCTCGGTCATGCCGTAGATCCACCCGGAGGCGCGGTAGGTGGGAGAGCCACCACCGGCGGAGAAGTCGACGGTGATGGTCTGGTCCGCGGCCAGGGCCGGCGTGGCGGCCGTCACGACGGGGCCGGCGACGAGTGCGCCTGCGGCAAGGAGGGCAGCGATCCCGCGGCGGCTTCTGTGCCGCCTGCAGGGTGTGGCGTCCATATGTGACTCCTTGGTCACGGAGGGTCGGGGCAGGTCGAGCGGGCCACGGGGGGCTGGTGGCGGTGCCCTTGCCGGCTCACGGACGGCGGCAAGCTTCCGCTCCTCCGAAGTGGTGGGGGCCGGAGTAACTCAAGGCACGCCGCACCGCCGTCGCGGGTGACGGGCTCAGGCGGGCGCCACTGGGAGCGTGGAGCGCAGGTCAGCAGGGTGAGTTGGTCTGGGTGAGGAGGTAGCCACCTTGCGGACTCAGTGTGGAAACCACCACGAAACATGTCAAGACCGCGGACGAATCGGTTCGATGGCGTGATCGGCACCCAGGAGGCGGGTGCGCTGGTACGTCCCGGTCACGCCACGCCGCCACGGGATGAACGTTTCATCACTTGGCCCCGCCGCGACAGTGCGGCCGCTCCCGGCCGGCCCTGCTCAGGTCGCTTCGGCATGCGGCGGAATCGTGACGCAGGAGAGCGGGCCCTTGACGGATCTTCTGGCGTCATGTTTGCTCCCGCCACACCACCACCTCAGTCGGCCTGCGTGGAAGGAGCACTCGATTCGCCACGGTGATGTTAACGCTAACAGACACTTCGGGAGCCGCTCCCGGCATGCCGAATCGGGTCAGCCCCGAACCTGCCGGCCGTGGCCCGGGTGCGGCAACCACTCAGCACGATCCCAAGTCGCCGATCCTTCCAAAGGAGGTCCCCGTGTCCACAAGGGCGGGCCGGAACGTAAGCGCATTAGCGCAAACCTTGCCACTCGATTCGACCTGCTCCTTGAGCGCCGCGAGGAGTTGAGCATGCGTACGTGGGGACGATGGTGGGCCGCCGCGCTGATGGCCGTGGCCTTGGTGGTAGCGGGTGCGGCGATGGGGGCGGGGGGCGCCGGCGCGGAGTCCAACGGCGGGGTGCGCGTCATGCCGTTGGGCGACTCGATCACCGAGGGCACGCAGGTGCCGGGCGGGTACCGGATCGGGTTGTGGCAGCGCTTGGCCGCCGGCCGCTACACGGTCGACTTTGTCGGGTCGCAGTTCAATGGGCCGGGCAGCCTGGGCGACCACGATCATGAGGGCCATCCCGGGTGGCGGATCGATCAGATCGACGCGAACATCACGGGCTGGCTGCGTACGTACACACCGCGTACGGTGCTGCTGCACATCGGCACCAACGATGTCCTGCAGAACTACAACCTGGCCGGTGCACCGCAACGGCTGTCCACGCTGATCGACCACATCACCACAGCCGTGCCCAACGCGGACGTCTTCGTCGCCACCATCATCCCGCTGTCCAACTCCGGCCAGGAGTCGGCCGGCCGCACCTTCAACGCGGCGATCCCCGGCATCGTCCAGAGCAAGGTGAACAGCGGCAAACATGTCCACCTGGTCGACATGCACAGCAAGGTGACCACCTCCGACCTGATCGACGGCATCCACCCCACCGCCGGCGGCTACGACAAGATGGCCGCCGCCTGGTACGAAGCCCTTCAGTCGGTACCGGGCAGCATCGGCCAGCCGGGGAGCGGCACCCCCAGCCCAACACCTGGTGCGGGTGCGATCAGGGGTGTGGGGTCGGGCCGGTGTCTTGACGTCTCCGGCGCCTCGCAGGCGAACGGCGCGCAGACGCAGATCTGGGACTGCAACGGCCAGGCCAACCAGCAGTGGACGGTGACCGCGAGCGGTGAGCTGCGGGTCTACGGCGGCAAGTGCCTGGACGTTTACGGCGGCGGCACCGCCGACGGCACCAGTGTGATCATCTGGGACTGCAACGGTCAGAACAACCAGAAATGGCGCTTCAACTCCGACGGCACCATCACCGCGGTCGGCGCGAACAAGTGCCTGGACGTGCCGAACTACTCCACCGCCAACGGCGTCAAACTCCAGATCTGGTCCTGCAACGGCGCCGCCAACCAACGCTGGACCCGCACCTGACCTGGCGAAGGCGCACCGGCATTCGCCGCAACCGGTGGCCGGTTGCGGCGAAGCGCGCGTTGGGCAGAGGTCTGCGAGGGTCGGGTTTCACGCGCCCGTAATAGTCCATTGGTTGTTGGTGCTGTTGTTCGGCGTCCACATGGCCACGGTGGAGCCGGCGGTGCTGTTGCCCATACCGTCCAGGGCCGTGCCGGTGCCGCGGTTGATGATCTGGTAGCGGCCGTTGCCCATGTTGTTGAGGCGCCACTGCTGGTTGTTGCCGCCATTCCACGCCGCCTGCCTGGCGTTGGCGCCGTTGGCGGTGTTGCCCCAGCTGTCGGCGACCATGCCGTTGGTGCGGTTGACGATGCGGTACCACCCGCCACCCAGGTCCACGAGCTGCCACTGCAGGTTGGTGCTGCCGTCCCAGTTCCACTGCTTGAGGTTCGACCCGGAGGCGACATTCCCGCCGCTGTCCAGCACCAGACCGGTGGTGACATTGGTGATACGCATGTAGCTCGTCGGCGCGGGGCCGGACCCGGTCATGCGGTACGTACGACCGGCTTGGCCGGTCAGTCTGATGACATCGCTCTCGGGTTTGTCGACGCTGACGGTACCGCCGGTGGTGGTATCGACCACCTGGTAGGTCCCGGCGAACATCCGGCAGCGTACGTTGACCGTCCCGTCACGGTCGAACCTGAGGAGGATCTCGGTGGCCCCGCCGGAGCTCCACGTCACGTCCACGGTGTAGCCGCCGCGCCCCCGAAGCCCCTGCACCTTCCCGCTCGGCCAGGCCGCCGGCAGCGCCGGCAGCACGTGAAGCTCGCCGTTGTGGCTCTGCAGCAGCATCTCGGCGATGCCGGACGTCGCGCCGAAGTTGCCGTCGATCTGAAACGGCGGGTGCAGGTCGAACATGTTCGGCGCGAGCCGGGCCGTCGTCACGAGGGCGCGAACCAGGTCGTGCGCCCGCGTGCCCTCCTCCATCCGCGCCCAGTAGTTGATCTTCCAGGCCAGCGACCAGCCCGTGCCGTCGTCACCGCGCAGTTCGAGGGTCCGCCGCGCGGCGGTGTACAGCGCGGGGGTGCCGCGCTTGGTGATCTGGTTGCTGGGGTGCAGGCCGTAGAGGTGGGAGATGTGCCGGTGGTTCGGCTCGGTCTCGACCCAGTCGTACAGCCACTCCTGGATGTTGCCGCGTGACCCGGTCTTCATCGGCGGGAGCCGGTCCCGGGCGGCCAGGACCTGCGCCCGGAAGCTCGCGTCCGTGCCGAGGAGCTCACTGGCCTTGGCGCAGCCGTTGAACAGGTCCCGCAGGATCTGGTTGTCCATCGTGGGTCCGGCGCACACGCTGACGCCCGCGTGGTGAGTCAGTTCCGGGGAGTTCGACGGGTTCGTGACCAGATACCCCAGGCTTGGCTCCTGCACGAGAGTCTCCAGGAAGAACTGCGCCGCCCCCTTCATGGCCGGGTAGTACTGCCGGAGGAACTCGAGGTCGCCGGTGAAGAGGTAGTGGTCCCAGATCATGGTGGCCAGCCACGCGCCGCCGGTCTGCCACATGCCCCAGGTCGCGCCGTCGACGACCGAGCTGCCCCGCCACCCGTCGGTGTTGTGGTGGGTCACCCAGCCGCCGGCGTTGTACTGCACCCGGGCCGTGCGGGCGCCGCTGACCGTGAGGTCGTTGATCATCTTGAACACCGGCTCGTAGCACTCCGACAGGTTCGTCGTGTCGGTCGGCCAGTAGTTCATGGGCAGGTTGGCGTTGAGGGTGTACTTCGAGTCCCAGGAAGGGGTCAGTGAGTCGTTCCAGATGCCCTGCAGGTTGGCGGGCTGGGTACCCGGACGCGAGGAGGAGATCAGCAGGTAACGGCCGTACTGGAAGAGCAACGCCGAGAACTGTGGGTCGTTGGTGTTGGCGTGCTGCGCGATCCGTACGTCGGTCGGCTGGTCGGCCGCCGCGGTGCGGCCGAGGTCGAGCGTCGTGCGCCCGAACAGCCGCTGGTAGTCGGCGACGTGCCGGCCACGCAGGTCGTCGTAGGCTCTGGTGACGGCGGCGTTGAGGTGACGCGACGCGATGCCCTGGTAGTCGCCGCTGACGTCCTTGTAGTTCACATAGCTGGAGCCGATGGAGATCAGCACCGTCACGCTGTTGGCGGCCCTCACCTGCAGCGTGCCGCCGGAGCTGCTGACACTGCCGCCTTCGGCGACGGCCCGGGCCAGTGCCAGGAACTTGACTTTGCCGGCCAGGCCCCTCTGGTCGCCGGAGATGCCGTCGAGCGCCACCGTCGTGCCGTCCGGGCTGGACCGCGTCGTCCGCTGCGGGCTGTCGAACGTCGCGGAGAAGGTGATCGAGCCGGGCCTGTCGGCGGTCAGGCGGACGGCGATCACCTGATCCGGCGCGCTCGCGAGCACCTCGCGCTGATACCGCACGCCGTTCTGCAGGTACGTCACCGTCGTGGTGGCCGTGGTCAGGTCCAGCCAGCGGTTGTATTCCGAGACGCCGGTGGCGCTGCCGAAGGCCAGTCGCAGATTGCCCACGGGCTGGTACGCCAACTGAGCCGAAGGGTTGCCCAGCATGTTCTGGTCGATCAGGCTCTGGGCCTGGCTCCACTGGTTCTGAAAGACCAGCTGCCGGATCTGCGGCAGCGCCGCCGCACCCTTCGTGTTGCTCTGGTCGTACGGCCCACCGGCCCAGATGGTGTCCTCGTTGAGCTGCAGTCGCTCGGTGTCGACGTTGCCGAACACCATGGCGCCCAGGCGACCGTTTCCGAGCGGAAGCGCACGCAGCCAGTCCGTACCGGCGCTTTCGTCGTACCACAGCGCCAGATCGTTCGCGGCGCGCACGTCCGAAGGAGCTACCGACGCGGCCCGGGCGGCCGCCGTCCATTGCCCCGGCAACAGCGCACTTCCGGCTCCAACCGCGCCGAATCTCAGCACTTGTCTTCGCGATAATTCTGCCATTTCGGTTCTCCCAGCTCGCCGGGGCGATGAGTCGCCCCGGCGATGGCGCGTCGTCAGCTGTCGCAGGCGGTCAGTGTTAGGCGCGGGTCCACTTCTGGTTTGTGCCGCCGTGGCAGGTCCAGATCTGCATCTTGGTGCCGTTGGCGGTGCCGGCGCCGGACACGTCCAGGCACTTGTTCGCTCCGACGGCGGTGACGGTGCCGTCGGCGTTGAGGCGCCATTTCTGGTTGTTCTGTCCGTTGCAGTCCCAGATGATCACGCTGGTGCCGTCCGCCGTCCCGGCCCCGTTCACGTCCAGGCACTTGCCGCCGTAGACGCGCAGCTCACCAGCGGTGGTGGAGGTCCACTGCTGGTTGGCTTGGCCGTTGCAGTCCCAGATCTGCGCCTGCGCGCCGTTCGTCTGCGAGGCGCCGGTGACGTCCAGGCACCGGCCCGACCCCGCACCCTTGAGCGCGGTCCCCGGCGGAGTTGGGTTGCCGCCTCCCAACTGCGTGAAGAACTCCCACACCACTGGTCTGGTCCAGGAATTCTCGCCGGGTTCGAAGTCGCCAGGCTTCCCGTCCACGGGACCGGGGGTGTGACCCGCGTCGAACGCCGCCCATGCGACGGGATACCCGGCCTGGCATCCCGAGTAGTAGGTGACGATGTGCGTCAGGCTGCCCTGCGCCGGCTCCGGCGGGTTCTGAGGCGTGCAGCCGTTGTTCCTGACGAACCTGTCACGCAGCGACCGGCCCGCGGAGATGTTGAGCACCCCGTCCCTGAGGCCGTGCAGTCCGATGTACGCGACCGGCTGGGTGCCGCCGCTGCACCCGCTCAGCTGCCCGCCGGAGTAGACCGCCACCGCGCGGAAGACCGTCGCCCGGGCGCACGCGAGCGCGTAGCTCATGCCGCCGCCGTAGCTGAAGCCCAGGGCGAAGCGCTGGGAGGTGTCCACACAGAGGTCCGCCTCGATCCGCCGGATCATGTCGTCGACGAAGGTGACGTCCTCACCGCCCGAGTTGGCCCAGCCGTTGTTGATGCCCTGGGGTGCGACGAAGATCGCGGTGTTGTTCGACAATGCCCTGAGCCCGTAATAGGACCAGGGATACCCACTGGTTCCGCCCGAGTCGACATCGTTGGCGGTGCCGCCATTCCAGTGGAATCCGAATATCAACCGGTACGGATTAGTGTTGTTGTAGTTGTCCGGAATTCTCAGGATGTAGCTGCGATTTTTCCCGCTGGTGGTAATGGACTGCGTGCCGCTTCTCAGCGTCGGAGTCTGGCCGCATCCTGCGGTGGGCGCGAGGGCGCTCTGTTGTGCGAGCGACGGGGTCGCGCTGTCGCCCAGCGCCGTTTGAGGCGTGGTCAGGACGACGAGCAGTGCCGTGGTCGCGATGGCGGTTAAGAGGGACCTAAGCCTCGACATCACGCAAATTCCTTTGCCGTTCTCGTGGTTGCACACGTAGATGGGAAAGCCACTTTCTCCACCTTCTCCGGGCGTGAGGGCGTCAGCGGCCGGCATTTCTGGTCGCTGACTCAGTGAATACCGGGCCGACGCGGCGCGCCGCGTTCTGCCGATCGAAACTCGTCGGCCCGGCGCATATCGACCGGCCGGTCGAGTCCCAAAATGTTAGCGCTCACTCAACGCCGCCGTAATCGCATCCTTTCTTTCGCGCGGCTGGAGGCGACGGTGCAGCGGAGCAAATATGACCGTGACAAGACCTGTCAAGGCTCGGCCTTGTCGACGTTGGCGGCCCTCGCCTGAGACGACCCTGTCGCTCCTGCGTCTGATCAGGGGAAGCGGCCGTGGTGACCACTGCGGTGCCGCGATGAAACTTTCACGGTCGGTCAATCGAATCGTTCCGAGTGCCCGGCCGGGTCGGCGGCACGGTGAGCCTCATTGACGTTATACGTCATACGAATTACATTCGGCCGGGACGGAAGGGTCCAGGCGGTCCTTCTCGGAAAGCGGGCAGCAATGAAGCAGCGAGTGTTGTGTTCGGCGTTGATGGTCGCGGCACTGGCCGTGGCCGGCTGTGGGAACCGATCCGGACGGAGTCCCCGTCCTGAGGCTCGCAGCAGAAGCAGCAGAACCAGCTGAAGCTCGTGGTCTGGGACTCGACCTGTACGTCGAGGACGGCGCGTTCATCCTCGGAGACTCGCGGGGCCTCGGCATCACGATCGACGAGCACGCGATCAACGGGTTCACCCGCAGGCCGAACGCCAGAGCCGCCGACGGCCCCGACATCCGGCCGGAGCACGCCGGACGACGGCTGCCGGCGGTCACCGGCGGCTTCCATCAGGCCTAGCGAGGGGACTGCCGGGTTCACCCGCCGTCGCCCGTGCCCCGGCGTCGTCCGAATGCCGGCCACCGCCTCCCCTTGCTGGGTGGAGTAGGTGGCCGGCGTCCGGGCTGGGACTGAGTCAGCGGTAGCCGGCGGCGATGATGTTGGCCTGGACGGCGCTCTCCGTGGCGTCGGTGGGATAGCCGGCGACCATGGCTCCCTCGTAGAAGGTGCCCGCGCTGAGGTTGGCGCCGCCGTCGGGCTTGCAGCAGTCGCCGCCGCTGCCCAGGATGATGGCCCCCTGCTTCTTCATCGGGCTGTAGCCGTTGGGGAGCGGCCCGTCGTACAGGGTGTACAGGCTGCCGGACTGCGCGTTGCTGCCCTTGATGGCGAACCGGGTCGTGCCGTTGTTCTTCAGCGTGGCGGTGACGAACTTGTGGGGGAAGGCCCGCTGGTTGGGGTTCCACGACTGGCTGCCGCCGGGGTAGAGCCCCCATTCGAGGTCCGCCTGGACCCAGGGGCCGGTTCCCTGGCAGCCGCCGAACCAGCACTGGGTGCTGAAGTTGATGGCGTCCATGGCGCCGGCGGCGTCGGCCTTCCTGGTCGTCTCGCTGTTGCCGTAGTCGAAGCAGCAGCCGCTGTTGACGTGGGTGCCGCTGGTAACCATGTACATGCCCTCGGGTGCGCTGCCGGTGGGCACGCCGGTCAGGTGGCCGTCCCGCCAGTAGCTGTTGCCGGGGTTGATGTAGAGCGAGTAGGCCTTACCGCCGCCGACGGTGAGCGACTCGGTGGTCGCGATCGCGGGCCTGCTTTGAGGGGAGCCGGGGACCACGCTGGATCCCTGGTACCACAGGTCGTTGCCCCGCCCGGACTGGTCGTACACGACGGTGATGACGCACGTGGTGCCGGCGCAGAACGAGTCCTGGGCCGCGGCGTTGGCGACGCCGCCCGCGTTCAGGACGGCGATGTTCGTGGTCGTGTTGTCGGAGGAGCGCCTGACCTGGTACAGGTTGCCGTTGTACGACTCGTAGAGCGCCCGTGTCGTGCTGTGCGCGGCCACGCACGGCGTGCCGCCCGAGGCGTAAATGTCGCACGGGCGCGCGCCGGGTGGCGGCGGGGTCGGCGTGGGGCTGGGCTCGGCTCCGGTGGTCCATTTCTGGTTGGTGCCGCCGTGGCAGGTCCAGATGTGCACCTTGGTGCCGTTGGCGGTGCCGGTGCCACTGACGTCCAGGCACTTGTTCGCCCCCACCGCGGTGATGGTGCCGTCGGCGTTGAGGCGCCACTTCTGGTTGTTCTGCCCGTTGCAGTCCCAGATGATCACGCTGGTGCCGTCGGCGGTGCCGCCGCCGAAAACGTCCAGGCACTTGGTGCCGTACACCCGCAGCTCATCGGAACTGGTCGACGTCCACTGCTGGTTGGCCTGGCCGTTGCAGTCCCAGATCTGCACCTGCGCGCCGTTCGTCTGCGAGGCGCCGTTGACGTCCAGGCACCGGTTCGACCCCGCGCCCACCAGCGGCGTGGTCGCTGCCGAGGCCGGTGCCGACCATGTCAGGGCGGTGGCCAGGAGGGTCACCAGCGCCGCCACCACAGACGCGACGACGGCCGCCCGAGAGCGCCACCCACGTGTCGCACGGCCCGATAAGGGAACGGATGAAGGCTGCATGTCGTACTCCTTGGGGGATAGGCGAGGCGGAGACGGCAGGAGACGGTACGCACCCATCTGACGGAGACCGAGGACCGGACTTCCCCGATCATGAAACCGTGCGAGAGGGCCGCTCGGAAACCGGTCGCCACTACGGATGCGAATCGATTCGCCAACGTACCGAATCCACTAGGGAGGGGGAGACGGCGGTGTACAGCGAAGCACATACGACCGGCGGACCGCCTGTCAAGGCTCCGTGCTGTTCGGCTGCCTGCCGAAAGTCCTACCTGGCGGCAGTCATCCGCGAAGCTTGCACTTCCGCCGAGTCAGGCTCGATGAAACGTTCATCCGCCCCGGCTGGCCTGGCCATGTGCCGTTGGTTCTCCCATGGTCGAACCGGTTCGGGGGCAGCCGGCTCAGTCAGATGAGGAGAAGAGGCGCTGCTGGATCTCTCTTCGGTAGTCGTCGAGTGTGTTGTCGATGTGCGTGGCGGCGGCCTGGGCGGCCGCTTCCGGGTCGCCGGCGCGGATGGCCCGGTAGATGGCGTCGTGCTCCTCGACGGCCTTGGCGGCGTGCCCGCCCACCGAGCCGCGCAGCCCGATGAGGCTGGACTGCGCCTGCAGCCTGCGGGCCTCCCGCACCGCGACCTGGAGGAAAATGTTGTGCGAGGCCGTGGCGATAGCGGTGTGAAAGGTGTCGTCGCCCTCGTTGAACAGGTCCTCGCGTCCTGTCTCGAAGCCCTGGCGGCACACTCCGGCCGCCTCCTCGATGGCCCTCAGCTCCGCAGGGATGGCGCGGCGGGCGGCCAGCCGGCTGGTCTCCATCTCCTGCGCCCGGCGGAACTCGAACAGCATGTAGACATGGTCGAGGTCGGTCGGGAGGAAGAAGGACGCCCAGCGCCCGGTGCCGAGCATCCCTTCGCCGTCGGCCACATACAGACCGCGGCCCTTCTGGGCGCGCACCCGGCCGAGCGCGGAGAGTATCTTCACCGCCTCGCGTACCACGGTGCGGCTGGTGCCCAGCTGCTGGGCCAGCTCGTTCTCGGTCGGCATGCGGTCGCCCGGACGCAGGCCGAGCCGGACGATCAATTCCAGTACATGCTCGGCGGCCACCTCGTAGCCCGGCCGGTATCCGCTCTCACGCGGGGTGTCGGTCACCGTGCTTCCTCCTCGCCACTCCCTGCAAGAGTATGACTGATCGAGGTCCGCCCGCCCGGGTCAGACGATCGTCCGATTAGTACGACACATCTGAACGGTTCATTCGAGGATGATCCGCACAGGAATACGCGGTGGCAGGCATCTTCGCTGGTGAAGAAGCAAAGCGGCTAACCATGGCCAGCCCTCGGTGTGAAGATGATGAAATAAGCGGGCTTAAGGTCTTGACGGACATCGTGACTCTGAACGTAATTAGATAGCGAGGCCCGGGGGACGCGCTCCTTCCGGAACCTCCGCGACGGGATCACATGGGCGCACTGCGGAGGCGTTTCGCCGCCCTCCGCATCGTGCCCGGCCACGTCGACGTCCACAGCCTCGCTTCACCATTCATCCCCTGGTGGGTGTCATCGGTGAGGCGCGCCATTTTTGGGAGAAGCACGTGACCGATCGAACGAGATACGTGGACGAGGCGGGTCTCGATCCGGCACGGCCATCCCGGTCAGCGCCATGACGGTGCAGGAGGCGGCCTTCGCCGGTCCACTGATCACGCTGGCCATGCCGCCGAGCAGCATGATCCGACTGACCCCTGAGCCGGATCCACACAACCGGCCGCCGTCGTACCCTCCCCGGTTCGACGACGGCCTCCACCTCAGAAGGGCGTCACCTGCCTGAGGAGGAGGGCGTGACCTGACCACCCCCTACCCCCCAAAGGAACCACCGTGCAAGCATCCTCGCCCGTCACGGCGCTCCGAGCGGTCTTGACCGGCATCGTCGCCGCGGTCCTGGCCGCGGCGTTTGCCCTGGTCGCCCCGGCGACCCCGGCCCTCGCGGCCACCACGACCCTGTACGCGTCACCCGCCGGCACCGGCACCGCCTGCACCTCCGCCCAGCCGTGCTCGCTGTCCGCGGCGCAGACGGCGGTACGTTCGCTGAACGGCGCGATGTCAGGGGACATCGTCGTCGAGTTGGCCGACGGGGTGTACCGGCTCTCCGCGCCGCTCCGGCTGTCCGCCGCCGATTCCGGGAACAACGGCTACACCGTCAAATGGCAGGCCGCGGCGGGCGCCCATCCTGCCATCAGCGGAGCCAGGGCGGTCACCGGATGGACCGTGGCCGACTCGGGGAAGAACATCTGGCGCGCCAACGTCGGCGCCGGGATCGACACCCGGCAGCTGTACGTCGACGGCGCGCTCGCCACCCGGGCGCGCACCGCCGTCAACCGATCCGACTTCACCGCGAGCAGCACGGGGATGAGGTTCACCAGCAGCGCGCTGAGCTATCTGAACAACCTGGCCGGCCAGAGCCGGGTCGAGATGGAGAGCGTCGGCTCCTTCACCGACCGGTACGCGCCGGTGCAGAGCATCAGCGGAAACCTCATCACGATGCAGCAGCCCGCCTGGAACAACAACAACTTCGGGTACGACACCTTCACCAGCCCGCACCGGGCGGGTCCGCTCTACCTGGCCAACGCCTACGAATTCCTCGACTCCCCAGGCGAGTGGTACATCAACCCTTCCACCGGCGTGCTCTCCTACATCCCGCTCGCGGGGCAGAACATGAGCAACGTCAGCGTGGAGCTGCCGGTGCTCCAGTCGCTGGTGAACGTCGGGGGCACGTACGACGCGCCCGCGCACCACATCACGTTCAGCGGGATCACCTTCACCGGCACGAGCTGGCTCGGCCCCAGCAGCAACCAGGGCTACGTGGACCAGCAGACCGGCGCCTACATAGCCGGCAACTGGAGCTGGCCCGCCTTCACCTCCTGCCACCAGGGCTGCCGGCAGTTCGAAGCGACCCGGCCGAACTGGCAGCAGATGCCCGCCGCCGTACAGGTCTCCGCCGCCAACACCATCACCTTCACCGACTCGCGCTTCGTCAACCTGGGACAGACGGCCATCGGCATAGGCAATGACGCCAACGCGCATGCCAGCGGTGTCGGCCTGGGCGCCGCTGACATCACGGTCACCCGGTCGGAGATCGCCCGCAGCTCGGCCGGCGGCATCGTGGTCGGCGGCGTGCGCGCCGACGCGCACCACCCGAGTGACCAGCGGATGGTCAACCGGAACATCACCGTCAGCAACAACCGCATCCACGACCTCGGCCTGGACCACCGGGGCGTCGTCTCGGTCCTGACCACCTACGTCACCAACACCGACGTGTCCCACAACGAGGTCTACAACATGCCGTACACCGGCATGTCGATCGGGTACGGCTGGGGCGCCAACGAGCCGGGTGGCAGCACCCACTACGCCAACCGCGGCCTGTACGACTTCCAGCCGCGCTACACCACGGCCACCACCGCCTCCGGCAACCGGCTCGTCGGCAACTACGTGCACGATGTCATGCAGCAGATGACCGACGGCGGCTGCATCTACACGCTGTCGTGGAACCCGGGCGCGGTGATCAGCGACAACCACTGCCTGCGCACCAACGGCTGGTTCGGCATCTACTTCGACGAGGGCTCCAAGTACTACACCGTCAGGAACAACGTGCTCTCGAACACCGGCACCTGGGCCACCGCCAACTACTACTACGGCGAGAACATGGGCAATTTCACCGTCACCGGCAACTGGTCGACCAACGGCAGCACCAACGTGACCAACGGCGACCGCGGCAACGTGGTGAACAACAACGTCACCGTCACCAACGGCAACTGGCCGTCCGGCGCCCAGGCCGTGATCGCGTCCGCCGGGCCCCAGGGCCAGCCTTCGGGGAGCACGAGTGCGCTCAAGGGTGTGGGATCGGGCCGGTGCCTTGACATCACCGGCGCCTCGCAGACGAACGGCGCGCAGGCGCAGATCTGGGACTGCAACGGCCAGCCCAACCAGCAATGGACCTCCACCACCGCCGGTGAGCTGCGGGTCTACGGTGGCAAGTGCTTGGACGTGAACGGGGCCGGGACGGCGGATGGCACCAGCGTGATCATCTGGGACTGCAACGGACAGAACAACCAGAAATGGCGCCTCAACGCCGACGGCAGCATCACCGCCGTCGGAGCGAACAAGTGCCTGGACGTGTCCGGCGCCGGCACCGCCAACGGCACCAAGATGCAGATCTGGACCTGCCACGGCGGCACCAACCAGAAGTGGACCCGCGCCTGACGACGCGCCCTCGTCGCCGCATCGTCGGGAACGGGAGACCGGTTCTCCCTTCACTCGAACCGATTCGATACCAACCGACTCGTCCCGCTGTCAGGAGGAACATCCATGTCGCGACGTCCGTGGCTCACCTTGCTGGCCACGATGGCGCTGATCACTCCCGGAGCACTCGCGCTCAACGCCTCCCCGGCGCACGCCCTGGTCATCCCGCCGTCCGACTACCAGCAGGTGTCGCTCGCGTCGGGCGGTGCGGAGCTGGGTGAGGCGATGTCGCTGGCCGTGATGCCGAACCGGTCGGTGGTGCACACGGCACGCGACGGCACGGTGCGCGTCACCGATGTCAACGGCAACACGAAGGTGGCCGGCAGGCTCAACGTCTACTCTCACGACGAGGAGGGCCTGCAGGGTGCGGCAGTCGACCCGAACTTCGCGTCGAACCGGCACATCTGGCTCTACTACTCCCCGCGGCTGAGCACGCCGAACGGTGATGCGCCCAGCACCGGCACGCAGGCCCAGTTCGACCAGTGGAAGGGCGAGCTGCACCTGTCCCGGTTCACCCTCAAGGCGGACGACACTCTCGACATGACCAGCGAGAAGGTGGTCCTGCGGGTCCAGAACGACCGCGGCCAGTGCTGTCACGTGGGCGGGGACATCGACTTCGACGCCGCCGGAAACCTGTATCTGACCACCGGCGACGACTCCAACCCGTTCGAGTCCAGCGGCTACTCCCCGCTGGACGAGCGGACCAACCGCAACCCGCAGTTCGACGCCCAGCGCTCGGCCGCCAACACCAACGACCTGCGCGGCAAACTCCTGCGCATCAAACCGCAGCCCGACGGCACCTACACGATTCCCAGCGGCAACCTGTTCCCGCCGGGGACGGCGAAGACCCGGCCGGAAATCTACGCGATGGGCCTCCGCAACCCGTTCCGGATGAGCGTGGACAAGGCGACCGGCATCGTCTACCTCGGCGACTACGGGCCGGACGCGGGTGTGACCAACTCCAACCGCGGGCCGAGCGGGCAGGTGGAGTTCGATCGCATCACCGCTCCGGGCAACTACGGCTGGCCGTACTGCACGGGCACGAACACCACCAGCGAGACCTACAACGAATGGAACTTCGCCACCAACAGCACCGGCCCCAAGTACAACTGCGCGGGCGGCCCCACCAACAACTCCTTCCGTAACACCGGCCTGACCACGCTGCCTCCGGCGAAGCCGGCGTGGATCAGGTACGCGGGGGACGCCGGATCTCCGCCGGAGTTCGGCTCCGGGTCGGAGTCGCCGATGGGTGGTCCGGTCTACCGTTACGACCCGGATCTGAACTCGGCCATCAAGTTCCCCCAGGCGCTCGACGGGCGGTATTTCGCCGGTGAGTACGGCCGGCGCTGGATCAAGGCGATCGAGGTGAAGTCGGACGGCACGTACGGGGAGATCTCGGCGTTCCCCTGGTCGGGGACGCAGGTGATGGACATGGCCTTCGGTCCTGACGGGGCCTTATACGTCCTCGACTACGGCACCGGGAACAACAACCAGGCGCTGTATCGCATCGAGTACATCGGGAATGCCAACCGCAATCCGATCGCCAAGGCGTCCGCCGACAAGACGTCGGGACCGGCCCCGCTGACGGTGAACTTCTCCTCCGCGGGCAGCTCCGACCCGGAGGGCGGCGCGCTGACCTACTCGTGGAACTTCGGCGACGGCACCACCTCCACGGCGGCGAATCCGAGCAAGACCTACACCACGAACGGCACCTACACGGCGACGCTGACGGTCCGGGACCCGCAGGGTCTCACCGGCACGGCGAACGTGATCGTGAACGTCGGCAACACCGCGCCGACAGTCAACCTCACCACCCCTGCCGACGGGCAACTGTTCTCCTTCGGTGACACCGTGCCCTTCCAGGTCACCGTCAGCGACCCGGAGGACGGCACGATCGACTGCACCGGGGTCACCGTCGCCTACTTCCTCGGCCACGACAGCCACCGCCACAAGATCACCTCCGAGACCGGCTGCTCGGGCTCCATCTCGCTGCCGGCCGATGGTGAGCATGACACCGCGGCCAACATCTACGGCGTCTTCGAGGCCTCCTACACCGACAAGGGCGGTCTGACCTCCACCAGCGCCCGTACGCTCCAGCCGCGGCACCGGCAGGCCGAGCACTTCGGCGCCCAGCAGGGCATCCAGACGACCGACCACGCCACCGCGGAAGGCGGCAAGACGGTCGGCTTCACCGACGACGGCGACTGGATCTCCTTCCAGCCGTACAACTTGAGCAACGCGACGAGGATCACCGCCCGGGTGTCCTCGGCCGGCGCGGGCGGCCGGATCGAGGTGCGGGCGGGCTCGGCGACGGGCACACTGCTGGGAACGGTGAACGTCGCGAGCACCGGCAGCTGGGACACCTTCACCGACATCTCGGCGAACCTCAGCGGCGCGCCGGCCGGCACGACGACGCTGTACCTGGTCTTCCGTGGCGCGACCGGACAGGGCTACCTGTTCGACGTCGACGCCTTCACCCTCGACACCGGCACCCCATCCTCGGGGAGCACGAGCGCGCTCAAGGGTGTGGGGTCGGGCCGGTGCCTGGACGTCAACGGCGCCTCGCAGGCCAACGGCGCGCAGGTGCAGATCTGGGACTGCAACGGGCAGCCCAACCAGCAGTGGACCTCCACCACCGCCGGTGAGCTACGGGTCTACGGCGGCAAGTGCCTGGACGTGAACGGGGCCGGGACGGCGGACGGCACCGCGGTGATCATCTGGGACTGCAACGGCCAGAACAACCAGAAGTGGCGCCTCAACGCCGACGGCACCATCACCGCCGTCGGAGCGAACAAGTGCCTGGACGTGTCCGGATCCGGCACCGCCAACGGCACCAAGGCGAACATCTGGACCTGCACCGGAGGAACCAACCAGCGCTGGACCCGCGTCTGAAGGGACACTCATGCCGCGACATCTGACCCCCGCCGCGCTCGGGCGCACCGTGGGGAGCGACCGAAAGACATCTATGCTGCGACGCCTGTCAGTGGCGATGGTGGCGATCATCGCCGCCGCGACGATGATCCCCGCCATCCCCGCCCAGGCCGCCGCCTTCAAGGTGCTGGTGTTCTCCAAGACGGCCGGGTTCCGGCACGACTCGATCCCCAACGGGATCCAGGCCATCCGCGACCTGGGGACCGCCAACGACTTCGCCGTCGACGCCACCGAGGACTCGAACGCCTTCAGCACGGCCAACCTGGCCCAGTACAAGGCGGTGGTGTTCCTCAACACCACCGGCGATGTGCTGAACGACAACCAGCAGGCCGCCTTCCAGACATATGTGGACGGCGGGGGCGGTTACGTGGGGGTGCATTCGGCCGCGGACACCGAGTACAACTGGCCGTACTACGGGCAGCTGGTGGGGGCCTGGTTCAACAACCACCCGGCGATCCAGCAGGCCACCGTACGGAACGAGGACCGGGCGCACGCCGCGACCGCTCACCTCGGGGCGGCCTGGTCACGTACCGACGAGTGGTACAACTACCGCTCCAACCCCCGCTCGAACGTCCGGGTGCTGCAGAGCCTGGACGAGAGCAGCTACAGCGGCGGCGGCATGGGCGATCACCCGATCACCTGGTGCCACCCCCAGTCCTCCGGCCGCGCGTTCTACACCGGCCTGGGGCACACCCAGGAGTCGTACGCCGACCCGAACTTCCGCACGCTGCTGCTGGGCGGAATCCGGTACGCGGCCAAGGCCACCAACGCCGACTGCCGTCCGGAGACCGGGTACACGCCGTTGTACAACGGGTCGACGACGGGCTGGTCGCAGGCCGGGCCGGGGTCGTTCGCCAACACCGACGCCACGCTGACCTCCCAGGGCGGCATGGGCATGCTGTGGTACGGCACCAAGGAGTTCCGTTCCTACTCGCTCAAGCTCGACTGGAGGCTGACCGGCGACTCCAACTCGGGCGTGATCGTCGGGTTCCCGGCCACCGGCGACCCGAACACGGCGCTCAACACCGGACATGAGGTGCAGATCGACGCGACCGACACCCCGGACAAAACGACGGGGGCGATCTATGGGTTCAAGGCGGCGGACATCGCCTCACGGGACGCGGCGCTGAATCCGCCGGGTCAGTGGAACACCTATGAGCTGCTGGTGGAGGGTGAGAGGCTGCAGGTGTTCCTGAACGGTACGAAGATCAACGATTTCACCAACACCGATCCGGTCCGCTCGCTCCAGCAGGGCTACATCGGCATCCAGAACCACGGGCCCGGCGACGTGGTGGCCTTCCGCAACATCCGTATCAAGGAACTGACCAGCACACCGGGCAGTACGGGCGCGCTGCGGGGCGTGGGGTCGAACCGGTGCCTGGACGTCAACGGCGCCTCGCAGGCCAACGGCGCGCAGGCGCAGATCTGGGACTGCAACGGGCAGGCCAACCAGCAGTGGACCTCCACCAGCGCCGGTGAGCTGCGGGTCTACGGCAACAAGTGCCTGGACGTGAACGGGGCCGGGACGGCGGACGGCACCGCTGTGATCATCTGGGACTGCAACGGCCAGAACAACCAGAAGTGGCGCCTCAACGCCGACGGCACCATCACCGCCGTCGGAGCGAACAAGTGCCTGGACGTCAGCGGCACCGCCAACGGCACCAAGGCACGGATCTGGACCTGCACCGGAGGAACCAACCAGCGCTGGACCCGCGTCTGAGGCCATCCGTCCACACCCCGGCGAGTGGACCGCCCCTTTCACTCCGACCGTTGCCGGTACCCACCAGGAGACCCTTCATGCGAACATCCCGTTTACTTCCCGTCCTGACCGCAGCCCTATTAGGGCTGCTGCTGTCCGCAGTGCCGCTGGTGGCGCACGCGACCGCTCCGCAGTTCAAGGTGCTGCTGTTCACCGAGACCGCGAGCGGCGCCTTCCGGCACGACTCCATCCCCGCCGGTGTCGCGATGTTCCAGCAGATGGCGACCGACAACAACTTCCAGCTCGATCACAGCGAGAACTCCGCCGTCTTCTCGACCGCGACCCTGAACACCTACGACGCGGTGATCATGTTCCAGACCAACGGCATGGTGTGGGACAACGACGCCCAGCGTCAGGCCTTCCAGGCGTATGTGCGCAGTGGCCACGGCGTCGTCGCGATCCACAACGCCACCGACATGAACATCGAGGCACAGTTCCCCTGGTGGGACCAGGTCGTCCTGGCCGGCGCGCATATGACCGCGCATTCGGCGATCCTGCAGGGCACCGCCAAGGTGGCCGACAAGGTTCACCCCTCCACGAAGGGGCTGCCGGATCGGTGGGTGCGTCCGGAGGAGTGGTACAACTTCGACAAGAACATGCGCGGCTCGGTGCACGTGCTGGTGACCGCGGATGAGACCACCTATGACGCGGGGCCGAGCAAGATGGGCGCCGACCACCCGATCTCCTGGTGTCACAACCCGGAGGGCGGCCGGGTGTGGGCCACCGCGATGGGCCACCAGGCGTCCTCCTATTCGGAGCCGCTGTTCAAACAGCACCTGCTGGGTGCAGTGCAGTGGGCGGCGGGCGGGGCGCCGGGTGACTGCGGCGGCACGGTCGCGGCCCGGTTCCAGAAGGTGACCCTCGACGGCGCACCGGACCAGCCGATGGAACTGGACGTGGCCGCCGACGGCAGGGTCTTCTACATCTCGCGCTCCGGCAAGGTGAACATGATCACCGCCAATGGCGGGGGCACGCGCGTCATCGCCACCCTGCCGGTGTACGACGGCGGCGAGGACGGCGGCATCGGGCTGGCGCTGGATCCGAACTTCGCCACCAACGGCTGGATCTACGTCAACTATTCGCCCTCCAATGGCGGTGAGGTGAACCGGGTATCGAGGTTCACCTTCAACGGCACCAGCCTCGACTTGGCGAGCGAGAAGAAGATCATCGAGGTTCCGGCGTACCGCAACGTCGACGAGCCCGGCCACACCGGCGGCTACCTCGCGTTCGGCCCAGGGGGCAATCTATACGTCGGCCCGGGTGACGACACCAATCCCCACGCGTCCAGCGGCTACACCCCGATCGATGAGCGGCCGGGCCGGGAGCATTACGACGCCCAGCGGTCCGCGGCCAACACCAACGACCTACGCGGCAAGATCCTGCGCATCCACCCCGAGCCCGACGGCACCTACACGATTCCGTCCGGCAACTTGTTCGCGCCCGGCACCGCCCAGACGCGGCCGGAGATCTACGCGATGGGTTTCCGCAACCCGTTCCGCTTCTCGGTGGACAAGGTGACGGGCTGGATCTCGCTGGGTGACTACGGCCCCGACGCGGGCGCCGCGAACTCCAGCCGCGGTCCCGAGGGCACCGTGGAGTGGAACCTGATCAAGCAGCCGGGCTTCTACGGCTGGCCGTACTGCGTCGCCAACAACATCGCGTACAACGACTTCAACTTCGCCACCAACACCTCCGGCGCGAAGTTCAACTGCTCGGCGCCGGTCAACAACTCTCCCAACAACACCGGCCTGACCAACCTGCCCGCGGCCAAGCCCGCGACCGTCTGGTACAACTACCACGCCTCGGCCGAGTTCCCCGAGATCGACTGCTGCGGTGGTGCGGGCCCGATGGGGGGACCGTTCTACCGCTACGACCCGGCCGGCAGCTCTGACCGCAAGTTCCCCGAGTACTTCGACGGCACGCCGTTCCTCTACGAATGGAGCCGCAACTTCGTCAAGGAGCTCCGCCTGGACTCCTCGGGCAACCTCCTGAAGATCAACCCCTTCGTGGCACAGCTCGCCCCGCATGCGCCGATCGACATGAAGTTCGGTCCGGACGGCGCCCTGTACATGGCCGACTGGGGCAATGGCTTCGGCCACGCGAACACCGATGACAGCATCTACCGCGTCGACTACGTAGCCGGAAACCGCGCGCCCCTGGCCAAGGCGAGCGCCAACCCCGACTCGGGCGCGGCACCGCTAGCGGTGGCGTTCTCCTCGGCCGGCTCGTCCGACCCCGACGGCGACGCGATCACCTACGCGTGGGACTTCGGCGACGGCGGGACCTCCACCAGCGCCAACCCCTCTCACACCTACAACACCAACGGCACGTACACGGCCAAGCTGACCGTACGGGATTCCGGCGGGAAGACGGGCAGCATCACGTTGCCCATCGTCGTCGGCAACACTCGTCCCAAGGTGGCCTTCTCGGCTCCACCCGACGGTGGATTCATCGACTTCGGCGATCAGGTCGCCTACACGGTGAACGTCACCGACGCCGAGGACGGCGCCGTCGACTGCACCAAGGTCAACGTGATCACGGCGCTCGGCCATGACCAGCACGCCCACGACACCGGCCAGTACACCGGTTGCTCCGGAACGGTCACCACCACCGCCTCCGGCCATGACGAGGCCTCCAACGTCTACTACGCACTGTCCGCCGACTACACCGACAAGGGCGGCCTGAAGGGCACCGTCGGCATCACCCTGCAGCCGAAACACAAGCAGGCCGAGCACTTCACCGGCTCGTCCGGAATCCGGATCGTCGACGAGCCCGGAGCCGAGGGTGGCAGGCGCATCGGCGACATCTCCAACAATGACTGGATCTCCTTCAGCCCGATCAACCTGTCCGGGATTGACACGGTGTCCTTCCGCGTCTCGGCGCCGTCCAACACCGGGGCGTCCATCGAACTGCGCGCCGACTCACCGACCGGGGCGCTCATCGCCTCCAGCCCCGTGCCCGCGACCGGGGGATGGAACACCTACGTGTCGCTGCCGGCGGTGCAGGTCACCGACCCCGGTGGCACCCGCAATGTCCATGTCGTGTTCAAGGCGCCGTCCGCCAACTCGTTCGACGTGGACTCCATCACCTTCAACGGCAAGGGCGTCGGGCAGGGGGACGGCTCGCCTCCGGGCGGCACGAGCGCGCTGCGGGGTGTGGGATCGAACCGGTGCCTGGACGTCAACGGCGCCTCGCAGACGAACGGCGCTCAGGTGCAGATCTGGGACTGCAACGGGCAGGCCAACCAGCAGTGGACCTCCACCAGCGCGGGCGAGCTGCGGGTGTACGGCACCAAGTGCCTGGACGTGAACGGGGCGGGGACGGCGGACGGCACCGCGGTGATCATCTGGGACTGCAACGGGCAGAACAACCAGAAGTGGCGCCTCAACGCCGACGGCACCATCACCGCCGTCGGGGCGAACAAGTGCCTGGAAGTCAGCGGCGCCGGCACCGCCAACGGCACCAAGGTGCAGATCCGGACCTGCAACGGCCAGAACAACCAGAAGTGGACCCGCGTCTGATCCCCATGTGACGCCCGAACCCTGGAGCCGGCCCGCCCTTCTGCGGACCGGCTCCGCGGCCTGGCCGGCGTGCCGTGCCGAGTGGGCGGCCAAGGTTCTGCCGAACACGGCGCCTGCTTCACAGAAGCTTCACGGTCGAAGTCGTACGCGCCACATGATGCCCCGGTTCGCTGTGGGGTGTGGACAGCTTTCCCCTCACACGAAAACTCGTGGTCGCGGCTCATGCCGGGCTGGCGGGGGCGCTGGTCGGCGCCGCCGCCCTGCACCTCGGCTGGGCGAAGCAGGTGGACACCGTCCGGAACGTGTTCAGCGACTACGCGCTGAGCGACGGCGCGGACCAGGTCTTCGCCGGGACCGTGGCCTGTCTCTCGATGGGATCGACGGCGCTGGTCGCCGGACTCGTACGGTCCAGGCTGCCGGTCGGCGCGCCGGCGATCGTACTGCTGGGCGCGTGGTGCGGCGGGTTGGCCCTCGCCGTGGTCTTCCCGACCGACACGCCGGGCGTCCCCACTATAGAAGGGCTGGTGCACCGGTACGCGGCGGGTGGAGCCGTGGCGGCGCTCCCGGCCGCCACACTGCTGATCGCCCGGCGGCTGGGACGACGGCCCGGGTGGGAGACGACGGCGCGGGCATTGCGTCGTACCTCGTGGGCGAGTGTGGCCGGCTGCGTCGCTTTCATGTGCGCGCATCTGTGCGTCATGACCCCGGACCCGACCTCGCTGGTCCAGGAGATCGGCAGTTGGCTGGGGCTGGCTGAGCGGATCACCCTCGCGCTGGAGATGGGCCTGCTGTTCATCCTGGCCGGCGCGGTGGCGGCGAACCGGGAGGGCAGACCGGCCGGCGCCGTGGCTGCGAGCCGGGAGGGCAGATGACCTGGCTTGCCATCGGCCTGGCGGTCCTGAACGCCTGCTGCTTCACGGCCGGGACCTGGCTGCAGCACAGCGCGTCGGCGGGTGGCGCGTCCCTAGTGGCCGCGCTGCGGCGGCCCCGATGGCTGGCGGGGCTGGCGCTGATGACGGCGGGGGCGGTGTTGCAGGTCATCGCCCTGCGACTGGCCCCGGTGACCGTGGTCGAGCCGGCCGGGGTGCTGGGGATCGTGATCAGCGTGGTGTGGGCGCTGCGGCTGCGCCGCGCCCCGCTGCGGTGGGACACCGGCTCGGCGCTGGCGGCGATCCTCGTCGGTACGGGCGGTTTCGCGGTGCTCGCCGCGTTGAACACCGTCCCCCGCCCGGTCCCCGTGGCGGCGCAGATCCAGGCCGGTGCGCTGGTGTTCGCCGTGATGGCCGTCTGCCTGCTGGTCGCCCATCCGCTCAGGGGCCGGGCCCGGTGCCTGGTCCTGGGTATAGGCGGGGGTGCCGCCTACGGCTGCACCTCGACGCTGGTCCGGGCGGCGACGGAGGAGTTCGTCTCGCACGGCGTCAGCGCGCCGCTGTTCGGCACGCTCGCCGGTCTGGCGGCGACGATCCTGGCCGGTTTCTGGTTCGTGCAGCGCGCGTACGCCGACGGTCCACCCGAGAGCACGGTGGCGACCCTCACCGTCGTTGACCCGCTGGTCGCCGTCACCATCGGCATCGGCCTGCTCGGCGAGGCCCCCGGCCTGACCGTGCCGATCGCCGCCCTGGGGCTGGCCTTCGCCGCCGTCGCGATCCTCGGGGTCGTCGGCCTCTCACACGACATCCCCACCCGGCTGCCCCCTTCCTCTCCGTTTCCGCACGACAGGAGCACCCCATGTCCGGCAGTCCCATCCGGCGTATCGTCATCGGCGCGGACACCTATCCGCCCGACGTCAACGGCGCCGCCAACTTCGCCCACCGCCTGGCCACCGGACTCGCCGGCCGAGGCCACGAGGTCCACGTGATCTGCCCCGCCACGGGCGCCGGTCCCGAGCGCGTCACGCCCGACGGTCCGACCGTGCACCGGCTCCCCGCACACGGCACCCCGTTCCATCCCACCTTCCGTGTCTGCCTGCCCTGGCAGATCCGCGGCTCGGCCGCCCGGCTGCTGGACCGGATAGCACCCGACGTCGTCCACGTGCAGTCCCACTTCGCCGTGGGCCGGACTCTGATCAGAGCCGCGCGGCACGCGGCCATCCCGGTGGTGGCGACCAACCACTTCATGCCGGAGAACCTCGTCGGCTACACCTCCCTTCCCGGCTGGCTCGCCGCCCCCACGTGCCGGCTGGCCTGGCGCGATTTCGTACGCGTCTTCCACCGCGCCCAGGTCGTCACCGCCCCCACCCCCAGCGCCGTGCGGCTGATGCGCAGGCACGGCCTCGTCGGTGACGCCGTCTTCCCGGTGTCCTGTGGCCTGGACCTGCACCGCTTCGCACAGCACACGGCGAAGAACCAGGGCGAGGGACCGCGCGTGCTGTTCGTGGGCCGGCTGGACGCGGAGAAGAACGTGGGCGAACTCCTGCGCGCCCTGCCGCTGCTGCCCACGTGGCTCCCGGTCACGGCCGAGATCGTGGGCGACGGCTCCCGCCGCCGTGAGCTGGAGGACCTGGCCCGCGCACTCGGCGTCGCCGACCGCGTCACCTTCCACGGCCTGGTCGGCGACCAGGAGGTCCTGGACGCCTACGCCCGCTGCGACGTGTTCTGCATGCCCGGCACCGCCGAACTGCAGAGCCTGGCTACGATGGAGGCCATGGCCGCCGGAAAGCCCGTCGTCGCCGCCGACGCCACGGCGCTGCCCCATCTGGTGCACCAAGGACGCAACGGCCTGCTCTTCCCGCCTGGCGACGTCCCGGCCCTGGCCGCGGCCCTCGGCTCGATCCTGGGCGACCCCGAAGGCCGGACGCGCATGGGCGAAGCCAGCCGTGAGATCGTCGCCCGCCACGACATCGGGCTCACCCTGGACACCTTCGAAATGCTCTATCGGGAAGCGGCCAAGCTCACGACGGCCCGTGACAGGGAGAACCATGAGCACACAGCGCATTCTGGTCGTTGACGACGAACCCAAGATCCGGATGACGCTGCGCGGCTATCTGGAGGCGGACGGTTTCGAAGTCCTGGAGGCGGCGGACGGCCCGTCCGGCCTCGCCTCGGCCGTCCGCGAACGGCCTGACCTGATCGTGCTGGATGTGATGCTGCCCGGCCTGGACGGGTTCGAGGTGCTGCGCCGTATCCGGGCGACCCGCCAGGTTCCGGTGATCCTGCTCACCGCCCGGACGGAGGAGGTGGACCGGGTCATCGGCTTCACCGCGGGCAGCGACGACTACGTCACCAAGCCGTTCAGCGCCCGTGAACTCGCCCTGCGGGCCCGGGCCATCCTGCGCCGCGCGGAAGGCCCGGCCCAGGCCGCGGAGGAAAGGACGCTGCGCTTCGACGGCCTGGTCATCGACCCCGGCACGCGTACGGTCACCTGCGACGACGACCGTACGGCGGAGCTGTCCGCGCTCGACTTCGACCTGCTGGTGGCCCTGGCCCGCGCGCCGGGCCGGGTGTTCACCCGCCGCGGGCTGATCGAGCACGTATGGGGCAGCGACTTCTTCGGCGACGAACGCGTGGTGGACGTCCACATCCGCACGCTGCGGCGCGCGCTCGGTGACGACGCGAGCGCGCCCCGGTTCGTGGGAACGGTGCGCGCCATCGGCTACCGCTTCCTCGCCCGTCCCGCCGTATGACCCGCCCGCCCCGTCATCGGAGGACCGCCTGGGCCGGAGCGCTGCGCAGCGCGGTGCGACGGCTGCCGGCGCTGCCGCTGACCATCCGCCTGACGCTGTCCCACATGACGGTCCTGGTCGTGTCGCTCGTGGTGATGGACGCCACCTCCGGCGTGATCGGGCAGCCGCTGCCCGTCACCGGGCGTACCGACTTTGAAGCACTGGTGGCCGCGCTGGCCAGCCAGGACGAAGGAAACATCGCCTTTGAGATGGTCCTGCCCGCACTGACCGCCGGCCTGATATCGGCGCTCGCCCTGTCCCTCGTGTTCTCCCGGTTCCTGCTCCGGCCTCTGCGCCAGGTCAGTGCGGCGACCCACCGCCTCGCCGACGGGCACTACGACGACGTCCTCAACGTTCCCCGCGAGCCGGGACTCGCCGCACTGGTCGAGGACGTCAACCGGCTGGCCGCCGCACTCGCCGACATCGAGCGGCGCCGCGCCCGCCTGGTCTCGGAGATCGCCCACGAGATGCGCACCCCGATCACCATCCTCAACGGCCAGATCGAGGGAATGGCCGACGGCATCTTCACCCCCGACGACGCCATGTTCGCCTCCCTTACCGACGATCTCACCCGGCTGCGGCGTCTCACGGACGACCTGTCCAACCTCTCCCGGGTCGAGGAGGGCGCGTTCACCCTGCGGCACTCGCTCACCGACGTGACGGCCCTGACGCGGACCACCATCGAAAAGTTGCGTCCCCAATTCGACGACGGCCAGGTCACGCTCGCCATGACCCCCGGCCCGCCGGTCAGGGCCCTGCTCGATTCAGGCCGCATCGCCCAGGTGCTGGTCAACCTCCTGGGCAACGCCCTGCGTGCCTGCGATCCCGGCGGCCGGGTGTCGGTCACCGTGCGCACCGGCGACGGCCCGGCCCCGCACGTGGAGATCACCGTCCAGGACGACGGGGTCGGCATCGCCGCCCACGACCTCACCCGGATCTTCACCCGGTTCGAACGCGTCGAGCACCCCGGGCGCCCGGCCCCCGCGGGCGGCAGTGGCATCGGCCTGACCATCGCGCGCGGCATCACCCGCGCCCACGGCGGCAACATCACGGCTACCTCCGAGGGCTTGGGCCAAGGGGCGACCTTCACCGTCCGCCTGCCGCTGGCACCGATCGGCGCCTGAAGGGCGTTGCGAAGAGTATTGGGCGGGCGTCTGTTGACGACGTCCTTGTACTCGACGGCCACGGCGGCGACCTTCTGCCCGAAGGTGTAAACCTTCGTGATCGCCGTGACGCTCTGGATGGGCACTGAGCGCCATCATCGGATCCGGCAGGGCACGTCGAATCATCTCACCGTAGGCGCCCGCGGCTGCAGTGGCCGTGCACCCGATCGGTCAGCGATCTTCGGCGCGCCCCAGGCTGGCAGGTGAGCACTCAACGCCACCATCGATGTCCGGGCCGTGAAGAGTGGTTCTCAGGGTTTACTCGCACAACTTCCAGGTAATTCGCACAAACGCACTCTACGGTCGCGGCGTGTCAGTAGAAACGGAATCCGTCGACAGCGACGAGAATCGGAAACGAACATTCCGCCGAATGGGACTGGTGGCCGCGGCGGCCGTGATCGCGGTCATGGTCAGGGTCGCCATGTTCGACCACGAGTCCTTCGACTACAAATTCTTTGTCAAAAGCTGGTATGACTTCATCTCCACACATGGTGGATTCGGCGCCCTCAAGCACCGTTTTGCGGACTACAACGTCCCTTATTTGTACCTGATCGCATTATTGACCTATCTACCGATACCCCCGCTCGCCGGAATCAAGATCATCTCGGTGGCGTTCGACCTGGTACTGGCGTACTTCACCTACCGCATCGTCGCGCTGCGCCACATCGGCCGCTGGTTACCGCCACTGGCCGCCCTCATCGTGTTGTTCCTCCCCACCGTGGCGACCAACAGCGGGATGTGGGGGCAGGCCGACTCCATCTACGCCGCGTTCGGCCTGGGCGGCGTGTACTTCCTCCTTCGCCGGCGGCCGTGGCCGGCCGGACTCTTCTTCGGCCTGTCGCTGGCCTTCAAGTTGCAGGCGATCTTCCTGTTCCCGCTGCTCCTGGTGCTGGTACTGAAGAAGTGGATGCCGTGGCGGGCACTGCTGGCCGTCCCCGGGGTCGTCCTGCTGCTGGACGTGCCGGCGCTGCTGGCCGGAGCGCCCTTGGGACAGTTGCTGTCGGTATATGCGCAGCAGGCGAGCTCGTATTCGGCGCTGTCGCTGAACGCGCCGTCGATCTACCAGTTCCTCCCGGCGGGCGCCGACGCGGCGCTGATCCGGCCCATCGGTGTCGCGGTGACCGGGCTGGTGATTGTCGGGCTGTGCCTCGGCGTACTGCTCAGCCGGGTGCAGTTGACGACGGCGAAAATCGTGCTGATGGGAGCGACTTCGGCCGTCCTGATGCCGTTCCTCCTGCCGACGATGCACGAGCGCTACTTCTACCTGGCCGAGGTACTCGCCGTGATCGCCGCGTTCTCCCTGCCGCGCCGTCTCTGGTACGTGCCTGTCCTCGTCCAGGTGGCCTCGTTCTGCGCCTATCTCCCCGTGCTGTTCCCGGCGGCGGATTCGGGGCCTCCTGGAGGCCCGCCAGGGGAGATGTTCACCGGTGAGCCTCCTCCTGGCGGAGACGCAGCGCCTTCCGGCGGAGACCCGGCGTCCGAGGTCCTCGCGGACGAGATGGCGAAGATGTACGCGCCGACCCTGGAGTTCCGGATCCTCGCCGCGCTCATGGCGGTCGCGGTCGTTTCCGTTCTGTGGGCGACATTCCGCGAGTTCCGCCGGGACGCCCGCGCCGGGAGCGCAGAGAACACGGAAAACGCCGACTCATGATGCGCTGAATACGCATTCCCGATCCTCGTTGAGGACTTAAGGCGAAGGAAAGCCATGGCACAAATCTGCCATCCCAGAATGTATGAATGTCACCGGGTCCCAGGCTCCTTTGAGGTTCTGTCCAGCCTCCTCGCGGTTGCACCTGGCAAACCTTTAGTCATGATTAGCATTCCGGCCCCGGCGACTCCGCCGGACCTGACCGGTGCGACAAAGGCCGCCACGGTCGACGTCGTGATTCCGGTGTACAACGAGGAACGCGCGCTGCGCGGCTGCGTGGAAGTCCTGCAGTCGTACTTGGGGGAACAGTTCCCGTTCGAGTGGACCATCACCATCGTCGACAACGCCAGCACCGACGCCACCCTGGCGATCGCCGATGAGCTGGCCGAAGCGACGGATCAGGTCCGCGTGCTGCATCTCGACGAGAAGGGCCGTGGCCGTGCCCTGCGCAGGGCGTGGCAATGGAGCGACGCCGACGTGGTGGCCTATATGGACGTCGACCTGTCGACCGGGTTGGACGCGTTGCTGCCCCTGGTGGCTCCGTTGGTCAACGGCCACTCGGACGTCTCGATCGGCTCGCGGCTGGCCCCGGGCGCGAGGACCGTACGCGGCCCGAAGCGTGAGTTGATCTCCCGGTGCTACAACGCGATCATCCGGCTCAGCCACGGCGCGAAGTTCTCCGACGCCCAGTGCGGATTCAAGGCCGCGCGCACAGACGTGATCCGCCCGCTGCTCGACCACATCAAGGACGACAACTGGTTCTTCGACACCGAACTGCTGTTGCTGGCCGAGCACAACGGACTGCGGGTGCACGAGGTGCCGGTCGACTGGGTGGAGGACATCGACACCCGGGTCAAGATCGGGTCGACCGCGATCGAGGACATCCGCGGCCTGATCCGGGTGGCGAGGGCGAAAGCCGGCGGCACAGCGAGAGTCGCCGACCTGCCAAGGCGTCCGGAACCCAAGCCGTCCCACCCGGACGCGGTGGTGTCCAGACGGGACACCGGTCTGGTCTGGCAACTGTTGTCGTTCGGTGCGATCGGCGTATTGTCCACGGCGGTCACGCTGCTGCTCTACGCGCTCTTCCGGTCGGCGATGGACCCGTTGACGGCCAACCTGCTGGCGCTCGTGATCACCACGATGGTCAACACCGAGGCCAACCGGCGGTTCACGTTCCTCGGCTCCCGTGGCTCGTCCGGCCGGGTGCACCTGCAAGGTCTCATCGTTTTCTGTCTCTACTACGCGTTCACGTCAGCCGCGTTGCTCGTCCTGCACTCGGCAGTGGCCGCACCCTCGCGACTCCTCGAGCTGGTCGTGTTGCTCGGCGCGTCCGTGCTGGGCACGGCCGGCCGGTTCGTCCTGCTGCGTGGCTGGGTTTTCAACCAGGGAAAGGGAAACACATGACCGCCGCCGACACTGGCCAAGCGGAGCAGACGGTGCCCGTCGAACCGGCAGGGCAACCTCCCAGGCGCCGGCCGCGGTACGCGCTCATCGCGATCCTCGTGCTGGGGGCGGCGCTGTACGGCTGGGGGCTGTGGAGCGGCAATTGGGGCAACACGTACTACACCGCCGCGGTCAAGTCGATGTCGTTGAACTTCACGAACTTCCTATTCGCTTCGCACGACCCGGCCGGTGTGGTCACGGTGGACAAACCGCCGCTGGCGTTGTGGCCGCAGGTGGTGTCGGTGTGGATCTTCGGCTTCCACAACTGGTCCGTGCTGCTGCCGCAGGTGATCGAAGGCGTCGCGGCGATCTTCCTGCTGCACCGGACGGTCCGGATGTGGGCGGGGGAGAACGCCGCGCTGATCGCCGCCTTGATCTTCGCGCTCACCCCGATCACCGTGGCGACCACCCAGACGAACAACACCGACACCATGCTCCTCCTCACGCTCGTCGCGGCGGCCTACGCCTTCACCCGGGCGATGAAGGCGGTGGAACCAGGCAGAAGGACGAAGTGGCTGCTGTTCACGGCCTTCCTGGTCGGTTGCGGCTTCCTGGCGAAGATGGCGGCCGCGTACATCGTCCTTCCTGCTCTTTTCGCCGCTTACCTGGTCGGCAACAAGGCTCCTTGGCGCCGTCAGGTGCTCGACCTGGCCAGTGCGGCCGTGGTGCTGGTGGCGAGTTCACTGTGGTGGGTGGTGGCGGTCGACCTGTGGCCCGGCCAGAAGCCGTACATCGGCGGCAGCACCAACGGCACGGCCCTGGACCTGGTGCTGGGCCACAACGGGCTCGGCCGCGTGTTCGGCGCTGAGGGAACGGCGAACGGCGGGGCGGCGACCGGTACACCCCCGCCGGGCGGAGGTGGCCCCGGAGGACCCGGCGGGCCCGGTGGCCCAGGGGGCCCCGGGGGTCCGTCGTTCGGCGGCCCGTCCGGTATCGATCGGATGTTCGCCGACGCCGTCGGCGGGCAGATCAGCTGGCTGCTTCCGTTGGCGCTGATCGCGCTGGTGGTGGCGGCGGTGCTCGGCTTGCGGCGGTGGCGCCGGTCCGCCCCGGCGGACACCGCCGGCCGCGCGGGCTGGGTGCTGTGGGGCGGCTGGCTCCTGGTGTACGCCCTCGTGTTCAGCTTCCAGAAAGGCGTCTTCCACCCGTACTACACCACCGTCATGGCACCCGCGATCGGAGCACTCGTCGGTGCGGGCACAGTGTGGGCGTTCCGGAAGTACCGGGAGCCCGAGGGACGGACCTGGCTCGTGCTGCCCGCCGGCGTCGCGGTGACCGCGGCGTGGGCGTGGGTGGTCATCTCCCGGGACACCTCGTGGCACGGCTGGCTGCGGTACGCGGTGGTGATCGTCGCGCTGGCCGCGATCCCGGCCTTAGCGCTGCGTAAGATCCCGAGGGTGGCACCCGTGCTCGGACTCGTCGCGGTATTGCTGGCACCTGCCGTGTGGTCGGGGGCCAGTGCGTTCGCCTCCACCGCCCCCGCGAGCTTGCCGGCCGCGGGGCCGGCGGACAACGAGATGCCGATTGGCTTGGACAGTGGGGAACTCACCGCGGACCAACGCAAGGTCCTGGACTACGCCAAGTCACATTCGTCCGGAGCCGAGATCACGATGGCGGTCGAGGGCGGCGCCCAGGCCGCGAACACGTACATCGTCGCCACCGACGAGACCGTCATCGGAATGGGCGGGTTCGACGGCCGCGACCCCGCGCCCTCGACGGACCAGCTGACCGCGTGGGTGCGGGCGGGCAGGCTGCGGTTCGTGCTCATCGGCGGGCTGGCCGGCGGCGGGATGGGGGACGACAACAGGGTCATCGAGCGGTCCAAGTGGATCGAGCAGCACTGCAAGCCCGTGCTCACCGCGATCGGCGAGGGCGAGACGCTTCACGAGTGCACGGTCGGATGACTCACAGCGCGTTCTCAGGAAGTTCCCAGGTTCGTCGTCGACGCTGGTCAGGTGGATCAGCAGCGTGGTGAGGCGACTGTCCTCGTAGTGGACGACGAACCGAACATCCTGGAGCTGCTGTCGGCAGCGCTCCGGCTCAGCGGGTTCACCGTGCACGCGGCGGACTGCGGAGCCGAAGCGCTGGCCACGGTCCGGCGCGTCCGGCCGGACATCGTGATCCTGGACGTGATGCTGCCCGACACCGACGGCTTCGACCTCGCCCGCAGCCTCCGTACGGTGCAGGACCAGCTGCCGGTGCTCTTCCTGACCGCACGGGACGCCGTGGCGGACCGGATCGCGGGCCTGACGGCCGGTGGCGACGACTATGTGACCAAGCCCTTCAGCCTGGAGGAAGTCGTGCTGCGGCTGAGGGCGATCCTCCGGCGCACCAACGGCGGCGCCGACGTCCTGCCGGACGGCGGTACCTTCCGGTACGCCGATCTCGTGCTCGACGAGGACGCCCACGAGGTCCACCGGGCCGGCCGGCTGGTGCCGCTGTCGCCCACGGAGTTCAACCTGTTGCGGTACCTGATGGTCAACGCCGAGCGGGTGGTCAGCAAAGCGCAGATCCTCGACCGGGTGTGGAGCTACGACTTCGGCGGGGACGGCCGGATCGTCGAGTCGTACATCAGCTATCTGCGCCGCAAGATCGACTCGGTGGAACCGCCGCTGATCCACACCATCCGGGGCGTCGGCTACTCACTGCGGTTGCCCAGGGAAGAGCGTTGAGCAAGAACCGGTGGCGCAGGCCGTGGACACTACGGGCGCGCCTGGTCATGGTCTTGCTGGTGCTGGCTACCGTCGGCGTGGGCACCATCGGGGTCGCGAGCGTTGTGCTGCTCCGCACGTCGATGATCGCCCGAATGGACGACCAGCTCAGGGATTTCGCGCAGCGGGTGGACGGCCGCCCGGGAGGGTCGTCGCCGTCGCCGGACGACCTTCAGCGCCAGTCTGACGGTCTGCCCACGGACTTCGCGGTCCTGGTGCTCTACGACAACGGGACGCCGGAGTTGTCCGCCCCGGTCACCGCGGACGGGCCGGTTCTGCCGGTGATCAACTCGACCACCATCGGCCAGTACGACGAGCGTCCGTTCACGGTCGACGACAGGCGGGGCGGCGCCGGGTGGCGCGTCCTGGTGTCGCGGCGGACGACGCCCGAAGGGCCGCGGATCGTCGTGGCCGCGCAGTCGACGGAGACCACCGAGGTGACCGTGACGCGGCTGATCTGGATCGAGGCCGGGGTCGGGATCACCGTGCTGCTCGCCCTCGGCGTGGGTGGGTTCTTGCTGGTACGGCTGGGACTGCGGCCGTTGACCAAGATCGAGAAGACCGCGGAGGACATCGCCGGCGGCCACCTCGATCTGCGGGTCGCGTCGGATCCGCGTACCGAGGTCGGCCGGCTCGGCGGCGCCCTGAACACCATGGTCGGCAGGCTTTCCGCCGCGCTGCGCCAGCGGGAGCAGTCCGAGGCGCGGCTGCGCAGGTTCGTCATGGACGCCTCGCACGAACTGCGCACCCCGCTGACGTCGATCCGCGGCTTCGCCGAGCTGAACCGCCGCGGCGGCGCGCCGGACCGGGCCGACGTGGACCGGCTGATGGGCCGGATCGAGGACGAGGCGGTCCGGCTGGGCCGGCTGGTCGACGACATGCTGCTGCTGGCCCGGCTGGACCAGGAACGCGCGCTGGACCTGGCCGAACTGGACATCCGCACGCTCGTCGAGGACGCCGTGCACGACGCCAAAGCCCGCGACCCGGAGCGGCCACTGATCCTGGAAAGCGCCGGCAAACCGGTCCGCGTCACGGTGGACGAACATCGGATGCGCCAGGTGATCACGAACCTCGTCAGCAACGCCATGGCCCACACCCCGCCCGGCACGCCCGTATACGTCCGCGTAGGCATGCCCGCCAAACAGCCAGGACCTCCTGTGGCCGCCGCGGGGAGCCTGGAATCGCGCGGCCGCGTCGTACTGGAAGTGATCGACGACGGGCCCGGCGTGCCGCTGGAGGCCGCGCCGAACATCTTCGACCGGTTCTACCGGGTCGACGAGGCCCGCTCCCGCACACGCGGCGGCACCGGGCTCGGCCTGGCCATCACCGCCGCGATCCTGGAGGCCCACGGCGGCCGCGTCGAACTCCGGACGGCACCCGGCGAAGGCGCTCACTTCACCGTGCTGCTTCCCTGGTCCTAGGCCGGGCGACCGACACGGGTTGTGCGTCGTTTGGCCAGGTGTGCGGGAAATCGACGAGCAACGCTGGGAAGCGGCCCTCCCTGCATCAGTACAGGCCAGGCAAATCCGACCGAAATGTCCCGGACTACAGGGACCCCCAGTGGATCGAGCTGAACTGCAAGTCCGTGCTCACATCGGGCGGCGAGACGCTTTATGGGTGCACTGACGGATGAATCACAGCGCTTTCCCAGGCCGTTCCCACGTTCGTCTTTGAGTCTTACCCTCATGACTGATTGGCTCGTTGGACTGATGGAGAGTCTCGGGGCCCCTGGGGCGGGCCTCGCGATCGCGCTGGAGAACCTGTTCCCACCCCTGCCCAGCGAGGTGATCCTGCCGTTGGCGGGCTTCACCGCCGGCCGAGGCGAGATGGGCCTGCTGGAGGTGCTGGTGTGCACGACCCTCGGCTCGGTGATCGGCGCGCTGGCGCTGTACTGGGTCGGGGCGCTGCTGGGCCGCGAGCGGGTGCTGGCCATCGCCGCCAAGCTGCCGCTGGTGAAGGTGTCCGACATCGAGAAGAGCGAGGCCTGGTTCCAGCGCCACGGCCGCAAGACGGTGTTCTTCGGCCGGATGATCCCCCTCTTCCGCAGCCTCATCTCGATCCCGGCGGGCGTGGAGCGGATGCCGCTGCCCACGTTCACCCTGCTGACGACGGTCGGGAGCCTGATCTGGAACACCGTCTTCGTGCTGGCCGGGTATTTCCTGGGCGAGAACTGGTCACGGGTCGAGACCTACGTCGGCCTCGGCACGAACGTGGTGATCGCCATGGTGGTGGCGGCGGTGCTGGTCTTCGTCGGGGTACGGCTGGCCGAGCGGTACAAAGGCCGCCATGCGGCTCGTCGCGCAGTTCTTGACGGCACCCCAACTCGAGGAAAGCCTGGTGAAGGAGATCACGGCGACCGGCGTCCCCGCGCTCGTGGGTGAGCTGGGCGCCGGACGGTGCTGCCCCTTGGAGGCCGCGCTTCGGCTCAGGCGGTTGGGAGTAGGGGAGGCCCGGTGCTCTCGCGTACGACGAGTTCGGTGGCCAACTCGACGCGGCTCTGGGGCAGTTGCTCGCCATGGGTCAGCGTCAGCAGCATCGAGGTTGCCGCGGCGGCCATCTTGGCGAGGGGCTGGCGGATGGTGGTCAGCGGTGGAATGGCCCACCGCACCGACGGCATGTCGTCGAAGCCGATGACGCTGAGATCGTCCGGGATGCGCAGGCCGAGCTGACGGGCCGCGTGGTAGACGCCGATGGCCTGGCCGTCGTTCGTGGCGAAGATCGCGGTTGGCCGGTCGGGCAGGCGCAGCATGCGGTGCGCTTCGGCCAGACCGCCCTCGATGAGGAAGTCCCCCCGGCCGATCAGCTCAAGGTCGACGGGCACGCCGGCCATGTCGAGGGCGGTTCGGTAGCCGTCGAGACGGGCCCGGCTGGGCAGCGCGGAGTCGGGTCCGGTGATGATGGCGATGCGGCGATGCCCGAGCTCCAGGAGGTGGCGGGTGGCCGTGAGCCCGCCGTTCCAGTTGCCGGCGCCGACCGAGGGGATGTTCCGCGCGGGAGCGTCGGCCGGATCCAGCAGGACCAGCGGGATCTCGCGGCGGGCGAGCTGTTCATGGTGGGTCTCGGTCAGGCCCGAGAACACTGCGATCACGCCGCTCGGGCGGCGCCGCAGCACACTCTCCAGCCAGGCGTCTGCGGCGGTGTGGTCACCGTGCAGGTCCGATATCGCCACCGTGAGGTCGTGCTTACGGGCGGCCTCCGCGACGCCTTTGGTGATCTCGACGGGATAGTCGCCCTCCAGCGCATGGAAGACGAGTTCCACCAGGGCCGTCGGCGTGGAACGGCGGCGCTGTCGCCGGTAGCCGTGCCGGCGGATGAGCTCCTCCACGGCGGCGCGGGTTTCTGACGACACCTCGGAACGGCCGTTCACGACCTTGGAGACCGTCGCGGTGGAGACTCCGGCCAGCTCGGCGAGCTGAGCGATGGTAAGAGGGGACGACTCCGTGGTCATGGCGGCAGTCTAGTCACGGAGTGTGGGGAGGCCGCCGGTGCCGCATGACCCGGGCGGGCTCGGCCTTGCACCGAGCCCGCCACGCCGGCTCCAGCCGGACCTGTCACGCTATTAGCGCTGCAGTGTCAGCAGACCCGGCCGGTAGGGCAGGAGGCCGTAGTCGCCGCCGGAGTTGGGGCTTCGTCCCTGGTAGAGCAACTGCAGGTTGCAGGGATCGACGGTCATGGTCTGATCGGCGCTGGTGCGGATCAGTTCGCCGTGGCTGATGTCGTTGGTCCAGGTGGCGCCGCTGTTGGCCTTGCCGGCGAAGGGGTTGCTCTCGGTGGCGGCCTGGGGTGTCCACGAACCGTTCAGACTGGTGGCGGTGAACGAGCGGAAGTAGCGGCCCTGCGAGCCGATCGCCTCGACGATCATGAGGTATTTGTTCTGGTCCTGGAGCTTATAGACCTGGACGGCTTCGAACAGGTTGTTCGTCGTGTCGCTCATGATCACCGTCGCTGTGGTGCCGAAACTGCCCGGGAAGTTCCCGATGGGCATGCTGGCCCGGTAGATCTTGCCGTTGTCCCCGGCGAAGAACAGGTACATGTTCGTGCTGTCACCGATGAGCGTCTGGTCGATGGGGCCTGTTCCGGAGCCTGAGATGCTCGCGGTGGAGAGCACCTGCTGCGATGACCAGCCATTCGGGTTGGTGGGGTCGCTGGAGGTCCTGTACGAGAAGGCGGTCCCGCCCCACTGGTAGGCGAGCACCCAGATGTTCTTGGGGGCGAAGTAGAGGAGCGTGGGCGCGACAGTCGAGGAGTTCATCGTGTTCTGGCTGGCCGAGGCCATCTCGGACCAGTTGGTGAAGAGGCTGAAGTTCATCGAGCCCCAGCTCGTGCCGAAGTCGTGCGTCGTGGCGTAGACGAGGTGCTTGCCGTTGTAGGGGGCGACGGTGAAGTCCTTGAGCGAGACCCATCCCGACTTCGGCTGCGCCAGCGGGCCCGTCGATGTCCAGCGGTACGTCGACGGAAGATCACATTGACCCGGGTTGCCGCCGCCATCGACCTTGACGAGCTGCCATTGCTGGTTGGCGCCGCCCCAGTCGTCGTACTGGACGATGTTCGCGCCGTCGGCGGTGGAGGCGCCCTGGACCTCCAGGGCCTTGTTGCTGTGGCGCGAGATGAACCTCACATGGCCGTCCGAGCTGTCGGCCAGCCGCCACTGCTGGTTGGTGCCGTTGGTGTCGGACCATTGCACGATCGCGCCGCCGTTGGCGGTTGACCAGTTATAGACGTCGAGCATCTTGCCGGAGTGGCGGGACTTGATGCGGTAGTAGCCTCCGCCGGAGTCGACGAACTGCCACTGCTGCTGGTTGCCGTTGTTGCGGGTCCACTGGGTGATGCGGGCGCCGTCGTTCGTCGCGAGGTTGTAGACGTCCAGGGCCTTGCCGCTGTTGCGGTTGACCAGGACGTACCAGGCGGTGGTGTCGACGGTGGCCGCGTTGGCGGCCTGAGTCTGAAGGGCGACGAACAGGCTCGCCAGTAAGGTGGCCAGCGTCGCGAGGACGGCCAGGGATCTGACTTTCACGTCTGTACCTTTCTGTCAGGGGGTGGTGAGGTCGAAGCGGCGTACGGTGACGGCCCCTCCGAGGGACTGGGTGGCGTAGTTGAAGATTCCGAAGCGGTAGCCCATGAAGAACTGCCAGGCGTTGTTCAAGGTGAAGGCCGGGCCGAGGCTCACGAAGGTGCTGCCGTCGGTGCTGTAGGAGAAGCGGGCCTGCCTGCCGGAACCCGGCCGGATGTCGGCGCTGACCCGCAGCCAGATCCGGCCGCCCGAGATGTTCGCGCTCGCCGCCTCGGTGCCGGTGCCGGTGGTCTGCCACGAACTGTTCATGGTCAGCCCGTTGGTCATCACGACCCGGTTGACGCCGTTGTCGCGCTTGACGCCGATCCAGGCCGACTGGTCGCGCAGCATGGCCAGCCCGGCGCGGTCGCCGTTGGCCATCTGCGAGTAGTCGAGCTCGATCGTCGCCGTCGATGACGGGCCCTGGATGCGGTGGGTCAGCGTGTTACGGGCGTTGTAGAGGTCGCCTGTGACTGTCGCGGTCTGCAGGCGCAGGCCGTTGCCGGTGGAGAAGCGGCTGGTGTCGGGGTTGTGGTTCCACTCCCAGCGGTGCCCGAGGCTGCCCGAGGAGAAGGTGTCGGGCCCGATCATGGACGCCACGGTCCGGCTGGTCTGGATGTTCGGCTTGGGGTAGTTGACGCCCCAGCCGCCGTTGACGGTCTGCACGGTCGGCCAGTCGCCGGTCCAGGTGATCGGTGCGAGCGCCGGGACGCGGCCGCCGGGGTAGGCGTCGACGAACGACATGTAGTACCAGTCGCCGTTCTGGGTCTGGACGAGCCCGCCCTGGTGGGGGACGCCGCCGCCGGAGATGGGGCCGGGCATGTCGAGCAGGACCTGGCGCATCTCGTACGGGCCCCATGGCGAGGTGGAGCGGAGCACGTACTGGCCGTTGGCGGGGCGGGTCAGCCAGATGTAGTAGTAGCCGTTGCGCTTGTAGAAGCGGGCGCCCTCCAAGGTGCCGACGCTGCTCGGGGTCTGGAACACCTGCTGGGCGCGCACCTGGCTGAGCCCGTCGGCCGAGAGTTGGGCGACGCTGATGGTGCCGTTGCCGTAGGCGACATACATGGTGTCGTTGGTGTCGATCAGCAGGCCGGCGTCGTAGTAGCAGTTGTTGATCTGCGAGCGTTTGGTCCACGTGCCGTCGACGGCGGAGGCGGTGTAGACGTAGGTTCGGTTGAACTCGACGCAGCCGATCCAGTAGTAGGTGCTGTTGCTGGGCCGGTAGTTCAGGGTCGAGGCCCAGATGCCCTTCACGTACGCCCGGCCGCCGTTGAGGTCGTAGGCGCTCGAGTCGAAGTCGAGCCTCGGGACCGAATGGCCGGCGTACTCCCAGTCGACCAGGTTGTAGGAGCGCAGGATCGGCGCGCCCGGCGAGTAGTGCATCGTCGAGGCCGAGTAGTAGTAGGCGTCGCCGACCCGGATGATGTCGCCGTCGGCGAAGTCCTGCCAGACGACCGGGTTGGTGTAGTTGCTGCCCGGATCCGGATTGCTGCCGACCTGGACGAGTTGCCATTGCTGGTTGTTGCCGCCCCAGTCGTCGTATTGGACGATGTTGGCGCCGTCGGCGGTGGAGGCGCCCTGGACTTCGAGGGCCTTGTTGCTGTTGCGGTTGATCAGGCGGATGTAGCCGTCGGCGGAGTCGGCCAGTCTCCATTGCTGGTTGGTGCCGTTGTGGTCAGACCATTGGACGATGTTCGCGCCGTTGGCGGTGGAGAAGTTGTAGACGTCCAGAACCTTGCCGGAGTGCCGGGACTTCAGCCGGTAGTAGCCGCCGCCGGAGTCGACGAACTGCCACTGCTGCTGGTTGCCGTTGTTGCGGGTCCACTGGGTGATCCGGCCGCCGTCGGCGGTGGACAGGTTGTACACGTCCAAGGCCTTGCCGCTGTTGCGGTTGACCAGCACGTACCACGCGTTGGTGTCGACCGTCGCGGCCGACGCCTGGGGCGTGAGGAACACGACCACGAGAAGCAGTGATGAGAGAACCGCGAGCACGCGCCTCACAGGAACCTCCAGAGGTTGTTGTTCGCGCCGTTGTCGTCGGCGAGCACGACCTGCGCGCCCTGGGACGTGCCGCCGAGGCCGAGGACCCGTCCGCCGTTGGCGCACTGGATACGGAAGGCGGCGCCCGACCCGTAGCGCAGCCGCCAGCGATGGTCGGCGGTGCCGTTGTCGGCCCACTGCACGACGCGCGACCCGGAAGCGGTGCCCATGTTCTCCACGCCCAGCACCTTCTGGCTGTGGGAATTGCGCAGCCGCAGGTAGCCGCCGGTGTCGATGATCGTCGTCCACAGGTGGTCGGCGGTGCCGGTGTCGCCCCACTGGACGACGAGCGCGCCGTCGGCCGTGGACATGTCGGTGACGCCGAGGACCATCCCGGTGCCTACGTTCTGGATGCGCCGCGCGCCGTTCGGCACGAACCGCCACTGATTGTCCGGGCTGCCGTTGTCGGAGTCCTGGACCACCTGGGCGCCGTTGGCGGTCGAGCCGTTCTGGATGCCGAGCAGCTTGGAGCTGTGGACGTTGCGGATCTTGACGGAGCCGTCGCCGACGTCGCTGATCGTCCAGCGGTGGTCGGCGGTGCCGGTGTCACCCCACTGGAGCACCCTGGCATTGTCAGCGGTCGACATGTTCTCGACGCCGAGCACCTTGCCGCTGTGCACGTTGCGGAACCGCAGGGCACTGCCGTCGATGACCGGGATCCAGTCATGATCGGCGGTGCCGTTGTCGGTCCACTGGAGGGCCAGGCCGCCGTCGGTGGTGGACATGTTCTGGATGCCGAGGGCCAGCCCGCTGGCCGCGTTGATCAGCCGGAAGCTCGCCGCGCCGGTGCCGCCCTGGCCACCGGTGTTCCAGTAGACGACGTAGTTGTGGTCGTGAGCGTCGTAGAAGGGGCCCAGCTGCACAGGTGCCGCGTTGGCCGTGGCCGTGAAGGCCAGGGAGGAGGTGCTGGTCCGGGTGATCGAGGAGGGGGTCAGGGCCGGGGCCGACGACAGGCCGGTGTTGCCATAGTTGCCCGACAACACGACCGGGCCGTAGGTGACGGCTTGCACGTCGGGGTTGTCGTTGGCGGCCTTCATGACCACCCGCATGGGCAGCCGCACGGTCACGGTGTCGCCCGACGCCCACGACCGGGTGAGGTCGGCGTAGGTGCCCGGCATGGTGGCGATGTTCTGCTGGACGCCGTTGACGCTGATCGTCGCGCCCTGGGTCCAGGCGGGGATGCGGATGCGCATCGTCCACGATCCGCTCACGTTGCCGGTGACCTGTAGCGACGTGGTTTCGCCGGCCGGGTAGGAGGTTGTCTGGGTGACCGTGATGCCGCGCTGGCCCCAGTTGAGTGTGGAGGGCGTGAACAGGTTCACGAACAGGGTGGTGCCGTTGTGGAAGTAGATCGAGTCCATCAGCTTGGTGTTGGTCTCGATCCCGGTGCCCTGGCAGCACCAGAAGGAGTTGTAGTCCGTGCTCCAGGTGCCTCCGCCCCAGGCCGGGCCGACACCCCGGCGTCCGCCGGGGTTGAGCGGGGTGAAGTAGGTGACGTGCCCGCGTGCGTCAGCCGGGTTCTGCTGCCCGATCAAATGGTTGAGCAGGGCGTTCTCGTAATAGTCGAAGTAGTCGGCCCGGGTCGGCGACAGCAGCCACAGCTCCCGGGTCAGCTTGAGCATGTTGTAGGTGTTGCACGCCTCGCCGGTGTCTCTGGTCAGGTGGGCGGCGATCGCGTTGGGGGCGCGGAAGTGCTCGGCCTGGCTGTTGGAGCCGTTCACGTACGTGTGCGCGCCGACGGTGATGGACCAGGCGTTGGCGGCGATGTCGCGGTAACGGGTGGTGCCCGTTGCCTTGTACTCTCGGGCCGCCCCGATCCACTTGGGCACCTGGGTGTTGGCGTGCAACCCGCTGAGCTGGTCCTGGTTCGCGGCCAGCGGGTTGAACACGGCCGCGTGGTCGAACCGCTGGGCCGTGGTCAGCCAGCGGGAGTCGCCGGTCATCTGGTACAGGTCCGTCAGCACGGCGTTCATGCCGCCGAACTCGGTGCCGAGCATGGCCTGCATCTGGCTTGAGCTGAGCCGCGACGTGCGGGCGTCCACCCACCCCGCCAGGGCCAGCAGAACGGTCCGGGCCTGGGTGTTGCCGATCAGCCGCCAGACGTCCAGCAGCCCGGCCAGGGTCTTGTGGATGCAGTAGTACGGCACGTTGCCGTTGGTCAGGGTGCGGTTCTCCACGGCCGTGATGTCCGACTCGGGGAAACCGGACAGGTAGCCGCTGGTGAATCCGGCGGCGCCGTTGTTCGCCTGACATCGGGCCAGCTCGGCCACCATGTAGTTGGCCTTGTCCCGGCAGGTGGTGTCGCCGAGCACGGCGTAGGCCTGCGCCCACGCCGTCAGGAAATGGCCCTGCATGTGGGACCGGAACGGGAAGCTCGGCGCGTCCCAGCCGCCGTTGGCCGCCGCGCCGTTGGTGGACAGCCGGTGGTTGGCCCGGAAGACGTACATCAGCCGGTCGACATCGACGAAGCGCAGGTAGTTCAGCGTGCGGTTCTGGTTGTCCAGCCAACGGCCGGAGGTCAGCCGGACCTGGCCGAGGTCGAACTCGTAGGCCGAGACGCCGATGTCGGATCTGGCCCAGGGGAGTGCGGCCAGAGCAGGGGATGTGCCGGCTACCTGGCCGGCGACCGAGAGTGCGGCGGTCGCGCCCGCGGCCTGAAAGATCTGGCGACGACTCAAGGACATGCGGAGCTCCTTGGAGATGGGGGGCGGTGACCGGCCCCCGCCGGTCGCGTGTTCACCGGGTCAGGCTCTCGGTGAGGCTGCCCATGGTTGTCGGCGTGGAGATGCCGCTCTCGGCGGATGTGTTAGCGTTAACATTTCGGTAGTGAGGTCACCCAGGTCGGGGTCTTGGCGGTCGCGGCGCTCGACGAGGAGCTGATCGGGTCGACGCGCAGCATGTAGCCTCGGTGCCAGGTGAGAGGCCGGGAAGCTGTGCGACCGGAACGACGACCAGTCGCCGTTGGCCAATCCGGCCACGCGAGAGAAGGCGGGGTCGGCTCGCGGTGCGAATCCTGCCAGGGGGCTATGCGGAGCCGCGGCCGCCATGGCTGTTCTGGAGGCCAATGCGCATCGAGCCGTTGACTGATATGGCGCTGTGGCGACCATGGCATACCAGCGAACGGTGTGTCCGTCGCCGTCGCCGGGGATGAGGGGGGACATCCAGGGCTCCTTGACTAGATCGCAGATGGGCCACGAAATCTGTTAGCGTTAACAACCGATCCTGCAGAGAGCTGTGTGGCCTACTCCGTTGAGCGCGTTGTCGCGGAGTACATCCGACGGTCCGGCCCGGCGTCAACGAGGGGAACCCTCGCCGGCCTGGGCGTTGCCATCGGAACGCCTTCCCGCCTGGAGTTTTGCCTCCCAGGAGATCGCGCCGCACTGCTCGTGCATGTGAAAGTTTCACAGAAGTTACCGGTTGGCAACAGGTAACTTGCGACGGATCAAGGGTTAAGTTTCTGTCTCGCACCGTCGGTGGCACCAGGCCCAAGTCCGACGTCATCGCACTGACCGGCCAAGCCGGGCGCACGTATCGCATGACCGCGTCCGGCCCGCCGGCGAGCCACGTATGGATCACGAACGTCACCACCGGTCTGGTGCTGGACAGCGGCGGCAACGTCCCCTCCGGCTCGGTGCTCAAGCAGGGGAGCTACAACGGCAATGCCAACCAGCAGTGGCGCCTCAACAGCACGGGTGAGCCACACCCGGCCGCTTCGGACGGGCGTGGCTCACCCTCCCTCGGTCTCCCCACGGGGGTCGAGGGAGGGTCGCACCGGGGGTGCGGTCAGCAGGTGGAGCTGTTCTGGGTCAGCAGGCCCAGGCGCCAGGGTGAGCAGTCGGTGAAGCTCACGCAGCGCTCGCGTTGTAGGTCCACTTCTGGTTGCTGCCGCCGTGGCAGCTGTACAGCTGCAGCCCCGTGCCGTTGCCGGTGCCGGCGCCGACGGCGTCAAGGCACAGCCCGGACTGCACGCCCACGATCGTGCCGTCGGAGTTGACGCGCCATTTCTGGTTGTCGCCACCCCAGCAGGAGTAAATCTGGATCCTGGCGCCGTTGCCGGTGCCCCCGGCGTCCAGGCACTTGTTGCCGTAGACCTTCAGCTCCCCGGCCGAGGACTGCGTCCACTGCTGGTTGGTCTGACCGTTGCAGTCCCACAGGTTGACCGCGGTGCCGTCGGTGGTGCTGGAATTGGGCACGTCCACGCAGCGGCCGGAGGCCATGCCCTTGATCTGTCCGGCGCCGCCCGGGCCGGGCGTCGGCGACGTGCTGCCGCCGTTGAGCGCGTTGAGCACCGCGGTGTAGGCGGGCTTCTTGTTGCCGTTGCCGTCGAAGAGCAGCGCGGCGGCGCCTGCGCCGAGCCAGGAGTCGGTGTCGCGAACCCCCCAGACCGTGATGCCGGTACAACGCGGCACCGCCAGGCAGTCGTTGACGACGTTGGCGTACGTGGTGGCCGAGCCGCCCTGGATGTCCAGCTCGGTGATCTGCACGTCGACCCCCAGCGCGGCGAAGCTCTGGATGGTCGTGCGGTAGTTGCTGTTGTAGGGGCTGTTGCTGTTGAAGTGCGACTGCAGGCCGACGCAGTCGATCGGCACGCCGCGGGCCTTGAAGTCCCTGACCATGTTGTAGACGCCCTGCGTCTTGGCCCAGCTCCAGTTGTCGATGTTGTAGTCGTTGTAGCACAGCTTGGCAGCCGGGTCGGCGGCGCGCGCGGTGCGGAAGGCCACCTCGATCCAGTCGTTGCCGGTGCGCTGGAGGTTGGAGTCACGCCGGCCGCCGGAGTTGCCGTCGGCGAAGGCCTCGTTGACCACGTCCCAGGCGTAGATCTTGCCCTTGTAGTGGCCCATGACGCCGTTGATGTGGTTGATCATCGCCTGGCGCAGCGAGCTGCCCTCCATCGGCCGCATCCAGTTCGGCTGCTGGTTGTGCCAGGCCAGGGTGTGCCCGCGCACCCGCTTGCCGTTCTGCACGGCCCAGTTGTAGACCCGGTCCCCGGCGGAGAAGTTGAACTGCCCCTGGTTGGGCTCGGTGGCGTCGATCTTCATCTCGTTCTCGGCCGTCACCATGTTGAACTCGCGATTGGCGATCGTCGTGTAGGCGGAGTCGCCGAGCCTGCCCGAGGCGATGGCGGTGCCGAAGTAGCGGCCGCTCTGCGCGGCGGCCGCGCCGAGCGTGCTCTCCGCGGCATCGGCCGGAATCGCCGTCGCCAGTGCCGTGATCACGCCGAGTGCGCCGAGCGCGCCGGTGATCAGCGCCCGGCGGCGCGCGCCGAGCGGCCGTCGGGCGGTAGGTGGGGACATGGCGTTGACACGCATGCTGGAGCCTCCGTATGCGAAACATGGGGAAGGGTTCGTGCGGGACACACCCGCGGGACCGACGCCGCGCCCCGGTAGGGACGCACAGGTGTCGGGACGGCAGTCCCTGTTGAGCACCACCGAGCCGGTAGGGAGATCACCTCGGGCACTCAGTGTGGGAAGCTCGCCGAAAATTGTCAAGGATATAGTGAAAATTATCGGCGGAGCCTACCTCTGCCTGCGCCGCTTGTGCTGGCTCAAGTGTGAATTGTGACCCTTGAAAGTTTCGGCTGGACTCTTCGAGTGGGGTTCAAATGAAAGTTTCATGGCGACGCTCTCGCTGGTCGACTGCGGCCAGGCTCGGTAATCCGAGGTGAGCGCGCTCGGACGCCGCCTCCGCCGGTCCGCTGCACGTTAAGGCGCTCTTGACAGTACCTTTCTGCCTCGTGTTTGCTCCGTCCCGCCACCACCTCCACCGGCCCTAGGGGAGCTCGACCAGGCCAGCAGGTTGTTAGCGCTAACAGCGGAGAGGCGAACCAATGACGCGAAGCGAACCCCGTACGAGAAGGTACGCGGGCATCGGAGCCGCCCTGGCGGCTCTGATCACGGCGTTAGCCACCGCTCTGTCCATGTTCCTCACGGTTGCGCCGGGAGCGTCGGCGGCGGTCCTGACCGAAGTGACGAGCTTCGGCACCAACCCCGGCGGTCTGCGGATGTACCTCTACGTCCCCGACACGGTGGCATCCCGCCCGGGAGTCCTGGTGGCGATGCACGGCTGCAACGGCTGGGCCCCGGGCTTCCACCAGGGTACCGAGTTCGCCTCATTGGCCGACCGGTACGGGTTCATCGTCATCTACCCGCAGGCGAACAAGAGCGCCAACGGCATGTCGAACTGCTTCGATGTGTGGTCCAACGAGGCCCTGCGCCACGGTGGCGGCAGTGACCCGGTGTCGATCGTCTCCATGACGACCCATGTGCTGCAACGCTACAACGGTGACCCGGAGCGGGTGTTCGCCACCGGCTTCTCCTCCGGCGCGATGGAGACCAACAACCTGCTCGCCACGTATCCGGACGTGTTCAAGGCCGGCGCGCCGTTCGCGGGTGTTCCCTACGGTTGCCTCGGGCCCGCCGGCTGCGGGGACAAGACGCCGCAGCAGTGGGGTGACCTGGTCAGGAACGCCTACCCCGGCTACACCGGGCCCCGGCCGCGCGTGATGGCCTGGCACGGCACCGCCGACTCCGTGCTGCCGTACACGATGCTGCAGGAGGAGGTCGACCAGTGGACCAACGTGCACGGGCTGGGCCAGACCCCGACCTCCACCGACAGCCCGCAATCCGGATGGACCCGGCGAGTCTTCGGCTCCGGGCAGGTCGAGGCGTACACCATCACCGGAGCCGGCCACGATCTGCCGCGACCAGGGATGGCCGCGCACGCCATCCGCTTCTTCGGCCTGGACGGCGGCTCGTCCACCACGACGCCGACGCCACCACCCGCCGGGCAGATCAAGGGAGTCGGCTCCGGGCGTTGCGTGGATGTGCCCAACGCCGCCACCGCTGACGGCACCGCGGTGCAGTTGTGGGACTGCAACGGGCGCGGCAACCAGCAGTGGGCCGCCACCTCGGCCGGTGAGCTCAGGGTCTATGGCAACAAGTGCCTCGACGCGGCCGGCGCCGGCAACGGCGCCGTCATCCAGATCTACTCCTGCCACGGCGGCGCCAACCAGAAATGGCAGCTGAACGCCGACGGCACCATCACCGGCGTGCAGTCCGGGCTGTGCCTGGACGCCGTGGGCCAGGGCACCGCCAACGGCACCCGGCTCCAGCTCTACTCCTGCCACGGCGGCGCCAACCAGCGCTGGACCCGCACCTGACACACCGCGGCTCGCACCCATGCCCGCCCGACTTCGGAAGGTGACCATGAAAGTCGCATCCCCCCTTCGGTTCGGCGTCATCGCGAGGCTCGGCGTCATGGCGAGGCGCGGTGTGCTGGCGATCGTGGCGCTGCTCTGCGCCGTGACGGTGATTCCGGGCACGGCCAGGGCGGACAACCCGATCGTCCAGACGATCTACACCGCCGACCCCGCTCCACTGGTGCACGATGGCCGGGTCTACCTCTACACGGGACACGACGAGGACGGCTCGACGTACTTCACCATGAAGGAGTGGCGGGTCTGGTCGTCCGCGGACATGGTGAACTGGACCGACCACGGCTCGCCGATGAGCGTCGCCACCTTCAGCTGGGCGAGCGCGGACGCGTGGGCCGGCCAGGCCGTCTACAGGAACGGCAAGTTCTACTGGTACGTCCCGGTGAAGGACCGGGCGAGCGGCCAGATGGCCATCGGCGTCGGGGTCTCCAACAGCCCCACCGGGCCCTTCACGGATGCCATCGGCCGCCCTCTCGTCAGGAACGGCGAGATCGACCCCACGGTCTTCATCGACGACAACGGGCAGGCCTACCTGTACTGGGGTAACCCCAACCTCTGGTACGTCAGGCTCAACGCCGACATGATCTCGTACTCGGGCAGCCCCACCCAGATTCCGCTCACCACCGCGGGGTTCGGCACCCGCACCGGCAACACGAGCCGTCCGACCCTGTACGAAGAGGGGCCCTGGGTCTACAAGCGCAACGGCCTCTACTACAACGTCTTCGCGGCGAAATGCTGCTCTGAGTTCATCGGTTATTCGACGGCCCCTGGCCCCACCGGGCCTTGGACCTACCGCGGGACGGTCATGCCCACGCAGGGCAGCAGCTTCACGAACCACCCCGGAATCATCGACTTCAACGGCGGGTCCTACTTCTTCTACCACAACGGCGCCCTGCCGGGCGGTGGCGGCTTCACCCGCTCGGTTGCCGTGGTGAAGTTCAGCTACAACGCCGACGGAACCATCCCCACGATCAACATGACCACGACCGGGGCGCCTCAGGTGGGCACGTTGAACCCCTATGTCCGCCAGGAGGCCGAGACGATCGCCTGGGAGTCCGGCGTGGAGACCGAACCCTCCAGCGAGGGCGGCATGAACGTCGGCTGGATCGAGAACGGCGACCACATCAAGGTCAAGGGCGTCGCCTTCGGCTCAGGCGCGACGTCCTTCACCGCGCGAGTGGCCTCCGCGACCAGCGGCGGCCGGATCGAGCTCCACCTCGACGGCGTCAACGGCACGCTGGTGGGGACCTGCACCGTGCCGGGCACCGGCGGCTGGCAGACGTGGACGACCGTCACCTGCCCGGTGAACGGCGCGACGGGCACCCATGACCTGTACTTCAAGTACACGGGCGGGAGCGGCAACCTGTTCAACGTCAACTGGTGGCAGTTCACCGGCGGCCCCGCTACCGGCGGGAACCTGCTGACCAACAGCGACATGGAGAGCGGCACGACGGGCTGGGGCGCGTCCGGCGGAGCCCTGTCGTCCGTCACCGACCCCGTGCACGGCGGCGCGCGGGCGCTGTCCATCGCCGGGCGCACGGCGTCATGGAACGGCACCACCCAGGATGTGACCACCAAGCTCACCAACGGCAAGAGCTACACCACGAGCGTCTGGGTGCGGTCGCAGAGCGGCACGCCCGGCGCGAAGGCGACCCTGGCGGTCACCGCCAACGGCACGACGAGCTACCTCCAGCTCACACCGGTGACGACGGTGAACTCCGGCGGCTGGACCCAGCTCACCGGCACGGCGACCGTGTCATGGAGCGGAGCGCTGACCGGCGCCACCTTCTACGTCGAGACGGCGGCGGGTACCGACGGCTTCTCCATCGACGACGCCTCATTCCAGTAGTCCCAAGCCGGCTGTCGCGCCTGCCGACCGACGCTCCCGCCTCATTAGGAGGAAGTGAATGGTTTCTCTCTCCAGATGCATCGGTATCCGCACCATGATCGAGGTTATGTGATGTCAAGGCACAGATTCTTCTTAGGAGCGATCGCGGTCGCGGCACTTCTCGTTCTGGTCACGGGTCGTGCGGCGATGAGCAACGACGTCGGCAGAGCCACGGCATCCGCGGGTGCCGGCACCCTTGCGACGACCGCCGGATGCGGCAAGGCTCCGACGCTGAGGAGCGGTACGCAGTCGATTCAGACCAGCGGCAAGAACCGCTCCTTCATCCTCCGGCTTCCCGACAACTACCAGAACAACACGCCCTACCGGTTGATCTTCGGCTTCCACTGGCGGGGCGGCACCGCCGCCGACGTCGACTCTGGCGGAACCAGCGGGTACCCCTGGTCCTTCTACGGACTCAGGCAGCTGTCCAACAACGGCGCGATCTTCGTCGCGCCCCAGGGCTTCAACAATGGCTGGGCGAACAGCAACGGTGAGGACGTCACCTTCGTCGACGACATGATCCGGCTCATCGAGGCGGATCTCTGCGTCGACACCTCGCAGCGCTTCGCCACCGGTTTCAGCTACGGCGGCGGGATGAGCTTCTCTCTCGCGTGCTCGCGGCCGACGGTCTTCCGGGCGGTCGCGGTCTTCTCCGGTGCGCAGCTCAGCGGGTGCAGCGACGGAACCCAGCCCGTCGCGTACATGGGGCTGCACGGCATCGGGGACACGGTGCTCAACATCTCGCAGGGACGGTCGCTGCGTGACAGGTTCGTCCGCAACAACGGCTGTACCGCGCAGAACCCGCCCGAGCCGAGTTCGGGCAGCCGGAGCCATATCGTCACCACCTACTCGGGGTGCCGGGCCGGTTATCCGGTCGTCTGGGCCGCGTTCGACAACGGTCACATGCCCGGTCCGGTGGATGGGACCTACGCCGAGAGTGGCGTCACGACCTGGACCAAGGGAGAGGTGTGGAAGTTCTTCTCCCAGTTCGGGAGTGGCTCGTCGCCCAGTCCGACGCCGGTACCCGGTGGATGCACGGCCACGATGCAGACCGTGAACTCCTGGTCCGGCGGCTTCCAGTCCACCGTCACCGTCCGCGCCGGCAGCACCCCCGTCAACGGCTGGACGGTCGGCTGGACCTGGCCGGGCGGGCAGACGATCAGCAGCCTTTGGAACGGCATCCGCTCCGGCTCCGGAGCCGGCGTGACCGTCCGCAATGAGGCCTACAACGGCTCCATCGCCCCCGACGGCACCACCACGTTCGGCTTCACCGCCAACGGCGCCGCGGCCACACCCACCCTTACCTGCGACGCCTCCTGATCAGGTGAGGGCGCATTGACGCCCCGGACGCCACCGCGAACGGCACCAAGCTCAGCCTCTGGTCGTGTGACGGCGGCGCCAACCAACGCTGGAGCCTTGCCTGACCCGGTTGTCGTCTCGGGGCGTGCGGGTGGACCTGCGGGTGCTGCCGGATCGGCCGATATGAGCGCCTTTCTGTGACGCCGGTGGACGTCCGGATGCTCACCGATCCCGTGTTGAGAGGAGTCAGATGCGTAAGATCATTCGATGGGCGCTGGCGGCGGTACTGGCCGCCGGCTCCCTGGTCGCGATCGGCGGTACGTCGTCGCCGGCCATCGCGCTGGACAACGGGCTCGCCCGTACACCGCAGATGGGGTGGAACGACTGGAACACCTTCTTCTGTAACGTCAACGAGAGCCTCATCCGGCAGACCGCGGACGTCATGGTCTCCAGCGGCATGGCGGCGGCGGGCTACGAGTACGTCAACATCGACGACTGCTGGTCCACCAAGAGCCGCAACGCCAACGGGGACCTGGTGCCGGACCCGCAGAAGTTCCCCAGCGGCATGAAGGCCCTGGCGGACTACGTCCATGCCAAAGGGCTGAAGCTCGGCATCTACTCCTCGGCGGGGACGACCACGTGCGCGGGGTACCCGGCCAGCCTGGGTTACGAGCAGCGCGACGCCGCCCTGTGGGCGTCCTGGGGGATCGACTACCTGAAGTACGACAACTGCGGCGACCACCAGGGCAGGACCGGGCAGCAGCGCTACACCGCCATGCGTGACGCGCTGGCCGCCACGGGGCGCCCGATCGTGTACAGCCTGTGCAACTGGGGCCAGGAGAACGTGTGGACCTGGGGGATGCCGGTGGGCAACTCCTGGCGCACGACGGGCGACATCGCCGCGAACTGGAACTCCATCATGGGCATCCTGGACCAGCAGGTCGGGCTCGAGGCGTACTCGGGGCCGGGCGGCTGGAACGACCCCGACATGCTGGAGGTCGGCGTCGGCGCGCTGACGGCGACCGAGGGACGGGCGCACTTCAGCCTGTGGTCGCTGCTGAACGCTCCGCTCATCGCGGGCAATGACATCCGGTCGATGAGCGCGGAGACCCGGTCCATCCTGACGAACACCGAGGTCATCGCGGTCAACCAGGACTGGGGCGGCAGGCAGGGCCACAAGATCAGCGACAACGGGAATCTGGAGGTCTGGCGCAAGCCCATGTCCAACGGCTCGGTCGCGGTCGTCCTGCTCAACCGGGGCACCTCGACCTCGACCGTCTCCACCACCGCCTCCGCCCTGGGCCTGGGCTCGGCGTCCTCCTACTCGGTGCGCGACCTTTGGGCGCACACGACGTCCTCCTCGTCCGGGACCATCAGCGCGTCGGTGCCCGGGCACGGGGCGGCCATGTACATCGTGACCGGAGGAGGCATCGTCCCTACGCCCACGGGGGCGATCAAGGGGGCCGGCTCGGGGCGGTGCCTGGACGTCGCCGGCGCCTCGCAGACCAACGGTGCGCAGGCGCAGATCTGGGACTGCAACGGCCAGGCCAACCAGCAGTGGACGCCCACCGCGAGCGGTGAGCTACGGGTTTACGGGAACAAGTGCCTGGACGTCTACGAAGGCGGCACCGTCGACGGCACCAATGTGATCATCTGGGACTGCAACGGGCAGTCCAACCAGCAGTGGCGTTTCAACGCCGACGGCACCATCACCGCCGTCGGCGCCGGCAAGTGCCTGGACGTGCCGAACAACGCCACCGCCAACGGCACCAAGCTGGTCATCTGGGGCTGCAACGGCGGCGTCAACCAGCGCTGGACCCGGACCTGAGGAACATTGCGAGAGACACCTTCACCGGAGGCGGTCCTCCGCTTCCGGCGAAGGTGTCTCCACTCACGTGCACTCCCTACGTGCTCACTGTGAAGTCGCTGAAGCTGAACTGGCCTGTCACGCCGGCCGCGTGAGAGGTCGCGATCAGCCCCGCGTCCTGCGTACCGGCGATGCCGGGCAGGGTGGCGGTCGGGCCGACCTTGATCCAATCGGTGCCGTTCGTGGAGTAGTAGCCGCTGACCTCGTTGCCGGAGCGGACGAGGCGGACCCAGGCCGGCGCCTTGGTCCCCGAGACTGCGCTGAACGAGTCGAGGTAACCGTTGCCGTTGGAGTCCCACTGGAAGGCGACCCCGTTGCCGGGGGTGACGACCATGACGGCGTACCCGGGCGACGAGGCGGCGGCGGTGAGATCATTGCGGATGACGACACCCGCCTTGGCCCAGGAGTTGGTGTTGTCCATCTCGGTGACCCGTGCCGTCACCGTGGCAGTGGTTCCGACCGCGTCGTCCTGGTAGATGGCGCCGTACTCGTCGAACGACGCGCCGCCGTCCTGCCAGATATCGGCGCCGGAGGTCAGGATGGCGTACGCGGATCCGGCTTCGGCGAACCGGCTCGGCACCGAGCCGTACCCCTTCAGGGACGTCAGCGGGTTGAGCGCGGTCAGTGTCAGCGACCTCTTCAGCGCGTACTCGGTCCTGCCTGCCTGGAACGTCAGTGACATCGTGACCGGCGCGCGGTCGACCGGGGTCGTGACTGACCCGGGCGCCGTGACCTTCCACGACACGGTGGCCGAGGCGCCCGCGGGGAGGTCCGGCTTCAGCGGCTCGCCGATGGGCACGGCCTGCCACTTCTCGGGGACGGTGATCCGGGCACGCAGGCCGGAAGCCGGGCTGTCACCGATGTTCGCCACCGTGGCGGTGACCGTGCTCGTACCACCGGCGCTCATGCTGACCGGTTCGGCCACCAGGTAGGCGCCGACCGGCGGGCGCTGCGGGTCGGCGGGGCCGCGGTACTGGCCGGTCGGACCCGCCTTGTGGATCACTTCGCTGGCCGCGATCGGGAGGTTGCCGGAGGTGATGGCGGTGTTGTCGCGTGCGACGTTGCCGCGCTGGCCGGTGACGATGCCGGTGATGGCCGGGTTGGTCGCGAAGTTTCCGGTCAGTGTGAGGTTGCCGGTGTAGTTGCCGTTCTGGTTGTTGGCATGCGCCCACTGCCCCGCGGTGTTGACGAACACGTTGCGGTTCGCGGACAGGTACCGCGAGCCCTCGTCGAAGTACAGGCCGAGCTGCCCGCTGTTCTCGCAGTAGTTCTCGTCGATCGTGCTGCGGGGCATCGCGGAGAGGGTGTAGATGCAGCCGGCGTCGTTCATCGTCTGGATGACGTTGCGCACGTGGTTACCCACGATGCGGACATCGCTCGAGGTCGTCGGGGTGTCGTAGATCGGCTGGAAGTCGTAGAGACCGCGGTTGATGTACTCGGGGCTGCCGCCCGGGTCGTTGGCGCCCCAGCCGAAACCGACGCCGATGCCGGTGTAGGGCATGTCCGAGACGTAGTTGTGCTCGATGGTCAGCCGCGTGACGTAGCTGGCGAAGATCGCGTCCTGGTCCTGGTATTCGAGCGCGGTCGCGTAGACCCGGTTGTCGCTGATCTTGATGTCGCTGTTGACCATGCGCGGGTCGGAGGGGTGGTGGGCGTCGGGCCGTACGCCGCCGACCACGATGCCGCCGCCGGCGCTCGCGGTGAACGTGCTTCCCGTGACCGTCACGTGGTGCGCGCCCAATCCCACGCCGCTGGCGTGGGCGTTGGCGTCGTTGCCGATGCCGAGCCCGACGGAACCGAGGTTCACGAAGGTGTCGCCGGCGAAGCTGACATTCTCCGCGGCTGACACCTGCACCGCGGCGGGTGCCTGCGCCCAGCCGTTGCGCGCTCCTTCGAATCCCTTGCAGCCGACCGCGCACGAGGTGAACGCGTCGGCCGGCCGGTGCGGCTGAACGCCGCTGATGAACGTGCCGGTCTGCTGGTTGGCGTATCCGTCGGCAGTGCTGGGGTGCAGCCATGTGGTGCCGGTGAAGGTCAGGCCCTCGAACCGCAGGTTGCGGGCGGGCTCGTCGTACGTCCCGCCGACCTGCAGCAGCGACTCCAGCCGAGGCAGCTCGACGCGCGCACGTGAGAGATCCTGCCCGGCGAGCGGCTTGTAGTAGAGCGTCCCGGCACTCGTGTCCAGGTACCACTCGCCGGGCTCGTCGAGGAACTTCCTGGAGTTCAGCAGGAAGATGGTCGGCGTGCGGAACGGAGACTGGATGGTGTCGTAACCGTAGGTGTTGTTGTCCCAGGCCGGTTGCTGCATGACGACCGTGGAGCCGGAGATGCTCTGCACGGGCGCGAAACGGTTGGTGAACGACAGCATCGCCTGGAAGTCGATGCGCTTCTGGTCGGGCAGCGTGGCCAGGTAGGCGAGGTCGGGGTTGTTGACGGTGAAGCCGGTCGCGTTGAGCGTGATGTCGTCGCGGGCCAGCTTGGTGCGTGCCCGCTGCGCCAGGACGCCGTCGACGTAGAGCTGCCGGCTGTCGAATCCGGTGCCGACCTGGGCCTTGTAGACGCCCGTCGCGGCATCGTCGAGCACCCAGCCGGTGACGGGCTTGGCGCCGCTCAGCACGGGCTTGGCGCCGCGCCTGGCCTTCCAGGTCACGGTGTGCCCGTTCCGGCCGGAGTCGGCGGCGTCGAACCGTAGTGGCGCGGTCAGCCGATAGGTGCCGTCGAGGAGTTCGACGGTGACGTCGCGGTTGCCCTCCGCGGCCGCCTGGCGCGCCCGCCGTTGTGCCTCCTCCAGGGTCTCTAGCGGCCGTCCGGCGCTACCCGGGCCCTTGTCGTCGGCGTTCTTGGTCCCGGCGGGCGCGACCACGATCGTCTGGTCTCCCGGGGCCGTGGCCTCCGCCCGGGAGGCGACCGGGCCGACGATGAGTCCGGCCGCGATCAGTAAGGCGGCGGACGACGCAGCCGATGTTCGTCTGTGCAGCACGAGTAACGGACGCACGCGTGTTCCCTTTCTTCCGGCACGTAGGTGGCAAGGACGGGAGGCGGCGAACGGTACGAGTTCACCTCGCCGTCCGGTCGTGAGGGTCTACGACTAGGGGGTGAGCAGGCGCTGCGATGCGGCGCCCTGATCGGCCACCGCCAGCAGTCGCCGTCCGGCGTGCTCGGGCCGGACGTTGGGGGTGCCGGCCGTCATGGCGTCGGCCGGCCGACGGGTGAACGAGGTGACCGCGGCCTCGTCGATCGTGACGCCCAGGCCCGCGGAGTCTCCGAGGATGAACGCGCCGTCCTCGACGGTCAGGTCGAGGGACACGCCCAGTGGTGGCTGCAGGTCCTGCAGCTCGCTGATCAGGTGGTTCGGTACCGACGTCGAGGCGTGCAGCAGGGCGATCGGGGTGGTGCCGATCGGACTGACCGGCAGGTCATGGGCGTGTGCCAGAGCGGATACTCGCAGGAAATGGGTGATTCCCCAGACGGCGGCCATCTGGACGATGTCGACGGCTCCCGCGGCCAGCAGCGGTCGATATTGCTCGAGCCCGGTGAGATTCTCCCCCGTGGCGACCGAGGCGCGGACCCCGCGACCGACGACGGCCAGGCCTTCGGCGTCCCACCGCCGGACCGGCTCTTCGATCCACGTGAGATCCAGGGTGCGTTCGAGCTCGCAGACGTGCCGGACCGCCTGCTTGCGGGTCCAGGCCTCGTTCACGTCGAGCATCAGGCCCGGTCGCGATCCGTGCCCGGCCTCGGTCAGGACCTCTCGTACCAGTGTCAGGCGGTGCCGGTCGCGGTCGATGTCGAGGCCGCCCTTGAGCTTGGCCGCCCGCAGCCCGTGCCGGGCGTAGACCTGGTAGAGGGAGACGAGTTCCTCGTCGGTCAGGCCGATGTCCAGGCCGGAGGCGTAGGCTGGGACCCGCCGGTCGCGACCGCCCAGCAGGCGCCAGAGCGGTTCGCCGGCGGCCTGCGCCTTGATGTCCCACAGAGCGGTGTCGAGCGCGCCGATCGTCCCGAACACGGCGCCCGCGTGGCCGGCCTTGAAGGTCTGTCGCAGCATGCGGTCGTAGAGCGCCGTCACGCCGCGCGGATCCTCGCCTTCGATGGCGGCGAAGATGGTGTCGAGGTGTGCGTGCGGCCCGAGGCCGACGCCGGTGATCCCCTCGTCGGTGTCCACCATGATGATCGGCACCGACACGTTCCCGTCGGCGTAGACGCCGTTGGCGTCGCCGACGGGGCGGCCCCATTCATGCACCGTTGTCAACGTGCGATACCCCGAAATCCGCATGTCAGCCCTTCGTGGAGCCGGCGGTGACACCGTCGGCGATCTGACGCTGAAGGAAGAGATAGAGCAACAGGACGGGTATCGCGGCGATCAGAACTCCTGAGGCGAACTGGGGGATGTTGTCCGAGTACTGTCCGCGCAGCGAGGTGACCCCGACCATGAGGGTGCGATGCTCCGGCGACGGCATCATCAGCAGGGCGATGAGCACGTCGTTCCAGCAGAACAAGGCATCGAGGATGCCGACCGACAACAGGGCCGGAGTACCGAGCGGGATCATGATCCGCCGGTAGACGCCGTAGGTGGAGTTCCCGTCGATCCTTGCCGCGTGGATGATCTCCACTGGGATGGTCCTGTAGTGGCTGGTCATCAGGAAGATGGTGAAGGGGAGGAACTGCGCGACGTAGGCCAGGATCAGTCCGGGATAGGTGTCGATGAGGCCGCTGTCCGCCATGACCCGGGCCATCGGCACCATGATCACCTGGAACGGGACGAACAACGCCGCGAGGCAGCCGAGGAACAGCGCCGAGGAGCCGCGGAAGCGCAACTGAGCCAGTGCGAAGCCGGCCATCGACCCGAAGAGCAGCAGCAGAATCACCGCTACCGTCACCACGATGAGCGAGTTGGCGAAGTAGCGCGCCATGCCGACGCTGTTCCACGCCGCGGCGACGTTCTCCAGGTGCAGCGAGCTCGTGGGGGAGAAGCGGTCGAGGATGTACTCCCGCCGGGTCTTCATCGCGGCGTTGGTGGTGAACAGGAGGGGATAGACGGTCGCCAGCGCGAGGAGCGCCATCGGGACGGCGGCCACCCACCTGCCCAAGCTCTTGCCGGGCATCAGTCTTCCCTCCCTGCACGGCGGAGCACGATCACCTGCAGGATTCCGACCACGAGCATGATGAGGAACAGCACCGTCGATGCGGCCGAGGCGAGTGCCGGGCGGTTCATGTGTCCCTGCTGGAACCAGACGTAGAACTCCGGCAGGTACGTCGAACCTTCAGGGCCGCCGCTGGTCATGACGTACAGCAGGCCGAACATGGACGTCAGCATTCCGATCATGGTGGTCACGAAGACGAACTGGATGGTGCGGGACAGGCCCGGGACGATGACATGCCAGATGATCTGGGGCAGTGACGCGCCGTCCATCCGGGCGGCGTCCAGGAGTGCGGCGTCCAGCGTGGAGAATCCGGCGAGGAACACCACGAGGGCCATCCCGAACGTCGCCCAGATGTGCACGCCGACGACCGTGAACATGGCGATGTCCGGGTCACCGAGCCAGTCGACGGGGCCGAGGCCGATCAGCGCCAGGGCGGTGTTCACCGGGCCGTCGAAGCCGAGCATCAGGTTGAAGATCGCACCGACGATCACCGGCGAGAGCACGGCCGGGAAAAAGTAGACGCCGCGGAAGAGCCGATGCCCGGGCACCCGCAGGTAGATGAACGTCGCCAGCAGGCCGGGGATCGCCACCGCGACGGGAAGCAGGATCACCAGCAAGCCGACATTGCCCAGCGCGGTGCGGAACAACGGATCGTTCAGCAGTTCGGCGTAGTTGTCGAAGCCGACGAAGGTCCCGTTGCGCTCGCCGTCGCCGGTGAAGGAGAAGTTGACGCCCAGCAGCAGCGGCCACAACCGCAGCGCCACGATGATCAGTACGGCCGGAGCCACCAGGACGAAGGGCGCCAGACGCTCGGCCCGCGCCCCGCGCGGGGTCCTTCCGGTGCCGCTGTGGCGTCCTGGCCGCTCGAACTTTGCTCCGGTGGTCCGCTCCGCCGCAGCCGAGCGGACCACCGGTGATGAACCTCCGATCGGCACGCGATCAGCTCGTCTTGTCCGAAGCGGCCAGTTGTTTCACCGCTTCATCGACGCTCGCCGACCCGCTCAGGAGCTGCTGGGACAGCCTCCCCATCAGGTCCAGAGTCTTGGAGGACAACGCGACATGCAGTGCGGGCTTGCCGTCCTTGATCTGGGGCACGATCGCGGCCACGGCGGGAGCGCCCTGCGACACGTCGATCGTGGTGTCGGAGGTGATCGCGCCGGCGCCGGTGTAGAAGGCGGTCAGCGCGCCGGTCGAGGTCAGCGATCGCACCAGGTCGGCGGCCAGCTGAGGATTCTTGGTCGATTTGGCGACCCCGTAACCGATGCCGCCGTCGTAGGGGAGCACGGGCGTGGCTCCGTCGGTGACCACTGGGGCGGTCATGACGCCGACCTGGTCGGCACCCAGGAATTCGCCGAAGTCCTTCCAGTGCCCGATATCCGACATCAGCCCGATGATGTGGGCGGCCTTACCGGTGTTGAAGACGGCGAAGGCGTCGTTGAACAGCGCGGTGGAGTTGGCCCCGTCGTTGTTCAGGCCGTCATCGTTGACCTTCTTCCACAGGGCGAAGATCTCCTTCACGTGGGGAGAGGTCCAGTCGCGTTTCCCGGAGATCCAGTCGTCGTACTCCTTGGGCGTCAGGATGCCCGGCCCGAGTCCCGACATGAAGAACTGGATCCCGAAGCCTTCCTTGTTGCCGAGGGCGAAGCACCTGGCGCCGGCTGCCTTCTTGATGGCAGCGCAGCCACTGACGAACTCGTTCCACGTCTTCGGCGGGTTCGCCGGATCCAGCCCCGCCTTCTGATAGATCGTCTTGTTGTAGTAGATCGGGTGGCCCTGCAGCGTCACCGGGGCGGCGTAGATCTTGCCGTCCTTGCTGAAGGCGTCCCAGCCCGCCAGCCGCTGCTTGTCCTCGGCAACGTACTGGTCCAGCGGCAGGAGCGTGTCCACCCGGTCGCGGAGCTGGCCGCCGCCGTTGAAGAGCATGACGTCGGGGCCTTTTCCCGACTGGGTGGCCGCGCCCAAGAGCGTGTAGTACTGATCGAACGGCTGGGCCACGAACTCGACGGTGACATCGGGATGTTTCTTGGCGAAGTCGGCCTTGGCCTTCTCAAGGTAGGAGGCCACGGGCGGTTCGCCGGATTTCCAGTCCCAGACCACGATCCTGCTCCTGGGTTCCCCGGAGGAGGATTGCGTCGGTGCGGCGCTTCCGCAGCCGGTCACGGCCAGTCCCGTGACGAGGACGACCGACCATAGTGTTCGCTGCCTCATGGCTGATCACTCTCCAGAATGCGGCCGGCGTCCTCGGCCGTCTTCCCGGAAACGTAATTCGTATGACGTATGCTGTCAATACGGATGGCATATACTGACGCGGTGGGCGCTGACCTAGCGGGTCACCGGAGGAAGATATGACGGCATCGCAGGAATCGCCCGGCAGCGTCCCCGCGCCGCCGCCCGCATGGGTCCGACGACCCGCCAGCCTGGGCAAGGCGGTGACAGCGGAACTCGTGGAGCGCATCGTCCGCGGCGTGCACCCGCCCGGCACGCCCCTTCCCCCCGAACCCGTGCTGTGCGAGACCTTCTCGGTGAGCCGGACCGTCGTCCGTGAGGCCGTGAAGATCCTCCAGGAGAAGGGGCTCGTCCAGGTTCGCCAGGGCGCGGGCACCATGGTGACCCCGCCCACGATGTGGGACATGCTCGACGAGCTCGTTCTGGCGGCGACCATCGACATGGACGAGAGCCTGGGGATCCTCGACGACCTCGTTGTCACACGCCGTCTGCTCGAGTCCGACATGGCCTACCTCGCCGCCCGGGTGGCGGGCGAGGAGAGCATCGAGCGGCTGCGTGCTCTGGTGGACCGGATGGACGAGCTCGTGGACGACCACGTCACGTACGCCGACCACGACCGCGCCTTCCACGACACGATCATGCAGGCGTCTGGTAACCGCATCGGCCGGGGCGTGGTGCGAGCGCTGGAGAGCCAGGTGATCAACACCGCCCGATACATGGGAAAGCCGGAACGCGCCCTGTGCGTGGCGTCCAACCAGGGCCATCGCCGGATCTATGAACGCATCGCCGCCCATGACCCCGATGGCGCCAGCGAAGCGATGTTCACGCACATCACCGAGGCCTGGCTCGTCCGGCGCAACGCACCCAGCGCCCCCGTGCGCCTGCAACGTTAGCGCGCCGTCGCGCTCTCGCCCGACGTCGGGCCTCGGCCGTCCCGGTCTTGCGCCCTGCTCATCGCCGCCTCCACCGCCTGGGAGCACCGGCTTCATCGGGCAGCTCGACCGTCAGGCCGCTCTCCCTGTAGCCAGGCGGACCTTCATCGTGTCTCCTCCTCGCCGAGCTGGGAGCCCTCGAAGTTCACACCCTGGTCACGGGAGTCCTCGACGTCTCCCAACACCGAGCGCAGCCAGGTCTCGGTCGTGCCGATGTGCATGAGCGCCGCGGCCTGGGCGAGCGTCGCGTCGCCGGCGGCCAGGGCGTGGTAGATCGCCTCGTGCTCGGCGACGGTCTTGTGCGAGCTGCCGGCTTCCACCGTGCCGCGCCACACCCGCATCCGCAGCGTGCGGCCGGAGATTCCGTCGAGCAGGGTGGACAGCGTCTCGTTGCCGGTCGCCCGCACGACGGCGCGGTGGAAGGCGGCGTCGTGGTGGTTCAGCTTCTCCACGTCATCGCAGGCGGCGCGCATCGCGTTCAGGTGCTCGCCGATCTCGTCGAGTTGCTCGGCGGAGATCCGGGACGCGGCGAGGGCGGTCGCCGCGGGCTCGAGCATCCGCCGTACCTGGACGATCTCCAGCAGGGTGTCGTCGCGCAGCAGCTCGACGGCCAGTCCCAGCCCTTCCAGCAACAGCCGCGGCTCCAGGCTGGTCACGAACGTGCCGTCGCCCCGCCGTACGTCAAGGACCCGGGCCACGACCAGCGCCTTGACCGCCTCGCGCAGCGGGTTGCGGGAGACGCCGAGCTGGGCGGCGAGCTGGTGCTCCGGCGGCAGCCGCGCGCCCGGTGGCAGCTCGCCCGACTGGATGAGGGCCCGGATGCGGGAGATCGCCTCGTCGGTCAGGGACATGCGGGCGACCTCCAGGCACGGAGTCGCTCGATCGGCACGCGCTTCACGGTGGGAAACATAACAGACATCCTATGTTCGAGGAAGATTTGGACTTATGGATGAGCAGACATGGGTTGTCTACTCATCAGATCGTGCCCTGCCGGGGCAGTCAATTGGCGATTTTCCCGGTATTTCCTTGGGAGGTCTAGACATGCCGCCCTCGCGAGGATTACAAAGACATCCCATGTCGGTGTGGTGAAGACCGCTTCACCTCCCCGAAACATCCCATGGAGGGACACCCTCGTGTGTAAACATCACCAAGGGCGGCCGTCGTGGCCGAGCTGATCACCGCCATCGAGGCCCACGACATCCGATTCCCCACCTCACGGCACCTCGACGGCTCCGACGCCATGAACCCCGAGCCCGACTACTCAGCCGCGTACGTGATCGTGCGGACCGGCGGCGGGCAGGAAGGGCACGGGCTCGCCTTCACCGTCGGGCGTGGCAACGAGATCGCCGTCGCCGCCGTGGAGTCGCTGGCGCCGCTGGTCACCGGGCGGCCGGTGGCCGAGGTGCTCGGCGATCTTGGCGGGGTGTCCCGCCGGCTCACCGGCGACAGCCAGCTGCGCTGGCTCGGCCCGGAGAAGGGCGTCATTCACATGGCGGCTGGAGCCGTGCTCAACGCTCTGTGGGACCTTCGTGCGCGCAGGGCGGGCAAGCCGCTGTGGCGGCTGCTGTCGGAGCTGCCGCCGGAGGAGATCGTCGACGTCGTCGACTTCCGCTATCTGGAGGACGCGCTCACCCGGGAGGAGGCGCTGGCCATCCTGCGCGGCGCCGAGCCGGGCCGTGCCGAGCGCCGCGCACGCCTGCTGGCCGAGGGCTACCCCGCCTACACCACCACTCCCGGCTGGCTCGGCTACACCGACGACAAGCTGGCCCGCCTGGCGGAGGAGGCGGTCGCCGACGGGTTTCGCCAGATCAAGCTGAAAGTCGGCGCCGACCTGGCCGAGGACGTCCGGCGCTTACGGCTGGCCCGCGAGACGGTCGGCCCTGATGTGCGCATCGCCGTGGACGCCAACCAGGCGTGGAACGTCGGACAGGCGATCGAGTGGCTGGCCCCGCTCGCCGAGTTCGACCTGTACTGGATCGAGGAGCCCACCTCGCCCGACGACGTGCTCGGCCACGCCGCCATCCGCAAGCAGGTGGCACCCATCAAAGTCGCCACCGGCGAGCACACCCACAACCGGGTGATGTTCAAGCAGCTCCTGCAGGCGGGCGCGATCGACATCCTGCAGCTCGACGCCGCCAGAGTCGCCGGCGTCAACGAGAACATCGCCATCCTCCTGATGGCCGCAAAGTTCGGGGTGCCGGTGTGCCCGCACGCGGGCGGCGTCGGCCTGTGCGAGATGGTCCAGCATCTGTCGATGTTCGACTACGTGGCCGTCAGCGGCACCGCAGAGGACCGTGTCATCGAGTACATCGACCATCTGCACGACCACTTCACCGACCCGGTCGTGATCCGGGACGGCCGATACCTCGCCCCCGCACGTCCGGGCGGGGGCGCCGAGATGCATCCGGCATCCCGCGCCGAGTACGCCTACCCGCACGGCCCCCAGTGGGCCGCCGACGCGGCGGGTGCGGTGTGACGCGCTCCCCAGCCCCCACCCAGCACAGGGAAGGAACACTCATGAGAAAAGGACTCGCCTTTGGGACGGCCGTCGCCCTGTCGGCCGGCCTGGCCACCGCCTGCGGGGGCGGCGGAGGCGACGGCACGGCCGCCTCAGGAGGCGGCAAGCCGGTCGTCGGGGTGGACTATCCCCGCTCCGACACCGACTTCTGGAACTCCTTCATCAAGTACGTCCCCCAGTTCGGTGCCGAGAACGGCCTGGAGCTGAAGACCTCCAACTCGCAGAACGACATCTCCAAGCTCACCGCCAACGTGCAGAGCTTCATCAGCCAGGGCGTCAAGAGCGTCGTGCTGGCGCCGCAGGACACCGCCGCCGTGGCCCCCACCCTCCAGCAGCTCAACACCAAGAAGATCCCCGTCGTCATGGTCGACACCCGTCCCGAGCAGGGCGACGCCTTCATGGTGGTACGCGCCGACAACCGGGCCTACGGCGAGAAGGCGTGCAAGTTCCTCGGCGAGAAGCTGTCCGGCAAGGGCAAGGTCGTGATGCTCCAGGGCGACCTGGCCTCCATCAACGGCCGCGACCGCACGGAGGCGTTCAATGCCTGCATGAAGGCGAGCTACCCCGGCATCACGGTGTTCGGCGAGGCCACCAACTGGGACGGTGCGGTCGCCTCGCAGAAGCTCCAGACGCAGCTCACCGCCAATCCCGACATCAAGGGCGTCTACATGCAGTCGAGCTTCGCCCTGTCGGGCACCCTCCAGGTGCTCCAGCAGCGCGGCCTCCTGGTTCCGCCGGACGATCCCAAGCACGTCTTCGTCATCTCCAATGACGGCATCCCCCAGGAGCTCAAGGAGATCGCCGCCGGTAAGATCGACGCGACCGTCTCCCAGCCGGCCGACCAATACGCCAAGTACGCGCTGCAGTACACCAAGGCCGCCATCGACGGCAAGACGTTCAAACCGGGCCCGACCGACCACGACAGCACCATCATCCAGGTGCGCCCCGGCCTGCTGGAGGACCAGCTCTCCGCGCCCCTGGTCACCGCCGACGGCGGGACCTACGCAGGCGTGGCGAGCGTCAAGCCGGGCGACTCCTCTCTGTGGGGCAACAACCTTGGCGGGTGATCAGACGGCCACGCCTCTCGTCGAGGCGATGGGTGTCACCAAGAGATACGGGGAGACCGTCGCGCTGGACCGCGCCGGAATCCGCATCATGCCCGGCCAGACCCACGCGCTCGTCGGCCGCAACGGAGCCGGGAAGTCCACCCTGGTATCGATCCTCACCGGGCTCCAGGCGCCCGACGAGGGCGAGGTGCGCTTCGGCGGCGAGCCTGCCCCGCGCCTGGCCGACCGTGATGCCTGGCGGCAACGGGTGGCCTGCGTCTACCAGAAGTCCACGATCATCCCCGAGCTGACCGTGGCGGAGAACCTCTACCTGCACCGCCACGACCTGAACCGGCTCGGGCTGGTCCGCTGGGCCGCCCTGCGGCGCAAAGCGGCCGAGTTGCTCGCCACCTGGTCAGTGGACGTCGACGTGCGCCTGCCGGCCGGCGAACTGGACGTCGAGCAGCGGCAGTTCGTGGAGATCGCCCGTGCGCTGTCGTTCGGCGCCCGGTTCATCATCCTCGACGAGCCGACCGCCCAGCTCGACGCCGCCGCCATCGCCCGGCTGTTCACCCGTATCCGAACCCTGCAGGAACAGGGAGTGACCTTCCTGTTCATCAGCCACCACCTGCAGGAGATCTACGAGATCTGCGACACGGTCACGGTCTTCCGCGACGCCCGGCACATCCTGACCACCACGGTGGCCGATCTGCCGCACGCGGAGCTGGTGGCGGCGATGGCGGGAGAGGCCGCCGGCCTGGCAGAGGCGTCCTCCCGGACGGCCGTGCCCGGCGGCGCCGGTGAGGTGCTAGGCGTTCGCGGCCTGACGTACGGCGACGCCTACCGGGAGATCGACTTCCAGATCCGGTCCGGCGAGATCGTCGGCCTGGCAGGCGCGGCCGGCAGCGGCAGAACCGAGCTGGCCGAGACCGTCGTCGGGTTGCGCGCGGCCGATTCGGGCGCGATCGAGGTCGCCGGGCGCGCTCCCCGTCCCGGCAGCGTGCCCGACGCGCTCGCCGCAGGTGTCGGCTTCGTCCCCCGCGACCGGCACCACCAGGGGTTCGTCCCGATGATGTCGATCGCCGACAACGCCACCATGACCGTCCCCGACCAGCTCGGCGAGGCCGGCCTGATCAGCAACCGGCGGCGCGACCGGCTGGCCAGGACCTTGATCGCCAACCTGGCGATCAAGACCCCCGGTCCCGGCCTGCCCGTGATGGGCCTGTCCGGCGGCAACCAGCAGAAGGTCGTCATGGCCAGGGCGCTGGCCTCCGATCCCCGGCTGCTCGTGCTGATCACCCCCACCGCCGGGGTGGACGTCAAGTCCAAGGAGTTCCTGCTCGGCAAGGTCGAGGAAACGGCCGCCAGAGGAACCGGCGTGCTGATCGCCTCCGACGAACTCGACGACCTGCGGCTGTGCGACCGGCTGCTGGTGATGTTCCAGGGCCGTGTCGTCGCCGAGATGGCCGCCGGATGGCACGACCACGACGTGGTGGCGGCCATGGAAGGAGTCCGGCTCGATGCCTGAGAAAACTCTCACGCCCGCCACCGAGAGCGCCGCCCCCGAGCGGGAACGGCCACGGATACGACTGGCCCGGCTGCGCGACTTCGCCCTGATCCCCGCGATCATCGCGATCGCCGTCGTCGGCCAGATCGTCAACCCGATCTTCCTGCAGGGCGACAACCTGATCAACATCCTGCAGACCATGTCGGAGATCTCGCTGCTGGTCCTGGCCCAGACCATCGTGCTGGTCGCCGGCAAGATGGACCTGTCACTGGAGTCGACGTTCGGTCTCGCGCCGGGCGTGGCAGCGTGGCTGACCGTGGCCGCCGGTTCGGGCGCCGGGCTCGGTCTGCTGCCGGGCTTCTGGTCGATCCCCGTCACCCTGGCCGTCGGCGTGCTCATCGGCGCGATCAACGCGCTGCTGATCGTACGGTTCGGGCTCAACGGCTTCATCGTCACCCTCGGCATGCTCATCGTGCTGCGCGGCCTGCTCACCGGCATCTCCGGCGGCCAGACCTTCTTCAACCTGCCGGCGTCGATGCTCTATCTCGGCTCGGCCCTGTGGCTCGGCGTGCCCGCCTCGATCTGGCTCTGCCTGCTGCTGTTCGCCGCCGGAATCGTGCTGCTGGGCTTCACCAAGTACGGCCGCGCCCTGTACGCCATCGGCGGCAACGTGGACGCGGCCAAGGCGGCCGGCATCCGTACCGACCGGGTGTTGTGGACCGCCCTGGTGGGCGCCAGCGTGCTGGCCGCGCTCGGCGGCCTGCTGATGTCGGGGCACCTCGCCTCCGTGGCGGCCGCGCAGGGCGACGGCGCCATCTTCACCGTGTTCGCCGCGGCCGTGATCGGCGGCGTCGGCCTCAACGGCGGCAAGGGCACGATGTTCGGCGCGTTCACCGGCATCCTCCTCCTCTACATGATCCAGAACGTCCTCACCCTGGCCGGCGTGCCCGCCCAGTGGATCCAGGCCCTCAACGGCGCGATCATCATCGTCGCTCTCGTCCTGTCCCGCCTCACCGGAGGCAAGGTCCAGGAATAGCTCGACGCGGCGTCCCGAGCACCGCACCCCCTACCGATTGGGAACAGCCATGTCCGAACACCCCCTGACACGAAGGCAGCTGATGAAGATCGGAACAGCCGGGGCCGGCGCGCTCCTGCTGCCGATGCAATGGACGGCGGTCGCCCGAGCCGCTTCGACGCCGCCCCCTGAGGTGCGCGCCGCCAACGACCTGGCGCTCTGGTACGACGAGGCCGCCGGCGCCGACTGGCTCCGCGCTCTCCCCATCGGCAATGGTCGCCTGGGTGCCATGGTGTTCGGCAACGTCGATACCGAACGGTTGCAGCTCAATGAGGACACGTTGTGGGCGGGCGGACCGTACGACCAGAGCAACCCGAAGGGTGCGCAGGCGCTGCCGGAGATCCGGCGGCTGGTCTTCGAGAACCAGTGGACCCAGGCCCAGGACCTGATCAACCAGACGATGCTCGGCAAGCCCGCAGGCCAGCTGGCCTACCAGCCCGTCGGCAATCTACGGCTCAGCTTCGGCAGCGCCGCAGGGGCGTCGGAGTACAACCGCCAGCTGGATCTCACCACCGCCACGACCTCCGTGAGCTACGTCCTGAACGGCGTGCGGTACCGGCGCGAGGTGTTCGCGAGCGCGCCGGACCAGGTGATCGCCATCCGCCTGACCGCCGACCGGCCCGGCTCCATCACGTTCTCCGCGACGTTCGACAGCCCGCAGCGGACGACACGCTCCAGCCCGGACGCGACCACCGTGGCACTCGACGGCGTCTCGGGCGACATGGACGGAGTGACCGGCTCGGTCCGTTTCCTGGCACTGGCCCGGGCCGTCGCCGAAGGCGGCAGCGTCACCAGCTCCGGCGGCACTCTGCAGGTGTCCGGCGCCGACAGCGTGACACTGCTGATCTCCATCGGCTCCAGCTACGTGAACTACCAGAATGTCGGCGGCGACTACCAGGGCATCGCGCGGAAGCATCTCAACGCCGCCCTGGAGCGGCCCTACGACAAGCTGCGCGGCCGGCACGTGGCCGACTACCAGCGCCTGTTCGGGCGCACGACGCTCGAGCTCGGCCGCACCGCGGCGGCCGACCAGCCGACCGACGTCCGCATCGCGCAGCATGCGGACACCGACGACCCGCAGTTCGCCGCGCTGCTGTTCCAGTTCGGCCGATACCTGCTGATCTCCTCCTCACGGCCCGGCACCCAGCCGGCCAACCTGCAGGGCATCTGGAACGACCAGATGCGCCCGCCGTGGGACTCGAAGTACACCATCAACGCCAACCTGCCGATGAACTACTGGCCCGCCGACTCGACGAACCTGTCCGAGTGTTACGCGCCGGTGTTCGACATGATCAAGGACCTCACCGTGACCGGCGCCCGCACCGCCGAGGCACAGTACGGGGCGGGCGGCTGGGTCACCCATCACAACACCGACGCATGGCGGGCCACCTCGGTCGTCGACGGCGCGTTCTGGGGCATGTGGCAGACCGGCGGCGCCTGGCTGGCCGCCTTGATCTGGGATCACTACCTGTTCACCGGCGACGCCGAGTTCCTGCGCGCGAACTACCCGGCCATGAAGGGCGCCGCCCAGTTCTTCCTCGACACCCTGGTGCCGGAGCCGGAACTCGGCTGGCTGGTCACGAACCCGTCCAACTCACCCGAGCTCAGCCACCACCCGAATGCCAGCGTGGCCGCCGGCCCCACCATGGACATGCAGATCCTGCGTGACCTGTTCGACGGCTGCGCCGAGGCCAGCAAGGTGCTCGGCGTGGACGCGGACTTCCGGGCCAAGGTCGAGACCGCCCGCGAGCGGCTGGCGCCGATGAAGATCGGCTCCCGCGGCAACATCCAGGAATGGCTCTACGACTGGGTGGAGACCGAGCGCAACCACCGGCACGTCTCACACCTGTACGGCCTGCATCCCAGCCATCAGATCACCAAGCGCGACACACCCGAGCTGTTCGAGGCCGCGCGCCGGACGCTGGAGTTGCGCGGCGACGACGGGACGGGCTGGTCGCTGGCCTGGAAGATCAACTACTGGGCCAGGCTGGAGGAGGGCACGCGGGCGCACGACCTGGTCCGCGCCCTCGTCACACCGGCCAGGCTCGCGCCGAACATGTTCGATCTGCACCCTCCGTTCCAGATCGACGGCAACTTCGGCGCCACGTCCGGCATCGCGGAGATGCTGCTGCACAGCCACAACAGTGAGCTGCACCTGCTGCCGGCCCGGCCGGCGGCCTGGCCGAAGGGACGGGTGAAGGGGCTTCGGGGTCGCGGCGGTCACACCGTCGGCGCGGCATGGAGCGAAGGGCAGGCCGACGAGTTCCTGATCACGCCTGATCGCGACGGCACCGTGAGAGTACGCGCCGAGATGTTCACCGGGCGCTACAAGGTGGTCGACGCCATGCGCGGCGGCCAGGCCCGCACTAGGAAGGTCGGCCCCGACCTGATCGAGCTCACCGGGCAGGCCGGCCACACCTATCGCGCGTACAGCTTGCAGAAGGTCCGGCTCGGCGCACCGGCCGAGGTGATCCCGGGTCAGGAGGCCAAGGTCACCGTCACCGTCCGGGCGATCGAGATGCCGCTGGCCCCTTCGGCCACGGTGTCCGTCGAGGCTCCGGACGGATGGAGCGTCACGCCCGCCCAGGTCGTGATGGGGCCCCTGAGCCCCGGCTCGGAACGTACTGCCGAGTTCAAGGTCACCCCGGGCGCGGACGAGCCCATGGGCACCACGGTCCTGACCGGCAAGGCGGGCGGCCATGACTGGACCACGTCGGTGGAGGCCACGGTCCGGGTGTGGGAGGGCTGAGCTGCGACTGCGCGACGGGCCGTCCTCGGCGGATCTGGCACGCATCGCCTTCGTCACTCCGCTCAGCGTGCGCGCGCCCTGCACCCCTGATTCGCTGAGGAACGATGGTGAGTGGCGCGGTCATGCCGACTGACTCAACGACATCACCGCCCAGGGCGTCAGTTCGACATCGAGGTTCAGCACACCGTTGTCGGGCACGGTCAGTGTGAATCTGTGGAGCGAGTCGGCGACTTTGCTCAGGTACTCGCTCTCGGCCCGGGACGGGTTGAGAGGGGACCCGAGCTGGTACCAGGCCTCGGCGACGTTCCCGTGCTCCCAGTCCAGGACCTCGACGAGGAACGTGGTGCCAGGCTCCAGGCCGCCGATCGAGTGGTGGATCCTCCGGCTCGGCCCCATCTCCGCCAGCGCGCGTGTCGCCGGGTACGCGTTCTCCGAGCCGAGACCCCTCATGGCCATGTCCTCGGGGTAATTGAAGAACACCGCGGACACGGCCGACGTCCGGCTGTCACGGGTCACGACACCGTCGGACGTCGCGAGGAGCAGCCGGTCCCCGAGCCGTTCCAGCATCGTGAACGCGTGGAACGTGGGCTTGTGGATGCCCGCCTCGTTCACCAGTCCGAACCCGCCGTGGAACGGTCCGATCCCTGCGCCTCCCTCCTCGAACACGTCCGTGAAGGCCCAGTAGCAGATCGAGTCGGCGAGGGCGGCGCACTTGAGATACGACCGTGTGATGTACGTCGCCGCGAACAGCGTGTCGTGGATGAAATCGCGGGCCGACGGCGACGTCGACCACTCGGTGATGTGGATCTCCGCGTCGGGATACGCGCTGTTCTGCACGAGCTTGCGAAGGAGGGTCAGGTCGTCGAACGTCGCGTCGGCGTACCGGGTGATCTGCACCGCCTCGCCGTCGGCGCCGAACGCGAAGTCGGTGGGGTACAGGTGGGTCGAGATGAAGTCGATCGGGAGCTCGCGCTTCGCGCACCAGGTGATGAAGTCCTCGATCCACACCGGGCGCCAGTCGAGCACGTCCACGTCGGTCGCGGCGGCCGTCTCGCGCATCGCGGATCGGTCCTCGACCTCGCCCTTGTAGCGGTCGTCGGGCACGAAGACGCTCGTCGCGGGCCCGCCCACCTTCAACGCGGGATCGATCTGCTTGATCGCTCGCACGGTCTGCTCGTAGAGCTCGAAGTACTCGGTTTTCGTGCCGGTCCAGAAGTAGGGGACCAGGTTCGGCTCGTTCCATACCTCGAAGCGCCACTCCCGCACTTCGGCGAGGCCGTACCGGTCGATCCAGTGCTCGACCGACCTCGTGACCAGCTCGACCCAGCGCGCCATGTCCTTGGGCGGGCTGCAGTGAGCGCCCCACCAGAACACCGTCTCGGTCTCTGTCGCCAGCTCACGCGGCATGAAGCCCAGCTCGACGAAGGGACGGACACCGCTGTCCACAAGGAAGTCGAACACCTTGTCCACATAGCTGAACGTGTACACGGGCGAGGCAAGGGGCGCGTTCGGGCCGAAACCGCCGCCGTAACTCTCCCTGTACACGAACATGTCGTCGTGAAAGACGCCGTGAAAGCGGATGTACTCGATTCCCGATGCGGCGACGACCTCGGCGAATTGTTGTTGCCAGTCCGCGCGCAGTGCCTCGTTCGCCCGTCCGGCGCCGACGCACCTGCTCCAGACGTGCGGGAGCGCACTCTCGTCGCACCACTTACCGTCGATCCGGAACCGAGCTCCGGACACACTGTCGCTCGTCATGGTCTCACTTCTCTGCACAGAATCGTTTACGGGGGATGGTCGGCGGCAGTCGTGCGCCGGCATGTCGCTGCTAGCCCTTGACGGCGCCCAGCGACAAGCCTGACTGCCAATACCGCTGCAGGCTGAGGAACGCGATGATCAACGGGACGATCGTCAGCAGAGCGGACGTGATCACGAGATTCTGGATGAGGGCGCCGTTCCCGGCCGTCGAGCCCAGCTTGTTCCACTGATTGATGCCGACGGTCAGCGGATACCAGTCGGGGTCCTTGAGCATGATCAACGGCAGGAAATAGTTGTTCCAGATCGATACGAACGAGAAGAGCAGGACCGTCACGCTCGCCGGCGTGAGCAGCGGGAGCGCGATCTGGAGAAAGGTCCTGAACTCCCCGGCGCCGTCGATCTTGGCGGCCTCGAGCAGGCCGGTCGGCACGGCTTCGGCCGTGAACACCCACATCAGGTACAGCCCGAAGGGGTTGATGAAGGACGGGATGAGAATCGCCCAGGGGGTGTCGGTCATGCCGAGCTGTGCGAACAGCAGGAACTGCGGGATCGCCAGAGCGATGCCGGGGACCGAGATCGATCCCAGGACGACGAGGAGGAACACCCGCTTACCGGTGAAGTCGAGTTTCGCCAGGGCGTACCCGCCGAGAGCGGCCAGGAAGGTCGACACGGTCGCGCCCACGACCACGTAGAGAACGGTGTTGAGCAGCCACCGGGAGAAGATCCCGTCCTGATAGCTGAACACCTGCACGATGTTGTCCCACAGGGCGAACTCGCGACCGGGTGCGAGCCCGAATGACGACACGAAATCGGCCTGCGACTTGGTCGCGTTGATGACCAGCCACACGAGCGGCAGCAGGCAGTACAGGGTGAAAAGGCCCGTCATCACGGTGAGAGTCGTGCTCTTCCTGGGATTGCCCACCGTGTGGAGCCGGCCCCCGCGGCCGGAGGTTTTCCCGGCCTCGGCCGGCCGGCTAGTGGTCCGACGCATTGCGCAACCCCCTGATCTGGACGGCGTAGGCGACGGCGATCGTGATCGCTGCCATGACGAGTGCGAGTGCTGCCGCGTAGCCCTGCTGGGACCCGGTGAACGCCAGGTTGTAGGCGTACAGGTTGGGCGTGTAGAAGGTGGTGACGCCGCTGTTGGCCACCATCGAGGGCAGGATCTGCGGCTCGTTGAACATCTGGAACGTGCCGATGATCGAGAAGATGACCGTGACGACCAGGGATCCGCGCAGTGCGGGCAGCTTGATCGCGCGGACGACCTGGAACTCGTTCGCCCCGTCGATCGCGGCCGCCTCGTACAGCTCGCGCGGGACGGCCTTGAGCGAGGCGTAGAAGATGAGCATGTTGAAGCCGGTGAACGCCCACGTCACCATCACCCCGATGGAGATGAGCGTGGTGTCGGGGGCGAAGGGGTTGAGGTCCGTGCCCAGAGCTTCGTTGAGGCTGCCGAACAGGCCGTACTTGATGCCCAGCAGGAATCCCCACATGAGCGTCGACACGATCGCCGGCACCGCGTAGGGGAGGAAGATCGTCACCCGCAGGAACTTGGTGCCGTGCAGGCGCAGGGAGTCCAGCGCGAGCGCCAGCGCCATGGCGAGGATCAGCATGATCGGCACCTGGACGAGCGTGAACCAGAAGACGCGTCCCACCCCGTCCCAGAACTGCGAATCCTGGAACAGCTTGCCGTAGTTGGCGAATCCGACGAACGTGTTGCCCCCGACGAGCTTGTCCTGGAAGAAGCTGAGGTAGGCGGCGTACCCGATGGGCACGATGAACACGAGCGCGAACAGCGCCCCGAACGGCGCGATGAACGCCAGCCCGATCTGTGGCTTACGCCGCTTGCGCGTCGGCGCCGGATGCCGTCCCGCCTGCGGCGGTGCCATGGCCGAAGCGGTGACGTCGAGGCGACGTGCCTGGTCCATGTCTGTTCCTTCCGATCCATTGCGTTGCCCGGCTCGCTTCCGCACCGGTGGTGATGCGGCGGGGACCGTTGCCGCAGGAGGGACGGCCCCCGCCCGGATGAGGAGCCGCTAGCTCACCTCGAAGCCCTGCTCGTTGCCGTACTGGATGCAGCGCTGCCGCCACTGTTCGAGGATCTCGGCGAGCGAGCCCTTGCCCGTGGTGTAGTACGGCGAGGCGAGGTCGCCGTAGATCGAGCGCGCCCATTCGAAGAACGGCGGGTACTGCCAGCCGCTGCCGACGATCTCCGAGGCCTCGGCCAGCACGGCGCCGACCTTCTGGTCGCCGAAGTACTCGTTGGGCTTGCTCTGGAACGCCTCGTTCTCCAGCACCGACATGTTCGGCACGAATGCGCCCGCCTCGACGCGGGACGAGAGACCGCCGCCGTGCGTGAAGTACTCGAGGAACTTGAAAGCCGCTTCCTTGTGCTCGGCCGCGGCCGGGATGCCGAAAGAGCTTCCGCCGTTGGCCGCTCCGACCTTGACTCCCTGCTGCCACTGCGGCATCAAGGCCACCCTGAAGTCACCGCCGGCCTGCGGTGCGCGCTCGGGCAGCGTCGAGGTCAGCCAGCCTCCCATGGTCTGGGTGGCGAGGGTCCCGTCGTTGAGCGTCCGGTTCCAGTCGTCGGACCACCCCGTGATCTTGGTGTTGATCAGGCCCTCGTCGAGCATCTTCTGCCAGAAGGCCACGGCCTTGGTCGTGCCTGCGTCCGTGAAGTCGATGTGCACTTTGTTGCCGGTCACCTTGAACGGGCGACCGCCGGCCTGCCAGATGAGCGAGAGCAGGAAGAAGATGTCTCCCGTGTCCTGGGCGATGTAGTAGTCGTCGCCGAGCGCGCGAATCTTTTTGGCGGCCTGGTAGTACTCGTCCCACGTGGCCGGGGCCTCGTCGATGCCGGCCTTCTTGAGAGTGGTCGCGTTGTAGAACATCGCAGACGGCCCGTAATCGGACGGCAGGGCGTAGACCTTGCCGTTGACCGTCACATCGCTCCACGCGGCCGGGACGTAGTCCTGCTTGAGCTTCTCGGCGCCGAGCTCCCCGAGATCGGCGAGCTTGCCAGGAACGGCGAAGTAGGGCACGGCGAAGTACTCGAACATCACGAGGTCAGGGACACCGGAACCGGCCTGGATGGCGTTGTCGAGCGCCTTGTACTCGTCCTGGGACGAGCCCGCGTTGACGACCTCGACCTTGATGTTCGGGTTCGCGGCCTGAAAGCCGGGAACGGCCCGCTCGACGGTGCCATCCCAGCTCCAGACCGTGACCTTCACCTGCTCGTCACCGCCGGCTGCGCTGCCGCTGCCGCTGCCGCTGCCGCTGCCCGAGCATGCGGTCAGCGCGAGCATCGGCACGAGTGCCGCGGAAAGGAGCCTGACCTTCTGGGAGAGCCGCATGGGCCTCTCCTCTCGTCCTGGGCTGGTTACGAAAATATTTCGCAACTTGTTCGTTGATTGCGAGGACATTAGGTGCCGCGTCTGTCCCGTGTCAACGGGGTGGACGAGAGAGGATGCCTGGCGAGAAGTGTTCGTGGTAGGTTTCGAAATAATTTCGTAGCCCGAGGGGAGCCCTGATGCGACGGCAAGGTCGTTCCGAGCGAGCCACCTTGGCGGATGTCGCGCGTCTGGCCGGCGTCTCGCCGGCGACCGCCTCGAAGGTCCTCAACGGGCGCAGCGATGTAGGGGCGAAAACGCGCGAGCTGGTGCTCGGAGCCATGGCCGAGATCGGCTACAAGCCGACGGCGGTGCGACACGAGCAAACGCGAGACCGCACCCTCGTCACCGTGCTCGACATCGTGGAGTCCCGTTACGCCGGAACGGTGCTCAAGGGTATCCTCGTGGCCGCGACCTCGGCGCAGGCCGAGCTCCTCCTTCGCCTGCCGCCCGACGAGCCGATCAGCACGAACCGTACGGCGGCCCGCGCCTGGTTGGAGCAGCAGAAGGCGTCCGGTGTCGTCGGCATCATCGCGCTCGCCGTCGCCGTGCCCGACTCGGTGCTCCTCGCCGCGGAGGATCTCGAGGTGCCCGTCGTGACGATCGACCCCATCGATACGACCGAATCACGTCTCGTCAGCATCGGCTCCACCAACTGGGCGGGCGGTCGCTCGGCGACCGAGCACGTCATCAAGTTCGGCCATCGCAGGATCGCCTGGATCGGCGGCCCCCTGGGCTCTGCCCCCTCGCTGGAACGCTTCCACGGCTACCAGGCCGCGCTCGACTCGGCCGGCATCGCGCCGGACCGCGCGCTGATCCGCCACGAGGCATTCTCCGTCGAGGCGGGGCATCGGCACGGCCATGCCCTCCTCTCGCTCGACGAGCGGCCGACCGCGATCGTCGCAGGCAACGACGAGATCGCCGTCGGGGTCCTCGCGGTGGCCAAGGAACTCGGCATCTCCGTCCCCGGCGAGTTGTCGGTCACCGGGTTCGACGACACGCCGCAGACCCAGTGGACGACGCCCCGGCTCACGTCCGTCCGGCAGCCTCTCGTCGGCATGGGCAGAATGGCCGTCGAGACCGTCCTCGGCATGGCGGACGGCGTGCAGCCCGCCTCCCGGCACCTCCAGCTCGCGACGACCCTGAGCGTCCGCGACTCGACGGGTCCCGTGCCGTCATCCTGAGCAGCAGACACCACATAGCAGCTCGATCGCCCTGCGACCCCGCAGCTCAGCAGTGGTACGCGTCGTTCTGGCGCCGCACGGGCACCGAACGCCGTCGGCAGGCCCGGCTTCGGTTCGCGCAATCCGGCCAATGTTCTACCTGACGTACGGCCGGCCGAAAAGGTCTTGTTTCTGCAATCGTTATCGCTTACCTTTGCGCTGCAAACGTAACCGATAACGATTGCAACTTGTGAGGGCGCATGGCCAATGGCGGCGCGCCGGTGACGATGAGTGATGTCGCGCGATTGGCGGGCGTCTCGACCGCGACCGTGTCGCGGGTGGTCAACGGGCGTTACGGCGTCAGTGCGAGCACCATCGCGCAGGTCCGTTCGGCCATCGAGCAGCTCGGCTACGAGTCGAGTCTGGTGGCGACGAGCCTGCGGCGCAGCCGCACCAATGTTCTGGGTCTGGTTACCCACAGTTTCCAGTCCTATACGGCTGAGGTGCTCAAGGGGGTGATGGATGCGCTGAGCCAGTCGGGCTTCGACTTGATCATCTACGCCAACAGCGATCTTTACGGGACGTATTCCGAGGGCTGGGAGCAGCGGCACCTGGCCCGCTTGGCGGGCACGCTCACGGACGGGTGCATCGTGGTCACCCCCTCGGGCGAGGTGCGGAGTGGCACTCCGGTCGTGGTCATCGATCCCGCGAGGGGCTCGACGGCGCCGTCGGTGACGGCGGACAACCTCACGGGTGCCACCACAGTGGTCGAGCACCTACTTGGCATGGGACATCGGCGTATCGGATTCATCGCGGGCCGGTCCAGCCTGGCGGCTGCATGGTCGCGCGAGGAGGGTTACTGGAAGGCGCTGGCCGAAGCCGGTGTTCCCGTCGATCCGGAGTTGATCGCACGAGGGGACTTCAATCCCGAGTCCGCGGCACCGCTCGCGCGTGCGCTGCTGGACAGGGCGGACCGTCCAACGGCGATCTTCGCGGCGAGCGATGGAATGGCCCTGAAGGCTCTGGAGGTCGCGGAGGACTTGGGGCTTAGCGTTCCCGGCGACCTGTCGGTGGTCGGCTTCGACAACATTCCGGAGTCCGCGTTGGCCGAGCCGGCGCTGACCACGGTGGACCAGTCGATGTACTGGCTCGGATATGAGGCTGCGCGCATGCTGAAGTCGCTGGTGTGCGGCGATTGGGAGGGTCCGAGCCAGATCGTGCTCCCGACCCGCTTGGTGGTGCGCGGCTCCACCGCAGCACCGAGAACTCTCTGAGACCATGACGCTACCCACGGGTACGGCGTCCCATCGCACCTGACGTTCGCGGCAACGAACGTCAGGTGGGCAAGCTGACCCCACAACGGATGGAGGTGCGAACACCAACCACAAACAATCCACCGCATGAATCAGGCTGGCCAGTCGGGCATCAACCGTGGCCAGCCATTAAGGGAGTTTTCGCATGCCTTCTTTACTTTATCACGGCAGGTCACGCCCCCATGGCGTGCGCCGGATCGCAGTGGCGATCTGCGCCGGGGTCATGGCGATCGCGGCAGTGTTGCTCGCGCCGCGGCCGGCGGCGGCGGACACGCCGTGGCTGAGTGTCTCCGAGGACGGCTACGCGTCCTTCAGCGTTCCGGTGGCCTCCATCGAGGCCAGTGTGGGCCCGGTGTCGCAGGTCGTCATCGACGGGAACTTCGGCCCTTCTTCCACCTGGGCGGAGTTCGGACTGACCCGCCGCGGCAACGTCTACTCGGGCGTCCTCGGCCCGCTCAAGTCGGGGCTGTACTCCTACCAGGTCACGGGCGATGACACCAAGGGTCTGAAGGATCCGACGAACAGCACCAGCGTGGCGTCCAAGCCTCTCTGGAGCACCTTCTTCGTGCCAGGCGACTCGGCGCGCCTGCTGGCGGACGCGCCTCAGGGGCAGGGCGGCAAGGTCGAGATCCTGACCTACCGGACCAAGCACGAGGAGCGGTCGGCTCAGGTATGGACGCCGCCCGGGTACACGGCCAAGAGCCCCACGGCATACCCGGTGCTGTTCCTGCAGTCCGGCGACGGCGGGAGCGCCACCGACTGGCTCGACCTCGGCCGGGCCAAGCAGATCCTCGACAATCTGTCGCTCCGGAAGGCCATGGAGCCGATGGTGGTCGTGATCAGCGACGGTAACGGGACAAATGACGATCTTCGGAAGGCGGTCGCGGGCCACTACCGCGTCCATGGCGACCCGGCGCACCAGGCCATCGCCGGTGTGGCCGAGGGTGGGACGCGGGCATTGCATGCCGCTTTGACCCGCCCGGGTCAGTTCGCCTACGCCGGCTCGTTCTCCGGTCTCCTGACGGACGGCGTCAGCCGGGTGGACGCGAACGCGATCAACCGCCACGTCAAGCTGGTGCGCCTGTACACGGGGAACGTGACGGATCCTGCGTACAACGCGACCAACCGCCTGACGAAGGCGCTGGACCGTGCTCGGATCGCGTACGAATTCGATGGGGTCAACCCCGACGCCGGGGCGAACTGGAACGCCTGGCAGGAGAACCTCATCGATTTCGCGCCGCGGCTGTTCCGAACGGTCTCGGATCACGGTCCGAGCGCCGGGCACGGGAAGCTGAAGGGCGAGTTCAACCCGCCGGCCGCCGGCACCACCCCGACGCCGTTCGTCACCGAGGACGGCTTCGTCACCTTCGAGACCACGACGGACTTCGCTGCCGCTGAGCGCGTCAAGGTGTGGGCGAACTGGGCGCCCAACGGAAGTTGGCTGCGCATCCCGCTGACTCGTGCGGGCGACCGGTGGCGGGCGACCGTGGGCCCGCTCGACCCGTGGTTCTACTACTACCGGCTGATGGTGGATCGGGTCTCGGTCAAGGACGCGTCGAACCCGACGAAGGTGACCACCGAGCCGACCTGGAGCACCTTCCTCATCCATGGAGAGAAGGCGCGCCTGCTCACGGACGTTCCCGCCGGCCAGGGCGGAAAGGTCGAGAGCATGACGTACCGGAGCACCGTCGCGAATCAGGACCGGACCGCGCTGGTCTGGACCCCGCCGGGATACGACCCGGACCGTGCGCAGCCGTATCCCGTTTTCTACCTCCAGCACGGTGGCGGCCAGAACTACACGGACTGGGTCGAGATGGGACGCGCCAAACAGATCCTCGACCACCAGTTCCTCGACGGGGACCTGGCGCCGATGGTGGTCGTGATGGGCAACGGCAACGTGCCCGACTTCAACAAGGAACTGCTGGAGAACATCGTTCCGGCGGCCCGCACCCGCTACAACATCTCCGACAACCCCTCGCAGCAGGCCCTCGCCGGCCTGTCGATGGGAGGCGGACAGACGTTCGGCGTGCTCAAGGCCTTCCCGGGCCAGTTCGCCTACGTCGCGGCGTTCTCGGCCGGGTTCGGCAGCGCCGCCGGCGTCGACGCGGGGGCGATCAACAGCGGCACGAAGCTGTTGCGCCTGTACGTCGGCGACCAGACGGACTTCGTCTACCCGTCGTTCATGACGTCCCTGACCACCTTGAACAACCTCGGTATCCGCTACGAGTTCGACGGGGTCACCCCGGGGCCGCACGGCTGGGACGTGTGGCAGAAGAACCTCATCGACCTGGCACCACGCCTGTTCAAGCGCTAGGCGAGCCCGTCCGCCCGGCCTTCGCCGCCGGACGCAAGCTGCGTTAGCGCTCACATGAGGATCGGCGCCAAGGACGGGGCGCGGGTGGCGTCACCCGTGCTCCGTCCCGGCCGATCGCTTGTTTCAACGGCGGCGCATGAACCTTCGTGCGCCGCGATCCCCAAGGGAAATATGCCAATGAACAAGAAATGGCTCCATGCGGTGGCCATGCTCGCCGCCGCGACCGCGCTCGTGGCCTGCTCCTCCGGCGGGGGAGGGGGCGCGAACACCGCGAGCGGCAGCGGCGCGAGCAACTGCACGAACACGATCCCCAAGAAGAATCTGCCGGTCGTGACGATGTGGGGTTGGTACCCCAACATGCAGCTCGTCGTCGACAACTTCAACAAGCAGAACGGCGAGGTGCAGGTCTGCTGGACCAACGTCGGCCAGGGCAGTGACGAGTACGACAAGTTCCAGACGGCCATCTCGGCGGGGACCGGCGCACCCGACGTGATCATGATCGAGATGGACCGGATCCCGACCTTCCAGATCCAGAACGCGCTCGTCGACATCAAGAAGTACGGCTTCGACGCGGTCAAGGCCGACTACAGCGAGGGCGCGTGGAAGGACGTCTCGGTCGGTGACGCGGTCTACGGCGTGCCGGTCGACGGCGGCCCGATGGCGATGATCTATCGGAAGGACATCTTCAAGAAGTACGACATCACGCCGCCGAAGACGTGGGCCGAGTACGAGCAGGCGGCCCAGAAGATCAAGGACGCGGGTGGTCCGGCGTTCGGCGACTTCGCCGCGAACGTGTCGGCCCTCACGATGGCGCTGCAGATCCAGAAGGGCGCGGCCCCGTTCACCTACGACCCGGCGCAGCAGAGCTCGATCGGCGTCAAGCTGAACGACCAGGCCTCCAAGGACGTGCTCGACTACTGGGGGCGCCTCGCGCAGAAGCGGCTGGTCGGGACGCAGGACCAGTTCACCCCGGAGTACATCTCCGGTGTGATCAACGGTAAGTACGCGACGTACATCTCGGCGGCCTGGGCGCCCGGCTACCTCACCGGTGCCGGCGTCGGCAAGGGCGAGGACACCGGCAAGTTCGCGGTGGCGCCGCTCCCGCAGTGGGATGCCGACAACCCGGTGCAGGTGAACTGGGGCGGGTCAGCCTTCTCCGTGACAAGCCAGGCGAAGAACCCCGAACTCGCGGCGAAGGTCGCCTACGGCCTCTACGCCGACAAGGAGTCGCTCACCGACGGCTGGACCAACCAGATCATCTTCCCGCTGAACCTCAAGGCGCTCAACGACCCCGAATTCGTGAACTTGAAGGTCGCGTTCTTCGACGGCCAGCAGGCGAACAAGGAGGTCTACGTGCCTGCGGCGAACGCCTACAAGGGCGTCACCTACAGCCCGTTCGGCCAGTACTACTTCGACGCCATGACGAAGCAGGTCAGTGCGCTCATCGAGGGCTCCGTCACCGGAGCGCAGGCCGCCGACCGGCTTCAGGAGGACGTGGCGAAGTACGCCAAAGAGCAAGGCTTCACCGTTCAGTGACGTCAAGGGTGGGCCGTCCTGGACCAGGGCGGCCCATCCGCAATCCCCAGCATAGAGATCTCGGAGTCCAGGTTGACCCTCATGATCGAGAAGAGTGCACCACGCACCCAAAGGAAAACGCACAAGATCCGCGGCAAGGTGCGCCTCCGTGAGCATCTGATGGGGTGGCTCTTCGTCGGGCCATTCGGGATCGTCTTCCTGGCGTTGCTCATCGCGCCGCTCGCGTACGCGTTATACCTCAGCCTCTTCCAGAAGAAGCTGATCGGCGGCACCAGCTTCGTCCTCCTCGACAATTACGTGAAGGCGTTCACCGACCCGAGCTTTCTTTCCGGGTCGTGGTTCGTCATCCGCTTCTCGCTGGTCTCCATCCCGCTGCAGATCATCGTCGCCCTCGCGCTGGCCCTGATCCTGGATGCCGTGACCTCTATGTTCACCCGCTTCTCCCGCCTCATGATCTTTCTTCCCTACGCGATTCCCACGGTCATCGGGGCCGTCATGTGGGGGTTTCTGTACAGCAAGAGCTTCGGGCCGCTCTCCGACATCTTCGGCTTGCTCGGCACCGCCCCGCCTGATTTCCTCAGCAGCAACCTGATCTTCTATGGTCTGGTCAACGTCGTCACCTGGCAGTGGGCCGGTTACTACATGATCATCCTGTACGCGGCGCTCCAGGGCATTGATCCGGCCCTTTACGAGGCCGCCCGCATGGACGGCGCCGGCAAATGGCAGGTCGCGCTTCGGATCAAAATCCCGCTGATCGCCCCTGCGCTGCTCCTGATCCTGGTCTTCTCGCTCATCGGCACCCTGCAATTCTTCAACGAACCGCAGATTCTGCGATCCCTCGCGGCCGGCACGATCGGACCGGACTTCACTCCCAACATGTACGCATATCAGCAGGCATTCGCACTCGCGAACTTCAACTACGGATCCGCGATCTCCTTCGCTCTCGGCGGGATCGTCTTCGTCGGCGTCTACGCCTTCCTGTTCTTCACCCGCAAGCGGAGGAGCTTCCTGTGATAAGTGACCGCTCCAAAGTCGGCGCCCGCCGCCGGCCACAACGCCACCTCCCCCTGCAGGTGCTCGTCGGCTTCCTGGTCATGTACTTCCTCGTGCCGTTCTGGTGGGTCATCGTCAACAGCTCCAAGGACGCCCCCGGCCTGTTCGGCGGCGGCAACACCCTGTGGTTCGCCGAGCGGATCGACTACCTCGGCAACCTCGAGCAACTGTTCACCTATGACAATGGGATCTACGGCAGGTGGATCCTCAACTCCACGCTGTACGCACTCGCGGGCGGCGTCGGCGCCACGGTCCTGGCCGTCATGGCCGGCTACGGATTCGCCAAGTACCGATTCGCCGCCAGGCGCTTCAGCTTCTCACTCGTGCTCGGCGCGTTGATGGTGCCGGCGACGGCCCTGGTGATCCCCACCTTCATGATGTTCTCCGAGTTCGGCCTGACCAACACGATCTGGGCGGTGATCCTCCCATCACTGCTCAACCCGTTCGGCGTCTACCTGATGCACGTATACGCGCGGGACGCGGTCCCCGACGAGATCCTGGATGCGGCGCGGGCCGACGGTGCGGGTGAGGTACGAACGTTCCTCCAGGTCGCATTCCCCCTGATGCGGCCGGCGGTGGTCACAGTGCTGCTCCTGTCTGCCGTGGCGTCCTGGAACAACTACTTCCTGCCTCTCGCCATGCTCTCCGACAACCGCCTGTTCCCCGTCACCGTCGGCCTCGGCCTCTGGCAGGGAATCGCCTCGGCGAACAACGCGGGCAGTACCTCCCTCTGGAGCCTCATCATCATGGGCGCGCTCGTGTCGGTCGTTCCCCTCGTCATCGCCTTCTTCACGCTTCAGCGGCACTGGCGCGGAGGGCTGTCTGTCGGTGGCCTGAGGTAGGCCGGTATCGGTCTTCCCGCCAATCTCCGAAGGCCGTGGCGGAATGGATGGGGCACACCGACGGAGGTGCCTTGCTGTTGAAGGTTACGCCCATCTCATGGCGACGTCGGAGTAGCGGATGCGGCGGGCCGTCGCCGCGGCGCTGCGACGGCCCGCGAGTCTCGCCTGACGGCCCGCAGACGGCCCAGGAGATCATGCCGGAATCGGTGAGCTCACCTCACGTAGATGTTCGGCCTGGGTGGGGCGGGCATGCGGTCGCCGATGAAGAAGCTGGTGTGCGGCGGCTGGTTGTAGGCGGTGTTCTGCCAGGCGATGGAGACCCGGTAGAGAGGGTCGTGCATCAGGGTGTAGATGCGGCGGTCGGTCGGCGTGGTCGTGGAGTAGATCCGCAACGCGCGGTTGTCGGTGGTGGGCCAGACGACCTCCTCGCGCCAGTCGCCGAACAGGTCACCCGACAACGACGGCGTGGCCTTGGTGCCGTTGTTGGAGTGCACGCCCGACGCGGTCAGCAGGCGGGTGTCGGCGCTGGTGCCGTACTTGTCGATCCTGGTCTGGTCGAGCAGCTCCCTCAGGGGGTCGGCGTCCCACCAGGCGAGGAAGTTGATGGAGGACGGTTTGCGGCCCGCCGTGTTGCCGGTGACGCTGCGCAGGTTCGCGTCGGCGGCCGACCAGAACTCGCTGGCGATCCTGATGGTCGAGATGTCGCCTGCCACGCCACGGCCGTTGTCGCCCCCGGCCGGGGTGGACCACAGGATCTGGCCGTTGCGCGGGTCGACGTAGAGCGAGGACGGCTGGGAGGAGGACTCGCTGACCTTGAAGTACTCCAGGCCCGCCCTGGCCGGGTCGAAGTCGCCCAGGTGCTGCGCGTCGCCGTGGCCGGTGCGCGTGGTCCACATGCCGGTGCCGTTGTCGTTCACGGTCATCGCGCCGTACACGATCTCGTCGCGGCCGTCGGCGTCGACGTCGCCGACGGACAGGCTGTGGCTGCCCTGGCCGGCCCACTGCGAGCCGGCCGAGTTGCTGTCGAACGTCCACCGCTTGGTCAGCGTGCCGTTGCGGAAGTCCCAGGCGGCGATCACCGAACGCGTGTAGTAGCCGCGGGCCATGATCAGGCTGGGGCGCTCGCCGTCCAGGTAGGCCGTCCCGGCCAGGAAGCGGTCCACCCGGTTGCCGTAGTTGTCGCCCCAGGAGGAGACCGTGCCGCGCGGCGGGTCGTAGTTGACCGTGGACATCGCGGCGCCGGTCAGGCCGTTGAACATGGTCAGGTACTCGGGGCCGGCCAGGATGTAGCCGCCGGAGTTGCGGTGGTCGGCGCTCGCGTTGCCGATCACCGTGCCGGCGCCGTCCCTGGTGCCGTCGGCGGTCTTCATCGCGATCTCCGCCCGGCCGTCGCCGTCGTAGTCGTACACCTGGAACTGGGTGTAGTGCGCGCCGGCGCGGATGTTGCGGCCCAGGTCGATGCGCCACAAGCGGGTGCCGTTGAGCCGGTACGCGTCCACGTACACGTTGCCGGTGTAGCCGGACTGGGAGTTGTCCTTGGCGTTGGAGGGGTCCCATTTCAGGACGAACTCGTACTGGCCGTCGCCGTCGAGGTCGCCCACGCTGGCGTCGTTGGCGCTGTAGGTGTACGCGACCCCGTCCGGCGTCGTACCGCCCGAAGGCGGCTGGATCGGCACGTCGAGGTACGAGCCGCCGGTGAACCGGAGCGAGCCCGGCGAGGCGGCCTGCTCGACGCCGCCGACCACCGCCCGAACCGTGTATGAGGCGTCGGCCGCGGCGCCGTTGTCGAGGTAGTTGGTGGAGGCGGTGAGGCCGGTGGCGACCCTGGTGGAGCCGCGGTAGACGTTGAACGAGACGCCGTCGGGGTCGGTGCCCAGCAGGCGCCAGGACACGAGGTTGCCCGTGCCGGACCGCACGCTGATCAGCCCGCGATCCAGGTCCTCCATCTGCTTGGTCGGCGGGGCCGCCTGTGCGGGGGAGACGGTCATGGTCGTAGCCGCTGCGAGGGCGAGGACGGCGGCGGCGCCGGCCCTTCTTAACCGCATCGCGGGGTCCTTTCTGTGGTGGTGGTAAGCGCTTTCCCGATAGGCAGAAAAGAAAGTTTCATGGGGTCGGGCGAACGGGTGTTAGCGCTAACGTCGCTGCGCCGGCGGGGTGGGGGAGCGCTGGGCCTGGGGTGACGGGCATCTGGTCTCCTCGACGGCGATGGGAGTGCGGGGAGCCTGGGCTCGGCGTATTAAAGCGTTCTCGCTGCGGGCCCGCAAGCGGTCGTGAGGATGCGGCCGGTGGGTTGCCTTGACGCCGGTGTCAGGGTTCTAGCGTGGGCGGGACCTGACTGCTGGACGACCGGAGGCATGAATCATGAGGGTGACGTTCGGGCTGAGCTACAACACGGCCCATTTCGGCGCCGACCCCGATGGGATCGTGGAGTTCGCCCGGCATGCCGAGGAGTGCGGCTTCGAGTCGCTGTACCTGCCCGAACACGTCGTCCTCTATCCGGGCGCCAAGGTCGGGCCCTTCGAGCTCCCGCCGTCGCTGCCGTACATGGATCCGCTCGACTGCCTGAGCTTCGTCGCCGCGGCCACCCGGCGGATCCTGCTCGGGACGGCGGTGCTGTTGTTGCCGTACCACCATCCGGTGACCCTCGCCAAGCGCCTGGCCACCGTCGACGTGCTGTCCAAGGGGCGCATGCGGCTGCTGACCGTGGGGCTCGGCGCCCTGCCGGGCGAGGCCCGGGCGGTGGGGGTGGATTTCGCCACGCGGGGGCGGCGCGCCGACGAGGCGATCGACGTGCTGCGGCTGCTGTGGGGCGGCGACGAGGACGGCGTCGGCTTCGCGGGGGAGTTCTTCGCCTTCGACGACCTGTGCAGCTTCCCGAAGCCTTATGGGGTCGCCCGGCTTCCGATCCACGTCGGCGGATCGAGCCGGGCGGCGGCGCGCCGGGCCGGGCGCCGCGGCGACGGGTACTTTCCCGGCGGGGCGCTGGACGCCAGGGAACGGGCCGCGCAGTGGGAGCTGGCCCGGTCGGCCGCCGTCGAGGCCGGGCGGGATCCGCAGGCGCTGGAGTACACGCGGTGGGGGGCGATCGACATGACCGAGGAGGATGTCGAGAGGCTGGCGGGGCAGGGAGTGACCCGGATCGTGGTGAGTCCCGCTGCCGCGGAGCCGCAGGCGCGACATGATGAACTGTCGGCGTTCGCCGACCGATTCGGGCTACGCGCCGCCACTGCACCTGGCGGCCCTGCTCATTCACGCGCTGCCGGTGTCAGGGAGATATTCCAGAAATCGGAGTAGCGGCCACTGCGGCGCAGCAGCTCGTCATGGCTGCCTTCCTCCACGATCCGGCCGCCGTCCAGAAAGACGATGCGATCGGCGCGTTGGACGGTCCGCAGCCGATGCGCCACCATCACCACCGTCCGGCCCGCCATCAGGCGGTCGATGCCCTCGTGGACGGCCGCCTCGTTCACCGGGTCCAGTGCGGAGGTCACCTCGTCCAGCAGCACGATGGGCGCGTTCTTCAGCAGCGCTCGCGCGATCGAGACCCGCTGGCGCTCACCACCCGACAGCAGTGCGCCGCCCTCGCCGACGTTCGTCGCCCATCCGCCGGGCAGTCGCTCGATCACTTCGTCCAACCGCGCCGCGGTCGCTGCCGCCCGCACCTCGGCTTCGTCGGCGTCGGGCCGGCCGAGACGCACGTTCTCCTCGATCGTGCCGTCGAAGAGATAGACCTCCTGGAAGACGACGGCGATCTGCGCCATCAACACCTCAGTGCTGATCGCACGCACGTCCACACCGCCCACGCGCACCGCGCCCTCGTCCACGTCGTAGAACCGTGCGATCAACTGAAGCAATGTGCTCTTGCCCGCACCCGACGGTCCGACGACGGCAAGCCGCTGTCCCTCGGGAACGGACAACGACAGGTTGTCGATCACCGTGCGGTCGCCATGCTGGAAGGTGACGGACTCGAACTCCAGGTCGTGGTGTACCGGCTGGATCGGTTCGCGAGCTTCCGGCAGCGGCTCGGTGCGCAACACCGTGTCGAGTCTCGCCAGCTCGGAACGTGCGCCGCGCAGTTTGCCACCGATATCCGACAGCGACAGCAGCGGATCGGCGCAGCGGGCGGCCAGCACCAGGATCGTCAAAACCTCCGCCGCACCGATGCTCCCGCCGAGCGCGAGATAGGCGCCCAGTGCCAACACGGTGAACATCGCCTGCACCGAGAGGGTCAAGCCCACTGTGCCGGGCAACGCCGACAGCACGGTACGGCGGGACGCGCGCTGGACTTCGCGCAGCGAGTCGTCGAGCAGCTTGAAGCGTTCGACGGTCCGGCCGCCGGCTCGCAGCACCGGCTGGGCCTGGAGATATTCGATGACGCGCCCGGTGGCCTCGTGGTCGCGTTCGTGGCGCTCGGCATCGCCGGCGGCCATCGACCGTGCCGTCCAGGCCTGGATCGCCGCCACGACGGGTGCGGCGACCAACGCGGCCAACCCCATGCGCCAATCGAAGCCGAGCATCACGACAACGATCGCCAGGGGAGTCACACAAGCGGAGATGAACGGTGCCAGCAGATGCGCCGCCACACCCATCGCCTGCAGGAGGCCGCGGCTGGCCAGGACGGACACCTCCCCGACGCGGCCGGCGCTGTACCAGCCCAGGGGCAATCGGGCCAGATGATCGCCCAGCCGGTGATACATGCCACGCAGCATCGTGGTCCCGACGCGCATACCGGACACATCACTGCGATAGCGCAGTGCCGCATAGACCGCGACCGCGGCCCCGAACGCGATCAGCCATGGCCCGGCATCTTCGGGCGTGCTCCCGAACAGCGCCCGCAGCACCGGAACCAGCAGTGCGTAGGACAAACCCTCGGCTATCGCGGTCATCGTCATCAGGACCACGGTGCGACGCATCGGCTGGGCGTACTCGTGTCCCAGCACGCGCAGCAGCATTCGAATCATCGGGGCTCGTCTCCTTGCAGTACGCCACCACGGGTTTCGATCTCGTCGGCGATCGCCGATCGGTGGGATCGCCAGAACGCGGCGAACTTTCCGTCCTGTGCCAGCAGTTCGGCGGGCCTCCCGCGCTCGACGATCGACCCGTCCTCCAGCACCACGACGGTGTCGGCGTCGGCGACCGTCTCCAGACGGTGGGCGATGACCAGAATCGTCCGATCGCGACCCAGCGTCGCCAGGGCGCGGCGCACCGCCTGTTCGGTCTGCGGGTCGGCGAAGGAGGTCGCCTCGTCGAGCACCAGAACGGGCGTGGCGGCGAGCAGTGCGCGTGCGAGCGAGATCCGCTGCGCCTCTCCACCCGACAGTTTGACGTCGTCACCGATCACCGTCTCGTATCCGCGCGGCAGCTCGAGAATCCGATCATGAATGTTCGCCAGCCGGGCGGCGCGAATCACGTCGTCCACGGAGTGATGCTGCGCCCCCTCGGCCGCCGGCTCAGCCCGGCGCCGACGGTGGAGGACGACCCGCTGGTCGCCTTCAGGTCCGCCCGCGCCGACGTCGAGGCCGTGCTCGACGATCCCCAGCTCGCCCGGACCGAGGACGACACTCCCGTCGGCCGCCTGACGGTCGAGCAGCACATTGACCAGGTCATCAGCGCCGACCTCGTCATCCACGGGTGGGACCTCGCCCGGGCCGTCGGGCAGGACGACAGGATCGACCCGGCTGAGATCGATCGGGTCTGGAAGGTTTGGCACGGGGTGTTCATGGTGCTCGGGGAGGAGACACTGCGGGCGCAAGGCGTGTGCGGCCCGGAGGTGAAGGTCCCCGAGGACGCTCCGGCGCAGGACCGGTTGCTCGGTCTTCTCGGACGCGACCCCAGCTGAACGCCCCGGTCGGAGCTCGGGCGCGCACTGGCTACGCCCAGGCGCCCTGCCGATTCGCGGGCACGCGGGACGTTCGCCGGTGGTGACGATCGTCAATCCGCCGCCAGCCCGCCGCCAGCCCGCCGCCAGCCCGCCAACCGCCCCGGCCGCCCGGTCGCCGACGGGGAGAGCGCCGTGTACGCGCTCGGTGATGCCGTCGACGCCGGCACGCATTCGCCCATTACGGGCATCGCCAGTGCCACCTAACAGTGAGAGGACCAAGAGATTGACTGCAATCGACGTTTCCTCCAAGGCCGGGCCGCGGCAGTGGCTCGGGCTGGCCGTACTGTGCCTGCCCACCATGCTGGCGGCCGTGGACATCAACGTGATGTTCCTGGCGCTGCCGCAGGTGACCGCGGACCTGGGGGCCAACAGTACCGAGCAGCTGTGGATCACGGATATCTACGGCTTCATGGTCAGTGGGTTCCTGGTCACGATGGGCATGCTGGGCGATCTGATCGGCCGGCGGCGGTTGTTGCTGTTGGGGGCGGTGGCGTTCATCGCCGCGTCTTTACTGGCCGCCTACTCGATCTCCACCACGATGCTGCTCGGTTCCCGCGCCCTGCTGGGTATCGCCAGCGCAGCGGTGACACCCTCGGTCCTGGCGCTGATTCGCACCATGTTCAGGGATCCCAGGCAGAGGGCGGCCGCCATGGGCATGTGGGGGACGTCCCTGATGGCCGGCATCGTGCTCGGCCCGGTGGTCGGCGGGTTGCTGCTGGGATCCTTCTGGTGGGGTTCGATCTTCCTCATGGGCGTACCGATCATGGCGTTGTTGCTGCTCGCGGGCCCGTTCCTGGTGCCCGAGTCCCGTAACCCGAGTGCGGGCCGACTGGACGCGATCAGTGTGGTGCTGTCCCTGACGACCATCTTGCCTATCATCTACGGACTCAAGGAAGCGGCCAGGACCGGCTGGGACGTGTTGCCGATCGCCGCGATCGTCGCCGGTCTGGTCTTCATGCTGGTGTTCGTGCAGCGCCAGCGGAAGCTGAGCAGTCCATTGCTGGACCTGAGCCTGTTCAACAGCCGTGCGCTGGCCGCCGCGGCGCTGCTCGCGCTGTGCGCGCCGCTCTTCTCGGGTGGGACCACCCTGATGGCCACCCTGTTCTTGCAGATGGTCCAAGGGCTCATGCCGTTCCGGGTCGCGTTGTGGATGCTTGCCCCCGCCATCGCAATGATCGTCGTGGGCAACCTGGCCGCCGCGACCGCGCGTGAGGTCCGCCCCGCCTATGTGCTCGCCGCCGGGGCAGTGCTCGCGGCAATCGGCATGCTGGTGATCACTCAGGTAACAAGCAGCCCCACCGGCCTGGCGACCCTGCTGACCGGGCTCACCATTGCCTTCGTCGGCGGTGGCGCGGTCGGCATTCTGAGCGCCACCCTGATCATGTCGTCCGCGCCGCCGGAGAAGGCGGGGTCGGCCGGGTCGTTGTCCGGTACTCTCGGCGAGTTCGGTACGGCGCTCGGGGTGGCGATCCTGGGGCTCATCGGTAGCGTCGTCTACCGCGCCGAGGTGATCGTCCCCTCCGGGGTCCCAGTCGGCGTGGCCGACGCGGCCCGCGAGAGCATCGCCAGCGCGGTTCCGGCCGCCCAGCAAGTCTCCGGCCAGGCCGGGGCTGACCTGCTGAACTCGGTCCGGGATGCGTTCACCAGCGGGCTCAACGTCGTCGCGCTCATCGCGGCCCTGCTATTCCTGGGCCTGGCTGTCCTCGCAATCGTCGGACTCCGGCACGTCCCGGCCATCAGCGCGTCGCCCGCCGCCGGCGCGCTTCCCGCTCAGGAGCCCGGGGAGGCCGTCCCGGCCGGAGATTGACCCTCTGACAGGCAGCCGAACGGCTGTCTGCCGAGACTGCCCCAGTGACGCGCTTCCCCTTCGGGAGCGCCTGGCACGTGACAGACCAGGCCGCCCGGATCCTCTTAGCCCCCTCTGGTCCGATTTGCGGCCACACATACTCGCCCACGCCCTGACCCTTCACAGAAGGCTCATTGTTCACGGCCAGCGCCTGGCGGCGTTCGTGGTCCCCGAGGAGGGGACGGCGCCGTCGGCCGAGGAGCTCAGGCAGGCTGTCAAAGCGGAACTGGCCGGGTTCAAGGTGCCACGCGACATCACGTTCGTGGACTCTGTTCCGCGCAACCAGACCGGCAAGGTGGACCGGCTCAAACTCGTCCCTCGCTCCTGACGTAAGAAATCTACAATGTAAAGGCGCTCGGGCGGTGATGAGCACTACTCGTACGGCGCCCCCGGGGCGTCGACCGGCTCCACCTGCGCGGCGGCCAGCGCGGGGACGGCCGTCCGGGCGGCGGGGATCCAGGTCCCGGTGACGCGTACCCAGGAGTCCGGAGCGGGTGCGGGCGCGCCTTTGACGGTGACCTTCATCGTCTGGGCGTCGGCGGCGCAGCAGCCGATGCGCAGCCGCGCGAGGTGCCAGCCGCCGGCGGACGGCACAGCGAAGCCGGTCAGCCGCACGCTTTTGCCCTTCAGTGAGGCAGGCGCGGACCAGGCGCGGCCGGCGAACTCGCCGATGCTCAGGTCGTTGACCCCGTCGGGTTTCAGCGGTGGCAGGTCGGCGTCCACGACGGACGGCGGGGGAGGGGCGGGGGCGTGCTCGGCCCGCTGGACGGTGTACGAGCCGAGTGCCGGCGGCGCGATCAGGAAGATCGTGGCCACGGGGACGGCCAGCAGCCACGCCATGCGGACCGGTTCGTGTTGGTGTTCCTCATGGGCCGCCGCCGAGCTGGGGATGACGGGCTCGCGGCCGAGCAGCCGCGCCATGTGCAGCTCCTCCTCGAGTGCGGCAGGGGTGAGCGCCGTCCGGCGTCGGCGCCGCCGTTCCGCGGCCGGGACCGCCACGCCGAGGACGGTGAGCATGGCGCCCGCGAGGATCAGCAGGGGCCGGAAGCCCGGCTTGACGTAGTTGGTGAAGTCGGCGGAGAAAACGGAGATCCACAGCAGCGCCCCGCCGAGCAGGAGCAGGAGCGAAGCCTGGGTGGAGCGGTTCACGTGGGCTCCTCGTACGGCTCGGCGGGTGGTTCGATCGTGACGACGTCGGTCGCGGCGATGGCAGGCGGCACGTAGTCGGCGGGGATCCCGTCTTTCCAGGGCGCCCAGGTGCCGGTGACGCGTACCCAGGAGTCCTCGGGCGGGGCGGGCGCGCCTTCGACGCTCACCTCCAGGGCGAGTGCGTCGGCGGCGCAGCAGTTGATCCGCATCCTGGTCAGGTGCCAGCCGCGTCCGGACGGTACGACGAAGCCGGTCAGCCGGACCCGCCGGCCTGCCAGGGACGTGCCGTAGGCGCGGCCGATGAACTCGCCGAGGGTCAGGTCGGCGGCCGGTGGTCCGGCGTAGGCGGTCGCGGGTGGGGGAGGGGCGCTTTGGCGGCGGGCCGCGTAGGAGCCGAGCGCGGGCGGCGCGACCAGCACGATCGCGAAGACCGGTGCCGCGAGCAGCCATGCCACCCGGGGGGCGTGCTGGCCGGGCCGCCGCCGGAAGGCGGTCGCCAGACCGAGCGCGACCAGCACCGCGCCGGTCGCGACGAGCGCCGGCCGGAAGCCGGTTCTGACGTAGTTGGCGTACATCGCGGAGAACGCCGACACGCTGAGCAGGGTCGCGCCGAGCACCACCAGCAGCCATCCCTGGGCCTGGCGGCTCACAGCAGGGCCCAGCCCGTGACGAAGCTGACGGCGATCGCCAGGGTGAGCGTGAGCGGTATGAACCGCCAGGCGAAGGCGCGGCCGAAGGTGCCGGTGTGCAGCGCGATCAGCTTCAGGTCCACGATCGGCCCGACCACCAGGAACGCCAGCTTCGCCGTCGGCGAGAACGTCGTGAGCGAGGCCGCCACGAACGCGTCAGCCTCGGAACAGATCGACAGCAGCACTGCCAGGAACGCCAGTACCAGCACCGACACCACGGGCACTCCGCCGAGCGTGGTCAGCCACTCGCGGGGGATCACCACGTTCAGTGTCGCCGCGGCGAGGGCGCCGACGACCAGGTATCCGCCGGCGTGCAGGAGGTCGTGGCACATCGCGTCGAGGAAGGCGCCCCATCGGCCCTGTCCGGGCTCGGTGTGGCGGCGCGGGGCAGGCAGCCAGGCGGCGCGCCCGAACCGTGCCCAGATCCAGCCGGCCAGCACCGCCACCGCCAGCGAGGCGGCGAACCGGGCCACCACCATCGACGGGTCGCCGGGGAAGGCGACGGCGGTGGCCACGAGCACCACTGGGTTGATCGCCGGGGAGGCCAGCAGGAACGCCAGCGCCGCCGGCGTCGCGACGCCTCGCGCCATGAGCCCGGAGGCCACCGGCACCGACGCGCATTCGCAGCCTGGCAGCACCGCCCCGGCCATGCCCGCCACCGGCACCGCCGCGTAGGGGCGGCGCGGTAACGCCCGTGTCCAGAACGACGCGGGCACGAACGCCGTGATCGCCGCCGACAGCGCCACTCCGAACACCAGGAATGGGATCGCCTGCACGCAGACCGCCACGAACACCGTCGCCCACGTCCGCAGCGCCGGGTCGGTCAGGTGCGGCGCGAGCAGGAACCTGCCGGCCACCAACAGTCCGACCAGCGCGAGGAACGCCCAGGGGAGCCCGAGGGCCGGGCTTGAGCGTTCGCGGGCCGGCCGGTCCGTTGTCGCGGTCATCTGGTGGTCGCCCTCCGTGGCCGGTTTTTCGGAGGATTCAGTATGGCATGCGGGGCGACAACGGTTTTCAGTGTGTGAAGGGTTCGGCGTGCTCTCGTACCCACTCTTCGAACGTGCGCGGCTCCCGGCCGGTGATCTCCCGCACCGCCGGCACCACCGTGTACGCCTCCGGGGGCGGGTCGCCCTGCCAGGAGGTCGATCAGCTCCTCGGCGAGGCCGGGGCTGGTGGCGGGGTGGCCGGGGACCGGCGCGAGGAGGTCGGCGACCTGGGCGAATGCGGGCCGGGCGGGCTCGTCTAGGCCGGGTTCGTCGCCGGGGCGGGATTGTCGGGGGTGCTCGCTAGGGTCCCGATCATGGTGAGCCGATACTCGCAGGAGGCGCGCAGCCTCCTCCTGGAGGTGTCCGCGTGAGCGCGTGGGACGACCTGCTGAAACACATCCGGGCCGGCGACGTGCTCGGGACGATCCGCCTGGTCGGCGAGCTGGACCCGGCCGAGCGCAAGGCGGTGGCGGCCGAGCTGCCGAGATATCTGACGGGGCGGCCTCGTGGCGCGCTGGACTGGGGGGTGTGGCACCGGCAGCTGAGGCCGCTGCTGATGGCGGGCGCGGGCTGCCTGAGCGGCGCTTCGGCGGTGAGCGGCTGGCTGCTGCGGCGCGAGTTCCGTGGACAGGTGTTGGATCGGGTCGTGGACCGTGTGCTGGGGCTGCTGCGCCGGCGCCCCGTGGAGTGGCAGGCGGACGTGGCGCTGCGGCTGGCCGGGCGGCTGCGCCACGACGACCTGTGGCCGTGGGCGGTGGCCGCGGCGCTCGTCCGGGAGACCGGCGTTCAGCCGCCGGACGGCGACGCGTTCATGACGGGCTGGCTGCGCCGGCTCGACCCGGCTACCGCGGCGGGGGATCCGCTGCTGACCGCGTACGGGCCACGCCTGTTCGAGATCGACGGCCTGGGGCTGGTCGACGGGTGGCGTGTGGTGGAGAGTGTCGTGCGGCTGCTGGACGACGGGCTGCTGGAGCGCGCGGCCGTGATCGACGGGCTGGTCGGGCGGCTCTTGCGCGACGGGCCCGCGGCGTTGATCCCGCTGGTGGGCCTGCACGACCGGCTCGACCTGGACCTGGATGAGGCGGCCGAGCGGGCCAGGGACTACGCCAGGCTGCTGCCGGCCGGGCCGGTCGCGGTGGCCGACATGGCGCTGGCTCAGTTGCGGCGCCTGGAGGAGGCCGGGCGGCTGGAGGAGGAGCTGTTCGCCGAGGCGCTGGAGGCGCTGGCGTTCCGGCCGGAGAAGAAGCTGCTGCGTTCCACCATCTCCTGGGCCGGCGACGCGGTGCTCCGCGAGCCCGCCGCGGATCCTTTCCAGCGGGTGGACACGGTCTTGCGCGCCATGGCCATGATCTTCGCGCAGGACACGCTGGCGCTGCAGGAGCGGGCCGCGCGGCTGGCGGTGAAGCTGGCGCCGCGGGCCGGCGCTGACGGGCGCGAAGCGGTCCGCGACGCGGCCGCCGGGCTGCCCGCCGACCTGCGGGAGAAGGTGTCGGCGGCGTACGGGGGCGGCATCGCCGAGGCGGAGGTGACCGTCACGCCGCTGTCCGCGGCCGGGGACAGCCGCCGGATCGGGCCGCCGTTCGGCTCGGCGGAGGAGCTCGCGCACGCGGTCGGCGCTTTCACCTGGCCGGTGGACCCGTCCGACTTCGAACGGCTCTTGGGCGGGCTGGCCGAATGGTCGCACCGCGACCTGGAGGCGCTGCGTACGGCGTTGGGGTCGTGGTGGGACCCGGTGGATCCGCACTTCTTCGGCGTCTACGATCACGAGAGCCACGAGAGCGTCGTCGAAGCCCTTCGCCGGGCGTTCCTGGCCGTCGTCTCCCCGCGGGACAGCATGAGACTGCCCCAGGACAAGCTGACCCGCGGCAGGTGGTCGAGTGGCCCCGCCCCGCTCTGTGAGCTCTACCTGCGTCGCGTCCGCGAGGTCACGGTGCGTTTCCAGAACGGCGGTCGCTGTCCCGTCCTGCTGGCCACGCCCACGTCGGGGGCCGGCCACGTCGATCCCGGCGTGCTGCTCGACCGTGTCGAACGCCTGGAGGCCGCCGGGGTGCAGGCGTTGGCCGCCGACCTGGCCCAGGCCCTGCTGCGGCTGCCGCGCGAGGTCGGCGCCGCCGACGTCGCGCGGGCCGGACGGCTGACGTCGGCGGCGGGCCGGGCCTGCGCCGCCTGGATGCGCGGTGAGCGACCCGCCGACCCGGAGGTGACGTTCATTCTCCGCAGACGAGAGAGTTACGGCGGCTACGACTGGCATGAGCTGATCGCCACCATCGCCATGCCCGGGGCGCCCGAGCCGATCCGCGACCTGGTGGAGGCGCGGCCGCAACACTCATCCACGGTGGGCTGGTGGCCGGCGGTCATGCCGTCGCACCGGGAGGTCGTGGCTGCGCACCTGACCAGCATCCTGTTATCCGAAATGGACAGCAGTAGCAGTCAGGCGCACGTGCTGGCGAGTCTGGCGCACGGGGACGGTCCGCTCGCCGACGGCATGGCGTACGCGCTGGCCTGCGGCATGGGGCACGCACGAGCGGCCGACCGGGCGGCCGCCACGGACGCGCTGCTGACGCTCGCCGCACGCGGCGAGGTCCCGGCGGCGGAGCTGGCGCGGGCGGTCACGACGCTGGTCACGGCCGACGTCGTCAAGCTCAACCGGGTGGTGTCGGTGCTCGACGATGTCACCCAGGCCGGCGCGCACGAGGCGGTATGGGCCGTGATCGCAGGGCTGCTGCCAGGGTTGCTGCCCCAGGATGGCGAGCGGCCTCGCGCGGGCCTGGCCGACCTGCTGGCGGCGGGGGCCAGGGCGGCGCGGATCGCGGGGGTGCGCGCTGATCTGCCGGAGGTGGGGGCGATCGCGGCCCGTAAGGGGTCGAGCCGGCTCATCCAGGAGGCACGGCGCCTGGTGCAGCTCGTCGCTTATAAATCTACGTTGTAAAGGCGCTCGGTTTGAGATGATCTTCCTTGACCCGCTAGAAAAAGACCCCACGACGGAGCCGCGGCTGCCCGACGAGTTCAGCGTTGGAATGGCCGGTGACGACGAGGACGCAGCGTGAGGGTGCCTGCCCGGCCGGGCAGGCACCCTCGGTCACCGAGGGCCGGGCTCGAGCGCCCAGCGCACTGCAGCGTGCGCGTAGTCATGGCCCGAGTGCTTGTTCTGACCGGCGATGCGGCGGAAGAGCTGGACTCCATGTACCTCCCGTCGGAGGTGCCCGCCTCCACCGTCCCTGGGGGCTTCCCCTGCCGGCACCGTCGTACGGGCGTCGTTGAGGTCCTTCAGCGCCGGACGCCCACGCGGTTGTGCCGCCAGGCGAGGCCGATCCAAGCCGCGAGGGCGGCCAGCGCCGCGAGTACGATGATGCCGATCTTGAGGGGAGTCCCCATCGCGCCTTCGTCGTCCACCACGGTCGTCGCCGCGGCGGCCTTGTTCTGCGCGGGCGCCGTCGCCTGGTCCGGTGTGGGAGCGGTCGCGGTCACGGGCGCGGCGGCGACCACGCCCGCTTTCACCTTCACCGTCGCTTTCGCCTTGGAGGGTTCGGTCGCGGTCACGGTGACCCGCCACTCCCCGTTCGGCAGCGGCTCGGCGGAGCGGTAGACGTTCTGGCCCTCGCTCGCCGACCTGAGCGGCACCGGGCCGAGTGACCGGCCGTCGGCCGAGGTCGCGGTCAGCGTCGCCTCGACGATCTCCGTGACGGGATGGCCGTCCTTCTTGTACGTCACCAGCACGTTGACGTTGTCGGCGCCGTCTCCCGTCACCTCCAGCTTGATGGGTCCGCCGTGGGCGGAGGCCGCGGGTGCGCCGAGCACCAGGGCGAGCCCGGCCAGCAGGATGGTGAGGACGTATGCCGGTGCCTTTTTCACGAGTGGTGACTCCCCTCGGGTTCGGTGTCGGGGGTGAGCGCCCCTTCGCCGGGTGATGTCGGTAGGAACACGTGCTGGTGGCCGTAGCCCGCGTCGATGTTCACGGCGTCGAGAGCGGTGGCTCCGATCGACCAGGTGAAGAGCGCGTCGGCGCGTTGCCGTACGGCCAGGTCCATGGCGGCGGTGCGGGCTGGTCCGGTGAGGTCCTGCGCGGCCGCGTAGGTGTCGACGGTCGTGGCGATCTGCCGTACGGCGGAGGCGAGAGTCGACCGCGCCACGTTGGTGGCGGTCTCACCGGACGGCGGGTCGGCGAAGCCTTGGACGGCCGCGGCGGCCGCCTGCTGCCAGGTCCTGACGTCGGCGGCGGTCACCGCGACGGGCCCCGCGGTGCCGTCGGCGGGCATGGCCCGGCCCAGCCCGTCGAGCACGGGGACGAGTCGGGCCCGCGTGCTGCGGGCCAGCTCCGTCAGGGTCTTGATCTGCGTCTTGTCGCGGAGGGCGGACTCGGCACGGAGGCGATCGGCCGTCTGCTCGATCGAGCTCGGCCGGGTCATGCCGAACACCACACCGCCGGCGACGATCGCGCCGAGCGTGAACGCGACCATGAGGGCGAGCACGCGGCCCCGCATCGCATGCCGTACCGGGGGCGGTTGCCTGAGTCGGTTGATGGTGGCCACCTCCTGAGGGCGGATGTCGATGGTGCTCATGCCTCCTGAGGCGCACCTCGGCTGGCAAGCATGATCAGCTTTTCGATACGTCTGCGGCGCCGGGCGGTGATCAGCCGGATGGCGAGGAAGGCGAGGACGAGGAGGGCGAGGAGGCCGAGCTGCGGCCACGGCGGGGCCCAGACCGTGGTATCGATCGCCACCCGTTCGGCGGTGACGCCCGGAAGCGGCTTGCCCGTGGGTGAGGGGATCGCCGTGACCGTTGTGCCGATGGGCCCCAGCGGCCAGGCGCCGGGCACTCGTGCGACGAACGTGCGGCTGCCGCCCGGCATGAGTTCCCTGGCCTTGGCCGCGGACGGGTCACTCCAGCTGCTCTGACCCACGAACGTGGACGTCAGAACCCGGTTGTCCGTGACCAGCCGGACGTTGCCGACGTTGGCCACGGTGTAGGTCACCTCGACGGATCCCGCGGCGAAGGGGTTCCACGACCCTGTGTACTCGGCCCGCACGTCGGTCACGGCGACCTTGGTGACATAGTCGCCGGTGACGCGGATGTTCAGGCGGACGCCCACCCGGTTCTGGACCCGTACCTGACCGGAGATGGTCTCCAGGGACGCGGTCACACCCGCGGGGTGATCCCCGGGCGTCGCGTTCTGGGGGATCGACACCGTCACCGGCACGACGGAGGTGGCCCCGGCGGCGATGGTCACCTTCTCGGGAACCTGTATCCAGGCGCCGCCGTCGGTCGGTGTGGCGTCCGAGGGCCGCATGTCGAAGTAACCCTTGGAGGTCAGGTAGCCGTCGTTGGCGTCGATCGCGAAGTCGACCGGCTGGGTGGAGCGGTTGATGACCGCCACATGCTCGACCACCTGCTGTCCGCCGGCGAGTTCGAGGTCGATGACGCTGCGGCCGTCGGGACCGTCGGCGTTGGCCGGCACGACCGACCAGGTGGTGTCGGCGTGGGACGGCGTCGCGAACGCCACCATGGCGGCCAGCAGGGTCACGCCGACAGCGTGCAGGACGGCGAGGCGGGCGAGGGCGCCTCGCGAACGGCTTGTGGTCAACAGAGGTGTCTCCAGTCTCATCGTGGGTGTCTGGGACGTGCGCCGGCCAGGCGCACGTCCCAGACGCCCACAGCGGGCGATGGCGTCCTGCCTCCGGCTCAGGACTGGTTGAACAGCGAAAGCGTCACGGTCGAGTGGTACTCGCCTGCGGCGACGTCGACGGGCGTGCGCAGGGCGAGGTCGGCGTTGACCTGCCAGGTGCCGATCTCGTCGGCGGAGTTCGCCGTCGACACCAGCAGTTCCTGGCCCTGCAGACCGACGGTGGGTGCTCCGGAGCCGTCGGAGATGACACTGGAGACGGGCTCACCGGCCTCCACCGCTCCGGTGGAGGAGTCGCTCAGCAGGCGCGGCCGCCAGCCCAGGTACTGCGGGCCGATGGGCGGCGCGGAACCGCTCGTCGCGGTGAACTGACTGGCCTGGCCGACGACCGCCCAGAAGTCACCGGCGGGGATCTCCTCGGGACGGCGGCTGTCGGTCACCGTGACCGTCGGCAGGGTGCCGACGAACTGGCGGGCGGCGGCGTTGGATCCGTCCTCCTGCAGGGACACTCCGCCGTTGTCGGCGACGGTCATGGACACCTGACCGGGAGTGGTGTTGGGCTCGATCGTCACCGACACGTCGATGCCGTTCTCGGGGTCGTCGTCCGCCACCGCGGGACCGGCCACGCCGACGCCGGCGAGTGCGACACCGAGCACCGCTGCGGCGATTAGCTGCGTAGTCCTGTTGATTTTCATGTCTTTGCTCCATGTATGGGGGGCAGGGCCGGTCGGCTGATCGGCCGGCCGGCCCCGGTTCTGCTAGGGCGGTGTCCGGGTCGCCTGGACCGTGGTCACCGCCGGTGCGGTCAGCGGCAGCTGATCGCCGGATAGGTGGCGTCGTATGACGAGGTGACCTGCTCGCCGCCGATCGTCGCGGTCCCCTTCACGGTCACCGTGCCCGCGTCGATCTGCCCGGCCCGGCTGTTGAAGGACTGGTACGCCTGCTTGCCTGGGGCCACGTCGGCCACGGTCTTCGAACCGAACGGGGTGGTCAGCGTCACCGTCGCCGGCACGTCCGAGCCGTTGACGGCCGTGACCGCCACGTACGCCGAGGTGCCGATGCAGCGGGACGAGGCGGAGACCGTCAGCTTGACCTGCGACGAGGACGCCGCGATGGTCAGCGTCAGCGTCTTGGCCTCCTCGACGTTGCCCGCCTTGTCGGCCGAGCGGTACCGCAGCTGGTGCTGCCCGTCGCCGGTCACGGTGACCGGTCCGGTGTAGGCGGTCCAGTCGCCGCCGTCGAGCTGGTACTCGGTCTTGTCGACCCCGCTGCCGCCGTCCTCGTCGGCGGCCTTCAGCGTGACCGAGACCGGACCGGTGAACGCGCCGCCCGCCGGCGGCTGCTCCGGATCGGTCGTCGCCGTCGTCACCGGCGCGGTCTTGTCCTCGCCCGACGCTCCCTTGGTCAGGTGGAAGTAGTCGAACGTGACCGTCTTCGACGCCGACTGGTTGGTGCCGATGGTGTACACGCCGGCCTTGGCGCCGGTGGCCACCGCGCTGTTCTCCACCGTCGCGGAGAGATTCGTCCAGGTCTGGCCGTCGGAGGAGTAGGAGCCGGTGAAGGTGTTGCCCTCCTTCTTCAGCCGCAGCCACCACACGCCGGTGGTGAGATTGTTCACCTGCGGCTGCGGGTTCTGCACGGTGCCGCCGACCTCGCTGCGCAGTTCGATGCTCCGCGTCACCGTCGACCCCGCGGAGTTGGTGGTGAGGAAGTCGAGCTTGACGTAGTCGTCGTCGCCGGCGTACACCATCAGGCCGCCCTGCTGGTACTGCTCGTTGAGTGCCGAGGCGTCCACCTTGGTCTCCAGCGTCCAGTCGCCGCTCGGGGCCGGCTGCAGGATGAGGTTCTTCGGGCCGCTGTTGTCGGTCCCGTAGATGTCACCCTTCGTGGTGTCCAGCTCCAGCTTGCCGTTGCTCACGCGCGCCGCGGTGGCGTCGGGTCGCACGATCGCGTTCCAGCGGCAGGCGTCGAGCGCGGTGCCGTCGAACTCGTCGTTCGGTTCCGGCCCGGTCGCCTTGTCGTCCGGCGTGATGTGGAACCAGTCGAAGGACGCGTCCACCACCGGGTGGTTGGCCCCGGCCAGCGAGAGCAGGCCGATCTTCGGGTTGGTGATCCCGGTGAGCGACTTGGTCTGCGGCATCGCGGTGAACGTGGTGCCGTCCGAGGAGTAGTGGGCGGTGATGTTGCCGCCGTCGCTGACGAACCGCACGTACACCGTGTCGGGGTAGGTGTCCCCGAGGTTGGCGGTGTTGCTCTGCGACACCTCGTTCGGGGCGGCGTTCTCCTCTCGGATGAACTGGAAGATGCGGCTGGCGTGGTTGGAACCCGAGGTCGAGCGCGCCTGGAGCACCATCTTGGCGTAGTTGTCGTCGTCGCCGTAGATGATCAGGCCCGCCTGCTGGTACGCGTCACGCGCGTCCAGCGTGAGCTTGGCGGTGGCGGTCCAGGCCCCCGACGGAGCCGGCTGCACCACGATGTTCGGCGTGTTGCCGCCCGTGCTGTAGATGTCGGTGGTCGAGGTCGGGATCACGAGCTTGCCGTCCGCGACCTTGAGGTCCTGGTTCTCCCGGATGACCGACCAGCGGTCACGGTCGAGCTGGTTCCCCAGGAAGTCGTCGGAACGGCCGGTGAAGCACACCGTGGCCGGCGCGTCCACCTTGATCGGGACTTGGGCGGTGGCCGACGCGCCCTTGTCGTCGGACACGGTCACCACGGCCGTGTAGGTGCCCGGCGCGGTGTAGGTGTGGCTCGCGTCGGCGGTGGTGGGCTCCGGCGCACCGTTCACCCCGAAGTTCCACTTGTAGGTGATCGGGTCGCCTTCGGGGTCGGTGGCCGTCGCCTTGAAGTCGACCTTCAGCGGGGCTACGCCCGTCGCCGGGGTCGCCGTCGCGGTCACGACCGGATGCTGGTTGTCCGTGGCGCCCTTGCCGACGAAGTCGACCCAGTTGAAGTTGGCCAGGTAGGCGTTGTCGGCCGCGCTCGCCGGCTTGCGCACCACGAAGTACAGCGGTCCGCTTTCGGTCGGTGGGCTGGTCAGGTTGAGTGTGACGTCGGTGAACGTCTGCCAGCCGCCGGTGGGTGTCACGTCGACCGAGCCGATCAGCGTGCCGGTCGTCGGGTTGCCCGCCCGGACCTGCACGGTCCCGCCGGCGCCGCCCGAGGAGGCCCGGAGCCGGATCGCGGTGACGTTCGACAGGTTCACCGGGTCGAACGACCACCAGTCGCCGTCCTGGACGAACGCGATGTGCTGGTTGCCGCCCTGGGTGTCGGTCGTGGTCTCCGCCTGGACGCCTGCGGCGTCGGTGCCCTTGCCGTCGGCCACCCGGCCGGTCTGCGCGAAGTGCTCGGCCTGCTTGCGCTTGGGCTGCAGGATGATCTGGCCCCGCCCGGTCAGCGGTCCGGCGCCATTGGCGCCCCCATCGGTGTAGCTGGCCTCGATGGCGTAGAAGAGGTTGTCGTACTCGCCGTGGCCCGCCTGCTTAGTCTGCAGGGTGCCCTCACAGCCCATGAGCTGGTCGAGCGGGTGGGGGTGGCTGTCGTGGCCGAGGATCGCCTGGATCTTGACCTTCTCGCAGTCGATCGTGCCGTCCTCGGCGTCGGTGACGGTGACCTTGAACTTCACCTGGTCGCCGAACTCGAAGAAGGCGCCGTTCGGCGGAACGTCCACCTTGACGGTGGGACGCGTGTTGCCCGCGCTGATCGACACGCTGGCGGTGGCGGTCTTGCCGTCGGGGGTCTTGACGGTCAGGACCACGCTGTAATCGCCCCCCTCCTCGTAGGTGAAGGCGGGGTTGGGGTCGGTGGAGTCGGTGTCACCGTCACCGTCGAGGTCCCAGGCGTAGGTGAGCGTCTTGCCGTCCGGGTCCCGGCTGCCCTCGCTGGAGAACTTGACCGCCAGCGGCAGGGGCCCGTCGGTCTTGTCCGCCGTGGCACGGGCGATCGGCGGGCGGGTGCCCTTGGCGTACTCAATGCGGTAGATGCCGGAGTCGGCGTTGTCGCCGCCGAAGCCGGAGCCCCACTCGATCATGTACAGCGCGCCGTCGGGGCCGAACTTCATGTCCATCGGCTTTTTGAACGTCAGCGAGCCGAGGATCGGGTTCATCTCGACGAGCTTGGTGCCGGTCTCGTCGAGCTGGAACGACCACACCTTGTCGTTGTTCCACTCACCGAAGACGGCCTTGCCGTCCCAGTACGCCGGCCACTTCACGTCCGACTGCAGGTTCGGGTCGGAGCGGTAGACCGGGCCGCCCATCGGCGCGCCACCGCTCAGCTCCGGGAAGTTCTGCGGGTCGGCCGCGTAGTGGTACCAGATCGTCGCCGGGATCACCGGCGGCAGGCTGGTCAGGCCGTCGTTGTTCGGCGAGTCGTTGACCGGCGCGGCACAGTTGAACGGCGACCCCGACTGCCTGGTGGCGAAGTCGTAGTCGACGTACGGGGTGTTGTTGCCGACGCAGTACGGCCAGCCTAAGTTGCCCGGCTTCGAGACGAGGTTCCACTCGACCGTGTTCTGGGGGCCACGGGTGGCGCTCGCCGAGTTGGCGTCGGGACCGTACTCGCCGAGCATGATGTTGCCCGTCTTGGGGTCGAGACCGATGCGGAACGGGTTGCGCAGGCCCATGCCGTAGATCTCCGGCTTGGTCTTCGCCGTGCCCGGCGCGAACAGGTTGCCGGACGGGATGGTGTAGGTGCCGTCGGCCTCGGGGTGGATCCGCAGCAGCTTGCCGCTGAGGCTGTTGGTGTTGCCCGCGGTTCGCTGGGCGTCCCAGCTGGAGCGGCCCGACTGCTCGTCGATCGGCGTGTAGCCGTCGGAGGCGAACGGGTTGGTGTTGTCGCCCGTGCCCAGCCACAGATTGCCGGTCTTGGGGTCCATCACCATGCCGCCGCCGTGGTGGCAGCACTCGGCCCGCTGCACCGGGACGTCGAGGATCTTCTTCTCGCTCGTCATGTCCAGGGTGTCACCGGTGACGGTGAACCTGCTCAGCCGGTCGACGTTCGTGCCGGTGGGCGAGTAGTAGAGGTACACCCAGTGGTTGGAGTCGAAGCCGGGGTCGAGCGCCAGCCCGAGCAGGCCGCTTTCGTTGGCGGTGAAGACGTTCAGCTTCGCCGCCGACACCGTGCCGCCCGTGGGCTTGATGATCTTGACCTCGCCGAGCCGGTCGATGTAGAAGACCCGGCCGTCCTTGGCGACGTCCACCATCATCGGGTTCGACGTGTTGTCGTCGAGCGTGACCTTCTCGAAGCTGCTGCTCTGCGAGGCCGAGCAGTCGGCCTTGACCGCGCCGGCGGCGGTCTGGATGCCGCCGAGCAGCAGCTTCAGGAAGTTGGGCTCGCTGTAGTTCTCCTTGAGGTGGCCGAGCCCGGTGTACCACGAACGGCCGCCGTCGTAGTCCTGACACCACGTGTTCGGGTGGTCGGCGCCCATCGTGGCGCCCGTGTAGGACTTCTCGTCCATCGACGTCAGCACGTGGACCGTGCCACGCGGGTTCGCCTGGTAGTCGTACCACTCGTCGGTACGGGTCCAGGTCGTCGGCAGGTCCTTGGTCGACGCGTGCGCCGGGTCCTCGACCTTGACGGTGGCCTGCTGGATCGCCGGGTGCTGCTTGAAGTACGCCCCGACCAGCTTGCCGTACCAGGCCCAGTTGTACCCGCTGTCGGCGGCGGCGTGGACGCCGACGAAGCCGCCGCCACTCTGGATGTAGCGCTGGAAGGCGTCCTTCTGGCCCTGCGTGCCCAGCGGGTCGCCGGTCGTGGACATGAAGACCACGGCCTGGTACTGCGCCAGGTTCTGGTCCGTGAACAGCGCGCTGTCCTCGGTGGTGTCGACCGCGAAGTTGTTCTCCTGGCCGAGTTTCTGCACGGCCGCGATGCCCTCGGGGATCGAGTCGTGCCGGAAGCCGGTCGTCTTCGAGAAGACGAGTACCTTGAACGCGGGCTCCGCCGCCGTGGCGGCCTCGGCGCTCACGGGCGCCGCGAGGAGCGTGACGAAGGGGGCGACGAGGGCTAAGGCCATCGTCGTCGCGGTTCGACGCCTCGGGCGTCGTCCGCGTGCTGGCAGGGCCGCGTTGAGCAGCCTGGCCCACGTTCGAAGACGTGGTGACATGGAAACCCTTCCTGACCGGGGGGACGTCAGGCAAGGCGCGCGCCGCCGCGCTGTTGCCACTTGGTGGTAGCGGGTATTGCGGGTGCTGGAGGGTGCCGTCTCCAGGTCTGTGGGGGCCGTCAGTAAGGTGCCGGCCTGGGTGGTGAATCCATGATCGTCGTCGGGTCGTCGATGATGTCGCTGACCACCATGCTCGCGGCGCCGCGGGAGGCGGCGCCGAAGCCGAGCGTGGAGGCGACGAATCGGCACTGGGCGGCGGGAGCGGCCACCATGAGCCGTTGCAGCTGATCCTGCGCGTGTGGCAGCAGCCACTGGGCCAGCGAGGCGAAGTAGCCGCCGATGACGATCACTCGCGGGTTGAACAGGTTGGCCAGGATCGAGCCGCCGAGCCCGAGCCACTCGCCGACCTGTGCCACCGCCGTCATCATCCGCTGGTCGCCCGAGGCCAGGCCCCTGGCGATGTCGGCCACCCGTTCGCCGGGGTCGGGCACCGGCATGCCGGGCAGCCCGTACGCCTGCTCCGGCATGGCCGCGCGGACGAGCGCGGCCAGGCCGACCTTGGTCTCCCAGCAGCCGATGCGGCCACAGCCGCACTGGGTGCCGTTCGGGTCCACCTGCAGATGCCCGACCTCACCGGAGAATCCGTCCGCTCCGCGCAGGAGTTCGCCGCCCAGGATGATGCCCCCGCCGACGCCGACCTCGCCCGTGAGGTACACCAGGTAGGGCGTGCCGGCGGCGACGCCGGAGGTGTATTCGGCCAGCGCGGCGAGGTTCGCGTCGTTGTCCACCCGGACCGGCACGCGCAGCGGGCCGAGTACGGAGCTCAGCTGGTCGGCCAGGGGCAGCTCGTGCCAGTAGAGGTTCGGCGCGAGCGTCACGACGCCGCGGGTCACGTCCACGAGCCCGGGGACGGCCACCGCGATGCCGGCGGGGACCGCGCCGGCTCGCCGCATCGCCTCCACGGCCTCCTTGGCCACGAGCCCGAGCCGGCGTACGGAGCTGTCCGGGCCGCTACCCATGGCGTCGTAGACGACCCGGCGCTCGACCAGGACCCGGCCGCTGAGGTCGGTGCCGTGGACCGCGATGTAGTCGACGTTGATCTCCATGCCCAGGGCGCCGACGTGCGCTCCGTGCAGAGCGACCGCCCGTCTGGGACGCCCGACCGCACCCACGTGCTCGACGCCGACCTCGCGTACCAGGCGCCGTTCCAGGAGCTCGGCCATGAGATTGGAGACGGTGGCCCGATGCAGCCCGGTCGCCTCGGCGATGTCGGCGCGGGACAGGGACGTGTGGTCGCGCAGTTCGCGCAGCACCAGCGACAGGTTCGCCCGGCGCAGCGCGGCGGGACCCGCCGGCGGCGCGCCGCCCGGAGCGCGGTTGGGCGGCTTGTACGTCATGCACGCCACCTGCCCTTTGTTTGTCTCCGAGATCAATTAATCGGAGTTGTAACACGCGGATGTCCGGCCGTGCACCCCTCACGTTCGTAACGAGTTGGCATCGCTGGTCTCCGTGCACTTCAGCGGCTATACCGGCGCCAGTTATCGGAACGTTACGCAACTTGCAACCGATTTCAGCCTTGTGTCTTCAGAAGTCGCACCCTTTAATTCGGCTAGCCATCCGCACTAATCGAGGAGGAGCGTGGACCACAACCGGGCCGACAGCCACGCGACCGACTCGACGAGTCGCGGCGGATCGGCAGGAGCCCCCGCGGACCAGGCCACCGTGCGCCGCTCCAACCTCGCCCTCGTGCTGCGTCACGTGAGCGCGTGCGGCCCGTGCTCCCGGTCGGCCGTCGCTGTCGCGACCGGGTTGAACAAGGCCACCGTCACCAGCCTGGTGAACGAGTTACAGGCGCGCGGGCTGGTCAAGGAGATGGGGCCGCAGTACGAGGGCTCCGTCGGCCGCCCGGGTGTCGCGCTCGCCCTGGATGGCTCCCGGGTCGGCGCCCTGGGCGTGGAGGTCAACGTCGACTACATCGCCGCGATCGCCACCGACCTGGCCGGAAGAGTGCTCATCGACCGGCGCATCGGCTTCGACGCCATGGGCTCCGGCCCCGAACGCTCACTGGACGAGCTGGCCCGCATGGTGGAGAGGACCGTCGCCGACCTCGACCGGCTCGGGGTCACGCCGGCCGGGATCACTGTGGCCGTCCCCGGCCTGATCGACACCACCACCGGCACCGTCGTCGTCGCCCCGAACCTCGGCTGGCGCGGGGAGGCGGTGGCCGAGCGGCTGTCCCAAGCGGACATCGCGGGGGACATCCCCATCGCGGTGGACAACGACGCCAACCTCGCCGCCCTGGCCGAGTACACCTCGGGCGTCGCGGCGGGCACCTCCGACCTGGTCTGCCTCACCGGCGAGGTGGGCGTCGGCGGCGGCGTCATCTCCGGCGGCCGGCTGCTGGGCGGGGCGGACGGTTTCGCGGGAGAGGTCGGCCATGTCATGATCGATCCGTCCGGCGAGCGGTGCCGCTGCGGCCGCGTCGGCTGCTGGGAGACCAAAGTCGGGCTGGCCGCGCTGGTCCGCATGGCCACGCCCGACCGCGCGTACGGCACGGGCCCGCAGGTCGTCCGCGACCCGGAGGAGCGGCTGGCCGAGATCGAGCAGCGGCGAGCCGAAGGAGATCCCCGCGTCGACGCCGCCGTCGCGGAGGTGGGCCGGTGGCTCGGGATCGGAGCGGCCATGCTGATCAACCTCTTCAACCCACGGGTGATCGTGCTGGGCGGCTACTTCGCCCGGCTCGCCGACTCGCTCATCCCCGCGGCACAGCAGGAGCTGGCACGCATGGGCATGAGCGACGCCGTCGAGCGCTGCCGGTTCGCCGCCTCCGACCTCGGCTTCGGCGCCGCCTCTCGCGGAGCGGCCGGAGTCGTCGTCGAACGAGCACTGTCCGACCCCACCAGCATCTCCATCCGAATGTCTCCGGCCATCGGGGTGATCGAGGGAACCCCGACGGCCTGGTCGCCCCACTCACCCTGACCCGCGCGCCCGCCACGCGGTCCCGACCCGCCCCCACCCCTGAACACCCCGTCCGCCTGACCGCCCCGTTCCGCACCGTCTCGGCACATTCCGCGTGCCGCGGCCATGACGTATGACGTATGCCGTCTCGCGGACGGGCACCGTCGTGCCCTTACCCTGCCGTGCCTTTCTGCCCAGTGCTCTTTTCCACCCAGAACGTCCCGCCCGCCTGATCGGCCGTCCGAGCCGCACCGGCACCGTTGACGCCGACCTCGGTGCTGCCGCGGTGGTGCCAACCGGCGCCGTCAGGCGGGCGGGGCACGGCCACACCGAACCGAGGGAGGCCCCTGTGCCGCGGTCACCATCCGGCTCCTCATCCCTGCTCGTGATGCGGGGAATCGTCAAGCAGTTCCCCGGCGTGCGCGCTCTGGACGGCGTGGACCTGGAGGTCAAAGCCGGAGAAGTGCACTGCCTGCTCGGCCAGAACGGTGCCGGGAAGTCCACGCTCATCAAGATCCTGTCCGGAGCCCACGAACCCGACGAGGGCGAGGTGCTGCTCGACGGCGCGCCCGTACGGCTGGCGCCGCCGACAGCGGCGATGCGCCACGGAATCGCCACCATCTACCAGGAACTCGATCTGGTGGACGGGCTGAGCGTGACGGAGAACATCTTCCTCGGCCACGAGCCGGCGACCTTCGGATTCTCCCACCGGGCCGAGACCGACCGGGCGACGGCCGAGCTGCTCCAGCGGCTGGGGCACGGCGAGATCCGCCCCCGCACCGAGGTGGGCTGGCTGTCACCGGCGCACAAGCAGATCGTCAGCATGGCCAGGGCGCTGTCGCACTCGGCCCGGCTGATCATCATGGACGAGCCGTCGGCCGCGCTCGACCACGACGAGGTCGGCAACCTGTTCCGGGTGATCCGCGACCTCACCTCCCAGGGCGTGGCGGTGATCTACATCTCCCACCGGCTGGAGGAGATCCGCGAGATCGGCGACCGGGTCACCGTGCTGAAGGACGGGCGCACGGTCGCGGTGGGGCTGGCGGCCAAGGACACCCCGACCTCGCAGATCGTGGCGCTGATGACCGGCCGCAACGTCGAGTACGTCTTCCCGCCCCGGCCAGGCAGGGTCGCGGGCAGGGACGCCCATGAGGGGCGGCCCGAGGTGCTGCGGGTGGAGAACCTGACACTGCCCGGCCGGTTCGCGGACGTGTCGTTCAGCATCCGGGCCGGGGAGATCGTCGGACTGGCCGGCCTGGTCGGCTCCGGCCGCAGCGAGATCATCGAGGCGATCTACGGCGCGCGGCGAGCCGGCGGCCGGGTCGTGCTCGACGGGAAGACAGTGCGGCCGGGCAGCACGACCCGCGCGGTGCGGATGGGCATGGGCCTGGCCCCCGAGGAGCGCAAGGCACAGGCGTTGCTGCTGGACCACTCCGTCGCGCAGAACATCACGCTGGCGAGCCTGAGCCGCTACACCAAGCCGAGGTGGCTGGGCTGGCTCGACCGCCGGACCGAGTTCGCCGAGGCTCAACGGCTGTCGGAGGCGCTGGACATCCGTCCGCCCGATCCGCGCCGGCCGATCAGGACCCTGTCGGGCGGCAACCAGCAGAAGGCGGTGCTGGGACGCTGGCTGGCTGCCGAGGACCGCAAGCTGCTGTTGCTGGACGAGCCCACCCGCGGTGTGGACGTCGGCGCCCGCGCCGAGCTGTACGCGCTGGTGCGCAAGCTGGCCGACGACGGCATCGGGGTGCTGCTGGTGTCCAGCGAGGTGCCCGAGGTGCTCGGCCTGGCCGACCGGGTGCTGGTCATCCGCGAGGGCCGGGTCGTCCATGAGGCGCCGGCCGAGGACCTGGACGAGCACCGGGTGCTCGACCTGGTGATGGTCTCCGCAGGACAGCCGCCCGGGTCCGAGGTTGCCCATCCCGTCTCCGAAGGAGCATTCCATGACTGAGGTCGATCAGGCCGCGCCGGCCGGTCCGCGTATCAAGGCGGCGGGACCTGGCGGGCGGTTCGGCCCGCTGGGCGAGGTCCGGCATCTGGGGCTGGTCGCGGCGCTGGTCCTGCTGGCGATCGTGGGACTGGTGACGAAACCGGAGAACTTCGCCACCTCCTCCAACTTGGTGAGCATCCTGGCGCTGGCCTCGACCATCGGGGTCATCACCGTCGGCATGACGTTCGTGATCATCGGGGGCGGCATCGATCTGTCGGTGGGCGCGCTGATGGCGTTGGCGTCGGTGTGGGCGACCACGCTGGCGACCCAGTCCTACGGGCCGGTCGTGATGATCGTGTGCGCGGTGCTGGTGGGCACCGGCGCGGGCCTGCTGAACGGGTTCTTGATCGCCTATGGCCGGATGGTGCCGTTCATCGCGACGCTGGCGATGATGGTCGCGGGGCGCGGCCTGGCGCAGCGGATGTCCAACCAGCGCACGCAGCTGGTGCAGCCGGACAACTCGATGATCGTGAGCCTGTCGACCACGCGGGTGCTCGGGCTGCCCCTGCTGGTGTACGTGTTCGCGCTGGTGGTGCTGGTCGGCTGGCTGCTGCTCAACCGCACGACGTTCGGCCGGCGCACCTACGCGGTGGGCGGCAACCCCGAGGCGGCCCGCCTGGCCGGCATCGACGTGCGCAGGCACACGCTGATGCTGTACGCCCTGTCGGGGTTGTGCTGCGGCATCGCCGCAGTGCTGATCATGGCCAGGACCACGACCGGGTCGTCCACGCACGGCGACCTGTACGAGCTGGACGCGATCGCCGCGGTGATCATCGGCGGGACGCTGCTGAGCGGCGGCCGGGGCACGATCATCGGGTCGATCCTCGGCCTGCTGATCTTCACTGTGATCACCAACCTGTTCATCCTGAACGGCCTGAACACCGCCGACCAGCTCGTCGCCAAGGGCGCGATCATCGTCGCCGCCGTGCTGCTGCAGCGGCGAAGCCTCAGAACACACACCTGACACCAGAGCCGGATCGTCACCTTTCCGGCTTCAGCAAGGAGAGAACAGATGGACAAGAACGTCGCCCGGCGCGGCTTCCTCTTCAGCGGCGCCGCCCTCGGCGCGGGCGCCCTCGTCAGCGCCTGCACCAGCAACGAGCCGGCCGCCACCCCGCAGGCGAGCGGGCCGGCCGCCGCTCCCACGGCGAACAGCGGCAACGACGCCCCCGGCGAGAAGGTCGTCATCGGCTTCTCGGCCCCGGCCGCCGACCACGGCTGGATCGCCGCCATCAGCAAGAACGCGGCGGACGCGGCCAAGCAGTACTCCGACGTCGAGTTCAAGCCGGTCGAGCCGACCAACGACATCAACCAGCAGATCTCGGCGGTGGAGTCGCTGATCCAGGCGAAGGTCAACGTGCTGGTGATCCTGCCGAACGACGGCCAGCAGCTCAACCAGGTCGCCCGGCAGGCCATGGACGCGGGCGTCCCGGTGGTCAACGTGGACCGCGTCTTCCCGGACAAGCTGTCGTACCGGGCGTGGATCGGGGGCGACAACTACGGCATGGGCGTGGCCGCCGGCCACCACATCGGGAAGAAGCTGAAGGACAAGGGCGTCTCCAACCCGGTCATCCTGGAGATTCAGGGCATCGCCACGCTGCCGCTGACCCAGGACCGCAGCAAGGGCTTCGCCGACGCCTTGAAGACGTACGGTTTCGCCGTGACCGCGCAACAGGACGCCAAGTTCACGGTGGAGTCCGGCACGCAGGTGGCCAGCAACCTGCTGCAGGCGCACAAGAAGATCGACGCGATCTGGAACCACGACGACGACCAGGGCATCGGCGTGCTGGCCGCGATCAAGGAGGCCGGCCGGGACGAGTTCTTCATGGTCGGCGGCGCGGGCTCGGCCAACGCGATGCGTGACATCCAGGCCGACAGCGGCGTGCTGAAGGCCACCGTCACCTATCCTCCGACCATGGCCGCCTCGGCGATCAAGATCGCCCGGCTGATCGCTCAGGGCAAGGGCATGAGCGACCTGCTGGAGCAGCAGGTCCCGCAGTCGATCACCCTGGCCTCGGAGACCATCACCAAGGACAACGCCGCCCAGTACCTGCCCCTCGGGTTCGAGTCATGAGCCCCGTCATCGGGATCGGCATGGTCGGCTACGCGTTCATGGGCCGTGCCCACTCCCAGGCGTGGCGCAGCGTGGACGCGTTCTTCGACCTGCCGGTCAAACCCGCGATGGTGGCCGTGGCGGGCAGATCCGCCGAGGCGACCGCGCACGCGGCTGGGAAGCTGGGGTGGGCCCACGCGGAGACCGACTGGAAGCGCCTCCTCGACCGCGACGACGTGCAGATCATCGACATCTGCACGCCCGGCGACTCACACGCCGAGATCGCCGTCGCGTCCCTCGAGGACGGTCTGCGGGTGCAGCGGATGCCGGAGGCCGTCGAGCAGAGCGCGGCTGAGGGCAGCCGCTTCACGACTGTGGAGGATTCATGACGAGACCGGTCACGTTGTTCACCGGGCAGTGGGCGGACCTTCCGTTCGAAGAGGTCTGCCGGCTGGCTTCTGAATGGGGCTACGACGGCCTGGAGATCGCCTGCTGGGGCGACCACTTCGAGGTCGACAAGGCCCTCGCGGACGACTCCTACATCGAACGCAAGAAGGAGACCCTGGCCAAGTACAACCTCGGGGTGTGGACGATCTCCAACCACCTGGTCGGCCAGGCGGTCTGCGACCATCCCATCGACGAGCGCCACAAGGGCATCCTGCCCGCCCGCATCTGGGGCGACGGCGAACCCGAAGGCGTACGGCAGCGCGCCGCCGAAGAGATCAAGAACACCGCCCGAGCGGCGGCCGCGCTCGGCGTCACGACCGTCGTCGGCTTCACCGGCTCGTCGATCTGGCACACGCTGGCGATGTTCCCGCCGGTGCCCCCGTCGATGATCGAGGCGGGGTACGCCGACTTCGCCGACCGCTGGAACCCGATCCTCGACGTCTTCGACGAGGTGGGTGTGCGCTTCGCCCACGAGGTGCACCCCAGCGAGATCGCCTACGACTACCACACCACGGTGCGCACGCTGGAGGCCATCGGACACCGGCCGGCCTTCGGCCTGAACTGGGACCCCTCGCACATGGTGTGGCAGGACCTGGACCCGGCGAACTTCATCCTCGACTTCGCCGACCGGATCTACCACGTGGACTGCAAGGACGCCCGGGTGGCCACCCGCGACGGACGGCGCGGCCGCCTGTCCTCCCATCTGGCCTGGGCCGACCCCCGGCGCGGCTGGGACTTCGTGTCCACCGGCCGGGGCGACGTGCCGTGGGAGGCGTGCTTCCGGGCGCTCAACCACATCGGCTACGACGGCCCGATCTCCATCGAGTGGGAGGACGCGGGCATGGACCGGCTGCACGGCGCGCCGGAATCCCTCGCCTACATCCGCTCGCTCAACGCCATCACCCCGCCAGCCGCCGCCTTCGACGCCGCCTTCTCCTCCGAATAACGCAAAACGCGCCGGGCGGCGGCCGCGTCGTGGCCGCCGCCCGCCAGAAACCGACCCGCCGTGGACATCTCGCCGTGGGCATCCCCGTCCCGGCGAACCATCGCGAGAGGAGACAGATGAGAACCGGAGTATGGCTGATCGGAGCACGAGGATCGGTCGCGGTCACCAGCATGCTCGGGGCGCTGGCGGTCCGGGCGGGCCTGGCCGAACCGACCGGGTGCGTCCTGGAGTCGCCCGAACTGCACAGCGACGCCCTCCCTGGCATCGGGGACCTGGTCTTCGGCGGCCACGATATCTCCTCGATCCCCCTGGGTAAGAAGGCCGCCGCCCTGGCCGAGGCGGGAGTCGTCCCCGCGCGGCTGGCCGAGGCCGTGCGGGACGCGCTGTCCGAGGTCGAGCAGGACGTCCGGCCCCTGCCGGTCCACGACACCCAAGCCGAGGCCGCGGACGCCATCGGCGCTGATCTGGACCGCTTCCGCCGGCGGCACCGGCTGGAGCGCGTCGTCGTGATCAACGTGTCGACCACCGAACCGGCGCCGCCACCCCATCCCGCCCACGCCGATCTCGACGCGCTGCGGGCCGCGCTGGACGGACCGGAGCCCGTCCTGCCGCCCAGCGCCCTGGCCGCCTACGCCGCCCTGCGAGCCGGCTGCCCGTTCGTCGAATTCACGCCCTCCACCGGCGCCCGCCTGCCCGCCCTCGACACCCTGGCCAGCAGGGAGGGGCTCCCGTACGCGGGCCACGACGGCAAGACCGGCGAGACTCTGGTCAAGTCGGTGCTCGCCCCGATGTTCGCCCGGCGCAACCTGAAGGTGCGCACCTGGTCCGGGATCAACCTGCTGGGCGGCGGCGACGGCGCGAACCTGGCCCAGCCGGCGGCCAACGCGGCCAAGTCCGCCAGCAAACAACGCGTGCTCGCCGAGGCACTCGGCTACGTCCCGCAGGGTGAGACCCGGATCGACTTCGTCGAGGACCTCGGCGACTTCAAGACCGCCTGGGACCTGATCTCCTTTGAAGGCTTCCTCGGAGCCCGCATGCGCATGGAGTTCACCTGGCACGGCTGCGACTCGGCTCTGGCCGCGCCGCTGGTCCTGGACCTGGCGCGGCTGACCGCGGCCGCTCACCGGGCCGGGCGCACGGGCCCGCTCACCGAACTGGCCTTCTTCTTCAAGGATCCCCTCGGAGAGGTACCGCACGGGCTGGCCGAGCAGTGGCAGGCGTTGCGGGCCGCCGTGGATGCACTCGGCTCGGGGGAGGGGCGGTGACGACGCGATGACGGCGCTCCGCGATCTGATCGAGCTGGTCCGGGCGCCGGCCGCGGCACCGTCTACCGGGTGCTGGACCGGGCGGCCAACGCGATGCCCAGCTCGACCGATACCGCGAGCGGAGGCGAGTGACGTGTCAAAGCCGGGAATCCGCAATGATGTGGACCGAGATCGGCTGAGCATGAATCCGGCTTTCCGCATGGCGGTGTGATGAGATCCGACGTGTTCCTGGCCGACTGCCCAGCCCGTACCACCTTGAATCTGGTGGCCGACACCTGGTCTGTCGTCGTCGTGTTCGGGCTGGGGCGCGGTCCGCTGCGCTATACCGAACTGCGCGACCGGATCGGCGGAATCAGTAACAAGATGCTGACCCAGACTCTGCGCAAACTGGAGCGCGGCAACCTCGTGGAGCGGCGAGCCCTTCGCACCGCGCCAGCCGGCGTGGAGTACCGTCTGACTCCCCTCGGCGAGAGCCTGCTCGGGCCGGTCTCCGTGCTCGCCCGGTGGGCCGAGGAGCACGCGGCCGAACTCGGAGACGCCGACAGCGGCTGACCTCCGTGGAGAACCATACGGTTCCCCACGGCTCCCTAACGTTGCCACCATGAAGATCGGAAGCAGTGACCTGGAAGTGTCCCCGCTGTGTCTGGGGGGCAACGCCTTCGGCTGGACCGCCGACGAGGACGCCTCATTCGCCGTACTGGACGCCTACACCGAGGCGGGCGGCAACTTCATCGACACCGCCGACATGTACAGCCACTGGATACCTGGCGGAAGCGGCGGCGAATCGGAGAGGATCATCGGCCGCTGGATGAAGGCCCGCGGCAACCGGGACCAGATGGTGATCGCAACCAAGGTGGGCGCCTTGCCGGGCCTGGACAACCTGGCGCCGCAGACGATCCGGCGCGGCGCCGAGGATTCGCTGCGACGGCTGGGGACCGACCACATCGACCTCTACTACGCGCACGTGGACGACCCCGGCACTCCGCTTGCCGAAACACTTGGTGCGTTCGACGCACTGGTGCGGGCCGGCCTGGTCCGGCACATCGCGGCGTCCAACATCACCGCGAACCGGCTGTCAGCGGCATTGGAAATCTCGGCACGCGACGGGCTGGCGCCGTACGTCGCCCTGCAAGCGGAGTACAACCTGGTGCAGCGCGAAGGCTATGAACGGGATCTGGCGCTCACTGTCACCCGGACTGGGCTGGCCTGCCTGCCTTATGTCGCGCTGGCACGCGGGTTCCTCACCGGGAAGTACCGCCCCGGCGGTCTGCACGTGAACAGCCCCCGTGCCGACCGGGCACGCGCTCACCTCGAGGGCAACGGTCCCGCTGTGCTGGTGGCCCTGGACGAGGTGGCCGCCGCGCACCAGACCCCGATCGCCGCTGTCGCGCTCGCCTGGCTGGCCGCCCAGCCCACCGTGGCCACCCCTCTGGCTGGCGCCCGCAACCCGGGCCAGCTGGCTGACCTGCTCCCGTTCCTGACGCTACGGCTCACCACCGACGAAGTCACCCTGCTGGACAAGGCCAGCTCCTGGACGTAGCAGCATCATCGACAAACACGCCATCGCTGCCGATGATCTGCGCGCCCTGCTCACCGGCAGGGACGCCTCCGCAGACCAAGATCAGCTATTGGCGCGGAATCGCATGATTCTTCCCTGGTGCCCCTGCGCGCTGTTGCCAGTGCCGCTGTGCTAGTGGCCCGATTCAACAATCGAATCGGTTCGGCCCGAACGTCGGTCCTGCATGCCGCAGCCGTCAACGGTGACCGCGAGACCGACAGGATTAGGCCGCAAAGGGCTTCTCTGGGCGAAGAGGGTATGAGAACCGCGGGCGCATCTGGCATGAAACTTTCAGTGGGGCGCGCCAGAGAGACATGGGATGTACCCATCTCTTTCAAGGAGCGGCGAGTTCAACTGGGGACCGCGTGGCCACCGCCTGAAACACTTCGTTTCGCGTATTCTCCGGAAGCCCCTGGACACTGGCACAGGTTTGGCCGTAAAAAGACATCCCATGTCCGTGCTCGATGATGAGCGCTTCGGAGGCCGGCAGGAGAGCTCCCGTCCGCCCATGAGGCGAGGCCGCGGCGCGCCGTCGTCGCCGACCCCGCTCCGCCACGGAGGTGCCGATCGACTCGCCCGGGCCGGGCGGGACCCATCATCGTTCAGGAGAAGCACCATGTCGGGAATGTCCTCGCGACGCAGAAATCGTCAATCCACGGCGTTGGTGATCGTTCCGCCCGCCGCCTCTTTCGACGCCGTCTTTCCCCTCCGACTGAACCTTGGGAGCCCTATGACTACCGGAGTCGCGATGCGGAACCTGCGAGTGCGGACCTGGTCGGGGACGAACCTACTGGGCGGAGGCGACGGCGCGAACCTGGCGGAGCCGGGCGGCCTGGGACCTGGTCGCCTTCGAGGGCTTTCTCGGCCGCCGCATGCGCATGGCCTTCACCCGGCACGGATGCGACTCCGCGCTCGCCGCGCTGCTGATACTCGACCTGGCCCGGCTGGCCGCCGCCGCGTATGACGCAGGCCGCGCGGACACGCTGCCCGAGCTGGCATTCTTCTTCAAGGATCCGATCGGGCCGGTGCCGCACGGCCTTGCAGACCAGTGGCGGCTGCTGTGCGACTTCGCGAGCGGCCTGCGCGATGGTCCCGGACCGGACAACGAAATGGGCAACCTTCGGCGGTAATTGCCGACTATAAGGGAGAGAAGATGACATACAGCGACAGCGGGACGGACCCATTAGACCCCGCATACGCACAGGATCCCGCCATAAAGATCAATCCTCATATTCCCCATCCAGCTCGGATATACGACTATCTACTGGCGGGCAAGGACCACTTTGCGTCCGATCGCGCGGCTGCCGAGGCGCTCATCGAGGTGTCGCCGGGCACGCGTGAGGGCGTGCGCGCGCATCGCGCCTTCCTCGGCCGGGCGGTGCGCTACCTGGCCGCCGAGGCGGGCATCACCCAGTTCCTCGACATCGGAACGGGGATCCCCACCCAGGACAACACCCACGAGATCGCCCAAGAGGTCAATCCCGAGGTCCGGGTGGCCTATGTAGACAATGACCCGATCGTTTTGGTGCACGGCCGTGCCCTGCTGGCCGGCGACCCAGCCGGAATGACCGCCATGGTCGAGGCGGACCTGCGGCAACCCGAGGAGATACTCTCCAACCCTGAGATCCAGCACGTGATGGACTTCACCCGCCCGGTGGCCGTCATCCTGGCCGGGGTCTTGCATTTCATCACCGACGAGGAAGATCCGTACGGACTGGTCGATCGGCTCAAGGCCGCCGTGCCCAGCGGGAGTCACCTGCTGCTGTCGCACATCACACTCGACTTCGCCCCAAAGGTGCGCCGCGAGGACTTCACCAAGCCCTACGACAACAGCACCGCCCCCATGGTGCCCCGCACCCACGACGAGACGCTGCGCTTCTTCGAGGGCTGGCACCTGGTCGAGCCGGGCCTCGTCGAGGTGGTGGAGTGGCGACCGGACCCCACCGAATACCAGGAACCCATCCCCGGCGGCCACGCCTGGGCCTACGGCGGCCTCGCGATCAAACCTTGAAGCGGCGCGTGGGCCGCCGGGTCCACACGCCATCCCACCCCCGGACGATGTGAGCTCCCGGTCGCGCAGAAGCGCCCGGAGGTCACACCGAAAGAGCCCCATCGAGTGTTAGCGTTAACAAGGTGGAGTCAGGCTCAGAAACCCAGGTGCGATCGCCTTACGCGTTCGTTGTCGGGCCTATCCCGGAGCGCAGCCACCGTCTCCTGACGACTCCAGCAAGACGCCGCTTCGGCCCTTACGCCTTCTGAAGGCCCGTACGCCTGCCTTCTGACCCTGCCGGTTCACCACCAGCCGAAGGCGGCCCAGGTCAGGACGGGTGCGACGACGATCGAGATCAGGCCGTAGATGAGCAGCTGGCGGAACAGGCGGGATCTGGCCGAGGGCTCGGCGGCGCCGAGGATGAGGCCGCCGGTGATGCCGAGCGGGTTGAGGTCGACCAGCACCGAAGCCAGGGCCAGGGCGAGCACGCCGCCGACCGGGGAGACGCCGGCGGCCACCAGTGGCGGCAGGAGGGGCATGACGGTCGCGAACACCGCGATGGAGCTGGCGGCGAAGGAGGTGATGCCGGCGACGTAGCACAGCACCAGCAGGCTGAGCAGCGGCGAGCATCGCGGCCCCCGGGCGCGATGACGTCATCCTCGCTGAGATCAAGCCTGATGACGATCTCCGTGAGGGCTTTGGCAAGGGTGCGTTCGAGCGTGGTCATGATGGGCTCCTGGCTGGGTCGTTGAGGCCGGCGGGTTCGGAGACTGCGTCAACCTGACGCCGGCTCGGCAAGCCGGGCTTCCAGGTCGGCGATCATCTGGGTGAGCAGGCTGGTGTTCTCCTGCCGGACTGCTTGCGGGCGAATGACCCCTCCCGGGAGCGGGCCGGGCCGGCCGGTCAGGCGTTGAAGATGGCCTCGGAGCGGTCGCGGTTTTCGTGCAGGTCCCAGTACAGGGGGGCGATCTTCTCGGGCGTGGCCGTCGGGCTGCCTGCCGGGCCGCCCTCGCCGATCCAGACGTTGATCGCCACGTGCGCGGCGTGCACGCCGCTGCCGGCCAGTTCCTTGTTCAGGTTGATCACCCAGTTGCGCAGAGCTGCTGCGGCCGCGTTGACGTTGCCGAACATCGGCACCGGGTCCACGGATCCGCCGCCGGTGGTGAACAGCAGGGTCCCGGCACCGGCCTCCCGCATGGCGGGCAGTACCGCCTGGGCCGCCGTGACGGCGCCGTAGAAGTTGTACTCGATCTGCGGCTGCAGATTGTCCACCGTGACCTCCGAGGGAGCGGCCAGGGTGAGGCCGGGCACGGGGGAGTGCGGGGCCGGAGAGTACTCCAGTACGTCGATGCCGCCGAAGCGGGCCTTGGCCGCGTCCAGGGCATCGGTCAATGAGGGGCGGTCGAGGATGTCGGCGGGGAACGCGGCGGCCGTGATGCCTTCCTGGCCGAGCTGGGCGACCAGCGTTTCCAGCTTCTCCTTGGTACGGGCGATCAGAGCGACGTCGAAGCCGCGACTGCCGAAGGTGCGGGCGATGGCCAGGCCCATGCCGGGGCCGGCGCCGACGATGGCGAGAGTGGGCACGTGAGATCTCTTTCGTGTTGTGACCGCCGGGACATGCGGAGATCGGACGCCCGGCTGGCGTGTGGATCAGGTGTCTAGATCAGGCGTGGGCGACGTGGTCGGCGGGAACCGCGCAGCCGTCCTGGCCGCAGATCGCCGCGTCGTTGTCGGCGACGAGAACGGTCGGGTGGGTCTCGTCCCAGACCTGGTGCAGGATGCCGAGCAGGGTGTCGGTGTCCTGCGCTCCAGGAAGGGCGTATCGGCCGTCGACCACGATGTACGGCGTGCCGGTGGCCCCCAGACGCTGCGCCGTCTCCATGTCGTCCTGGACCTGCTGCCCGAAGCGGCCCTCGGTGAGCACGCGCCGGGTCTTCTCGCGTTCCAGGCCGATCTCGTCGGCCAGGCCGAGGAGATCGTCGAGGTCGAAGACGGGCCGAGCCTGGCCGAAGTAGGCCCGGAAGATCGCGTTCCACGCGACGCGGTTCTTGCCCTCCGCCGAGGCGTGGGCGAGGAACTCGTGGGCGAGCCGGGTGTTGCCGACCTGATTGTCCAGCACCCGGTAGGGGCTCAGGCCCTCCTGCTCGGCCATCGCCTCGATCTGGCGGGTCGACGCCTCCAGGCGGGCGCCGGCCAGGCCGTACCTCCGCAACAGGGCCTCGCGGACACTGATCGTGCTGCCGACGGTGAAACCGTCGCTCAGCGGGAACGAGCGGTGGATCACTTCCACCTCGGCGCCGTGCTCGAACCGCTCCACGGCGCGGTCCAGGCGGTGGCTGCCCAGGCCGCACCAGGGGCAGGCGATCTCGGACCATATCTCGACTCTCATGGCGCACCCCCAATTCCTACTTTTTGTGCGTAGCGCCATGATGGACCAGTATGGAAGGCCGTACAAAAGGCACATCGATGTGCGTGCCGGAAGGGAATGTGCGCCATGGACGTCGCAGCCCGGTCAGGTGCCGCAGCAGACCGAGGACCGTGCGCCGGCATCCCCGCCGAGCAGATGGACTTCATCCGCCAGGTACTGGACCGCGTCGGGGATAAGTGGAGCCTGCTGTTGATCGCCGCACTTGAGGCCGGCCCGCTGCGCTACACCGACCTGCAGCGCGACGTCCCCGGCATCTCACAGCGGATGCTCACCCTTACCGTGCGCCAGCTCCAGCAGGACGGCTTGGTGACCCGGACCGCCTACGCGGAGGTGCCGCCGCGTGTGGAGTACGCCCTCACCCCCCTGGGCCACAGCCTCCACCACATCGTCACGTCCCTGATCACCTGGGTCGCCGACCACCACGACCAGATCCGCGAACACCGGGCCCACACCGCCACCAGGCCCTGATGCCCGACCCGTTTCGGGTGCCTTCGGTGTTCATGGGGCACATCCTCCTGATGGTGGGGTCAGCTACCTGGTGGTGGCTGCCGTTCGGCAGAGGTGATGCGGGTGGCGTACAACCGGTAGGCCTTGCGCGCGGCCGGGTCGGTGCCGTCGACGAGGGCAACGCTTTGCTCCAGCGCTGCGCGGTGGAGCGATGGCGAGTCGGTCGGGCAGAGCGCGGGCACCGGCGGCGTCCAGGACGCGGCGGATGGTCTTGGGGGCAACCTGGTACTTGCGGGCCAGGGCCTTGACGGCGGCACCCTGACGGTAGGCCTCCACGACGGTGGCGGCCTTGTTCTGGTCGATGGCGGCGGGGCGGCCGAGGGTCTTGCAGTCGGCCATGGCGGCGGCAACGCCCTCGCGGGTGTTCTCGCTGATCATGTCGCGCTGGAACTCAAGCACGGCGGCCAGGACGGAGACCATCATCTTGGTTCCGGGATCGTCGCTGGCCAGGTCGATGCCGGACAGCAGCCCGGATTCGACGCGTAGGTGCAGGCCGCGGCGGATGAGCACCGGGCGCAGGGCGAGGATGTCGGCGACCGAGCGGAACAGGCGAGCGGCGTCGGCGATGCGGATAGTGTCGCCCACGGCCGCGGCGATCAGCGCCCGATCCGCGTCGTCCAGGTAGAAGAACCGTTCCAGCTCCGCTTGCGACGGAGCACCCGAGAAGCGGCCGTACGCGGCCGCCTCGCCATCACTCAAGAACTCAACCGGCATAGACGCCGAAGGTAGGGCAGTCCCAGCGAACAGGACGAGTGGAAGATCAAATAGTTAGCCGAGGGCACCCGCTAACGGGACTTTTCGCTCGGATGCTCGTCATGCCCCGTCAAGGAGGCGGCGGCGCCGAGTGGATCGGCTACTTCGGCTACCCCAACTGCTACCTGTGGAAGGTCACGACCGCCGCCTGACCTGATCAGGTGCGGATGTGAGGGCGGCGACGGTCAGCGTCAAGTGCTGGGCCAGTACCTCGGTGGCGGTGTCGGCGTCACGGGCCAGCACCGCCTCCTCCAGGCGGCGGTGCTCCGCGGCGCCGTCGCGGTCGGGCGTGCGCTGCGCCGACCAGCGGCGGGCCAGCTCGCCGGCCGTCCATAGCCTGTCGAACGTGTCCAGCAGCACGGGGTTGCCGCACCCGTCCAGCAGCGTCCGGTGGAAGACGCGGTGTGCCTCCGACCACGCGCTGCTGTAGTACTCGCCTTCCTCCGGCACGTACGGCGGTGTGCGGGTCAGGCGGTGGTGGGCCGCGCGCACCCGTGCCTCCCAGTCGAGGTCGCCGCGCTCGATCGCCAAGCGCAGCATGACCGGCTCGATCGTACGGCGGGCCTCCGCGATCTCCTGCCACCGCCGGTCCGAGAAGTCGGGGACGGCGAAGCCGCGGTTGGGCAACCGCACCGCGATGCCCTCGCCAACCAGCCGCACTAGGGCCTCGCGTACGACGGCCAGGCTGACCTGGTGCTGCTGGGCCAGCTCCTGCGGCTTGAGCGCCTCGCCCGGGGCGTACTCGCCCCTCATGATCGCTTCCTGGAGCCGGGCGTGAACACGCTCGGAGAGCATCTGTTTCGTCGATGGGTCGGCCGTCTGCGTCATGTCCTCAGGATAGACCATTCGCCAAATAATCGATTATCCGTGCTATGGTCGATGATGTCCGGACGGCGCCCTCGATGGTGCCGTCCGCGTATGCCGACTCGTCGACTGACACCCTCACCATCTCAATGAAGGAACAGACGTGAACAACCCCTTTGCCCGCCTCCCCGAGGTGCCCTCCTTCACCGTCACCAGCACCACGCTGGCCGACGGCGCTCCCTGGCCCGCCGAGCAGATGTCCGGAGGCGTCCCGGGAGGCAAGGACATCTCCCCACAGCTGTCGTGGAGCGGCGCCCCTGAGGGGACGAAGAGCTACGCCGTCACGGTGTACGACCCGGACGCGCCGACCGGCTCCGGGTTCTGGCACTGGGCCGTGGCCGATATCCCCGCCACCGTCACCGCGCTGCCCGAAGGCGCGGGCGACGACACCGGCTCCGGCCTCCCCGAAGGCGCCTACCAGCTGCCCAACGACGCCCGCATGGCGCGTTACCTCGGCGCGGCCCCGCCGGCGGGGCACGGCCCGCACCGCTACCTCGTCGTGGTGCACGCCCTCGACACCGAGACCATCGGCGTCCCGGCCGACGCCACCCCCGCGTACCTCGGCTTCACCATCGCCGGCCACCTCCTCGGCCGCGCGGTCCTGACCGCCACCGCCGAAACCCCATGACCGTGACCCCGATCGAGCTCTCCGCGTCCGGCATCCACCTGTCCCGGGGCGGCAGGATCCACGCCGGCGCCCGGCCGGTGGACGCCGGGCGCGATGGCTGGCACCTGAAGGCGTTCCACGCCAGGACCGGTGCCGACGTCCACGCCGACCACTGGCAGGTGAACACCGAGGCCGAGGAGATCGTGTCCTGCATCATCGGCAAGATCCGCCTCTACCTCCGTCCGGAGCGGCCGGGACGGCAGGAGGAAGAGGAGGAGGAGATCAGGCTGACGGCCGGCACCGCCGCCATCGTCCCGCGCGGACGGTGGCACCGGATCCAGCTCGACATCCCCAGCACCATCATGACCATCACTCCGCCGTGTGGCGGCCGTTTGGAGAGACGCGCCGACCCCCTCTGACGGCGCCTGCTCTCTGATGGCGCGCACCTTCTGGTGGCCGACGCCCTCCAACGGCACCCGCTCTTGAACGGCCACCGCGTGATGCTCCGAATACGACCAAGTGCCCGGAGGTGTGCGGTGGCCGTCCCTACGTGCCTTACAACCCCAGATAACCGCCTCCTCGCCGAAGTGGGGTGACGCGCTGGCCCAGTCGGTCACGGCCGCGCGGGGCGATCGCCTGCTCGGCGCGCCTTCATGATCGCTCGTGTACGTGGGCGGGTCTCGAGGTCCGGGCATATTTTCGGCATTGTCGTGAGTCCGTATGCCGCGCCGTACGTGCGGACCGGGTTTCTGTTCCTTTAGAGGAGCGGAGCCTGGCGTGATGTTTTCCTGCGGTGTACGGCTATCGCCGCCCCGAGGGCGAGGGTGGCGTACCCGCAGGTCACGGTCAAGCCTGCCCATGGCGGGAGCGGGTAGTAGCCCCCGAGCAGTGACTGGTCCACGTCCACATGCGCGAAAGTGGGGATGCTCTGCGTGATCGCGAACCCTGCGGCGGGGGTGATCATCAGCAGCCATGGCGCCTGGCCCGCGGCCGCCAGCAGGTAGGGCACGACGATCAGCGCGATGGCCAGTCCGATGGCGACGATGCCCCGCTTGACCAGCGCGGCGAGGCCCAGGGCCAGCACGGCGGCGGCCGCGGTCAGCGCCGCGTAGCCGACGATCACTCGGAGCTCGGTACCCAGGGTGATCGGCTGAATCGGGTTCTGATTGGCACGCAATATCGCCAGGCCGACAGGGACCACGGCTCCCGAGGTCGCCAGCCCCGCCACGAACGCGACCGCGCCGACCACCATGGCCTTGGCCGCCAGCAGCCGCGCTGGATGCGGCTCGGCCGGCAGGTTGGTCCTGATCAGCCCGCGCCGGTGTTCCGCGGTGAAGAACGTGACCGCCGCCACGAGCACCGGGATCAGGCCCAGGGCCCCGCCGATCAGCATGAGGTCAGCGCGCAGGCCGCCTTCCACCGTGGCGGGCCCGATGTCACCGCTCCCGGTCACGAGGAGCTTGTCGCCGGACTCGACGGCCCGGCCGGGGTGGTGCGGGGTCTTGCCGTCGGACTCCAGGGAGACGCCGACGTCGTCGTGCCGCCATGAACCGTTCGCGCCCTGCAGCGTGATCTGGTCGAAGGTGGCGGTGGCCTGGGCGAAGGCTTTCGCCATTTCCCACAAGGCGCCTGGTGAGGTGGCGAACAGCCCGATCTCGACCGTCTCCGGCAGCCCGGTCAGCTTGACCGTGCTGACTTCGGTCCACGTCTTGCCGTCGTCGGACTCGTAGCCGGTGATGGTGTCGCCCGACCTGGTCAGCCGCAGCCACTGCGGGCCATTGTGAGGACCGCCGGGCACGTCGTGGGTGAAGTTGTACTGCATCCGCACGCCGTGGCTGCCGGTGAGCATGACGGCGGCATACGGTGTGCCCTGTTTGAGGCTCTGCCTGACCAGGAGGCCGGCCTTCGCCCACGGCACCACTCCCTCCTTGACGTTGCGCACCCCGGGTATGGCGTCCGGCAGTCGGATCTGCCCGGTCATGTCCGACACGCGGGCGGTGATGCTGCCGTTCCCCTTGAGCGGCTGGTGCACGAAGTAGTACCTGTCGCTCACCGCCGTGCCATCAGGTCCCACCAATGGCGCGGGGCAGGGGCCCTCCCCCTTCCCGGTCACGCAGGCGGTGCGGGCGCCCCCGGCGATCAGCAGTCCGAGCGACACGGTGACCAGCACGGAGGCCGCCATGGCGAGCATCCAGCCCAGCCCGGAGCGGAACTTGGTCCACTCCGCGTGCAGCACCTGAGGGAAACGATCCTGCCCGGCCCGTTGGCTAGATCGGTAGGGCGTGAAGGAACTCATGCCGACGGTTGTACGCGGCACCCGGTTCCAGCTCGGTCGCAGCGGCTGCGACCCGGCTGGAACCTGGGATCTGGCATCGTTGAAGCATGGCACCTCGACTCGGCGGCCGGTTCGGCCGCCCCGCCCGCACGAGGACCGGCGGTGAGTGGCGGTGAGGGTCCTCGTCGTCGAGGACTTCGAGGTCCTCGCCCGCTCCATCGGCACCGGGCTGCGCCGCGAGGGCATGGCCGTCGACGTCGTCCTGGATGGGACGGCGGCCCTCGACCGCCTGGCCGTGACCCGCTACGACGTGGTGATCCTCGATCGCGACCTGCCCGGCGTCCACGGGGATGAGATCTGCCGGAGACTGGCCCATGGCCGCTGTGAGACCCGCGTGCTGATGCTGACGGCCTCCGGCACGATCGAGGACCGCGTCGATGGGCTCAGCCTCGGTGCCGACGACTACCTGCCCAAGCCGTTCGCGTTCGCCGAACTCATCGCCCGCGTCCGTGCTTTGGCCCGCCGCGCCACCCCGCCGCTGCCGCCGACCCTGGCATGCGGGGACATCACCCTCGATCCGGCCCGCCGCATCGCGTCTCGGGCCGGTCGGCGTCTTGAGCTGAGCCCCAGGGAGTTCGCTCTGCTCGAATGTCTGCTGGCCGTGCCCGGTCGGGTCATCTCCGCTGAGGAGCTGCTCGAACGCGTGTGGGACGAGGCCGCCGACCCCTTCAGCAGTGCCGTCAAGCACACCATGCACCGGTTGCGGGCCAAGCTCGGCGATCCGCCCGTGATCGAGACCATCCGCGAAGGCGGCTACCGCATCGGACCGTCATGACCACCCGGCGGCTCGCCAGAAGGTCGTTGCAGACGCGGCTGGCGCTCGCCTACGCGGCGGGCGTCTACGCCGCCGGGTTCTTGGTGCTCGTGTTCGTCGCCGTCCCGCTCGCCAGCGTCCATGCGGCCATCCCCAAAGGCCCCTCATCGAGTGCGATCACCGAAACCGGGCCTGGGATCAGCCTGCCTCAACTTCTCACGGGATCCGCTGTGGCCCTGGTCCTTCTGATTCCCATCGCGCTGGCTCTCGGCTGGTACGTCGCCGGCCGGTTCCTGCACCCGCTGCGCGCCATCACCGCCACCGCCAAAATCATCTCCGCCGGGAACCTCCACCGGCGCCTCGACCTCGGCGAGCCTGCGGACGAGCTGACCGAACTCGGCCACACCCTCGACGACCTGTTCGCCCGCCTTCAAGCTTCCTTCGACGCCCAACGCCACTTCGTCGCCAACGCCTCCCACGAGCTGCGCACTCCGCTCGCCGGCCTGCGTACCCTCCTTGAAGTCGCCCTCGCCGACCCCGACGCTGACGCCGAGGCCCTGCGCTCGGTCTGCCGGGAGGCCCTCGCTCTGGGCGAACACCAGGAACGACTCGTCCAAGCACTGCTCACCCTGGCCACCAGCGAGCGCGGCGTCACCCGCTGGGACACCCTCGACCTCGCCGGGATCGTCGCAGGAGTGCTCGCCACCCGCCGCGACCAAGCAGCGCAGAAAGGCATCGGCCTAACTGAACACCTCAAGCCCGCAGTAACGACCGGGGACCCGAGACTGATCGAAAGCCTCGTCGCCAATCTCATCGACAACGCCATCCGCCACAACCACCCGGACGGGCATGTAAAGATCACCACTCAGACCTCCGGCGCCCAGGTGGCCCTCACGGTCACCAACAGCGGGCCAGTCATCCCCGGCAATCAGATCCAGCGACTCTTTCAACCCTTCCAGAAGCTGGCGCCCGATCGTCATGGCCGCCGTGACGGCTACGGCCTCGGCCTCGCCATCGTCAACGCCGTCACGGACGCTCACCACGCCACCCTCACCACCAGCGCACGCCCCGAAGGGGGCCTGTCCGTCATCGTGCGGTTCGCGCACGGATTTCATCCGAACCATCCCTGATGTCTGGGGACGGCTGCGCAGGGGCTCGCGAGTGTCCGGTACGACCTCAAGTGGAGGGCTCCGTACGATCTCATGGGTAGGTCGTTCTGGGGGCAGACCAAGTACGGGAGAAAGGGGCAGTGGCCCCTGCTCTCCGCGGAAAAGGGCTGGTCAGTGGGTACGGCGGGGCGAGGAGGGTGGTAATGGCGGCGATGGGTTCGGCGCCGGGTTCGACGTAGCGCATGGCGGTGCGAGGAGTCTTATGCGGCATGGCGCCTCCATGGGTACCAGAACGTCCCTCTAGAAAAACACGCCTCACACCAGGATGAGAATGGCCGCGACCGCCACCATCACCGCGGCGGTGAGGCCGTGGACGCCGAACGCCACCGCCCGCGGACCCCCGTTCCTGAGCACGACGACCATGTCGCCCAGCGGGGCGAACACGCTGGCGAGAATCAGCCAACCGAGCATGTGCTGGTTTCCCGTCACGAGGGCCGGGAGCACGACGAGCCCGGCCGTGATGTCCCGTACGCCCTTGACGGTCAGGTACGCGTTCATGGACACGGGAACCCCGTAGC
>NZ_JBQQBR010000029.1:0-160625 GCF_052245935.1 Nonomuraea sp. 3N208 | reverse complement strand
CTTCGCGTTCGGGAACCACTTGCTGGAGGCGGCGTGCGGGCCTGACGCGGGCGCGGCGACCAGGGCGGCACGGCCGCTCCCGGCGATCGGCGTGGACGGGGGCACGGCCACACCGTGACCGGCGGCGCGGCGCGGGCGGGTCACCGATCGGCGGCCCGCCACAGCGCCGCCGCCCTACCCCGGACGTTAAGTTCTCTCGCCGACAGGAAGACCTGAACAACACGGCTCGAAACCGTTCGAACCAAAGGTGTCGTGCCGCAGATCGGAACCTGTCCCAGCCGCCAACTTCATCCGGAAGGGACATAGGTGTTGCAAGTGTCACTTTCTGAAGTCGCGTGCACGGACGTCCTGGGCATTCGCGGCTCTGTGCAGAGGACTGTGAAGCACCGGATTGTCAGCAGTCCTCTGCGCTACGGTGCGTTTGTTCCGTACTCGCGTGCGCGACGGTGAGGTCCGGCATGGACGGCGGCCAGGCGCAGATCATCGAACAGGGCGTGCTGACCGCCCCGGATGAGGCATGGGACGTGGCGGTACGCCAGGCGGAGGTGATCGGCCAGCTGGCCGCCGGGCCACGGGTGGGATTGGCGGCCGCGGACGTGGCGGCAGACGAGCTGGGGATCTCACGGCGGCAGGTGTACGTGCTGCTGGGCCGGTGGCGTGCGGGTGAAGGCGTCGTCTCAGACCTGCTGCCCCGGCGCTCCAGCGGCGGCCGACGACTCGGCCGGTTTCCGGCGGCGGTCGAGACGGTGATGACCGAGGTGATCCGTTCGCGGTATCTGAACCGGCAGCGGCGCTCGGTGGCGGCGGTCTACCGGGAGGTCGTACGCCGGTGCCGGGCCGGCGGGCTGCCGGTCCCGGCGCGCAACACGCTGGCACGGAGGATCGAGGCGCTGGATCCGGCGGCGGCCGCCGCGGCGCGGGAGGGCGCAGACGGGGCGCGCCGTCTGCGGCCGGCGGGCGGCGATCCGCCGAAGATTGAGGATCTGCTGCAGCAGGTCCAGATCGACCACACGCCGGTCGATCTGGAGGTGGTCGATGAGCGGCATCGGCTGCCGATCGGCCGCCCGTACGTCACTGCGGCTATCGATGTGGCTAGCCGCTGCGTGGTTGGCCTGGTGGTCACGCTGGAGGCGCCCTCGGCGCTGTCGGCCGGGCTGTGCCTGGCGCACACGGTGTGTGACAAGCGGCTGTGGCTGGAGCGGCTCGGGATGGAGGCGGTGGCCTGGCCGATGAGCGGCAAGCCGCAGGAGATTTACGTGGACAACGCCGCCGAGTTCCGCAGCGAGGCGCTGCGCCGGGGCTGCGCTCAGCACGGGATCACGCTGGCGTACCGGCCCAAGGGCATGCCGCACTTCGGCGGCGTCATCGAGCGGCTGATCGGCACGATGATGCAGATGGTGCACGAACTGCCCGGGACCACCTTCTCCAACCCGGCCGAGCGCGGCAGCTACGACAGCCAGGCCAAGGCGGTGCTGACCGTCGCCGAGCTGAACCGGTGGCTGGCCCTGGCGGTGGCCGCCTACCACGGCCAGGTGCACGCCACGCTGGGCCAGACCCCGGCCGGGCGGTGGGCCGAGGGCGTCGCGGCCGGCGGCCGCCCCGCGACGGTGACCAGCGCGACGGCGTTCCTGGTCGACTTCCTGCCGGTGATCCGGCGGACGCTGACGCGGACCGGCTTCACCATCGACCACGTGCAGTACTACAGCGACGCGCTCAAGCCCTGGATCGCCCGCTGGGACCGGCTGGAGAAGTTCGTGCTACGCCGCGACCCGCGCGACCTCTCCCGGATCTGGGTGCTGGACCCCGACGGGCACGCCTACCTGCTGGTGCCGTACCGGACGCTGTCGCGCCCGCCGATCAGCGTGTGGGAGCAGCGTGCCGCGATCGCCCGGCTGCGCGAGGAGGGCCGCGCCCAGGTCGATGAGAGCGCCCTGTTCGCCATGGTGGAGCAGATGCGGCAGATCACCGAGGATGCGGCGGCCAAGACCCGTCGGGCCCGCCGGGAGGTGGAGCGCCGCTCGGCGACTCCCGCGCCGCAGACAGCAGGGCCGCCGCCTCCACCGCCGGTCGAGGGGTGCGCGGACGGGGAGCCGGTGCGGCCGTTCGAGGTGATCGAGCAGTGGTGAGCCACGAGCCGGACGTCGAGCCGGACATTGCGCCGGAGTTCGAGATCGAGCTGGAGCCAGGGCGGGTGGAGGATCTGTCGCACCTGCATGAAAGCGCCCGGCCGGTGGCCCGGTTGCCTGCCGCCGAGCGGCTGGCCCGGGTCCGGGCGGATCGGTGGATCGGCTACACCCGCGCCACCCAGGCGCTGGACCAGCTGCACACCTTGCTGGACTGGCCGGCCAAGCAGCGGATGCCGAACCTGCTGGTGATCGGGCCGACCAACAACGGCAAGTCGATGATCGTGGAGAAGTTCCGGCGCTCGCACCCGCCGATCTCGCACCCGGACGCCGAGGAGATCCCGGTGCTGGTCGTGCAGATGCCCTCCGATCCGCACGTGGCCCGCTTCTACACCGGGCTGCTGAGCGCGCTCGGCGCGCCGCTGCGCCCCCGGCAGCGGCTGGCCGAGCTGGAGCAGCTCGCGGTGCGGCTGCTGCGGCAGGCCGCCGTGCGGATGCTGGTGATCGACGAACTGCACAACGTGCTGGCCGGGCGCGACGGGGCGCGCCGCGAGTTCCTCAACCTGCTGCGCTTCCTGGGCAACGAGCTGAAGATCCCGCTGGTCGGCGTCGGTACCCGGGACGCCTACCTAGCGATCCGCTCCGACGACCAACTGGAGAACCGCTTCCCCCCGTTTGTGCTGCCGCGCTGGGAGCCCGGCCGGGAGGCGAGCACGCTGCTGGCCAGCTTCGCCGCCGCCTTCCCGCTTCGCCGCCCCTCCTACCTGGCCACCCCGGAGATGACCGAGTACCTGCTGACCCGCAGCGAGGGCACCATCGGGGAGCTGGCTGCGCTGCTCACCGAGGCCGCCGTCGCGGCGATCGAGTCCGGCGAGGAGGCCATCACCCAGCGCACCCTGCTGCTGGCCTCCTACACGGGCCCGACCGAGCGGCGCCGCAAGTTCGAACGCGAGCTGGCATGACTCACGGGGACCTGCCGGACGCTCTGCGCCGCTGGCCCGTCCACCCCGAGCCCGGCCCCGGCGAGGCGCTCACCTCCTGGCTCGGCCGTCTCGCCGGGTTGTACCGGCTGTCGGTCGAGCAGCTGCTGGCGCACAACCTCGGCGCGGCGTCGGCCGAGTTCGACCGCGGCGCGGACCTGGACTACCAGGCGCCCACGATCATCGTGCACGCGCTCGCCGCACGGACCGGCGTCGAGGTGGACCGGTTGCGCCGGATGACGATCGCCGGGTGCGTGCCGTGGCTGGCCGACACCCTGAACCCCGCCGAGGGCCCGCAGGCCTTCGCCGACTACGTTCGAAAGGAGTCGGTGCTGCTGCCACCGGGCCAGGCCGGATACCACGTGATCAATCGCTGGCGGCCCTGGCTGCCGCTGAGCGGCCGCCCATGGCGGACGGCCCGGCGCATCTGCCCCACGTGCGCAGCCGACCCGGGGCGCGGCGTCGTCTTGCTCGCCGCGCTCCCCCTCATGGCCAGCTGCGCGGAGCACGGCTGCTGCCTGGAGAACCTTCACGACGTTCGCCGGGCCCACCGCTACGGCGAGCCGATGCCCCCGCGCCCGGTCCCGGACGCCGTCGCCGCGTTGGACCGGCTCACCTTCGAAGGCATCGCCACCACGACCGTCACCCTGCCCGCGCAGACCGTGCACGTCGGGGAGTGGCTGCGGCTGCTGCGGACGCTGCTGGACGAGGTCAGCATGGTCGACTCCCGGGCCGGCCCCGGCTCGGCCGCCGTCCTGCACCAGATCTGGGACACCGCTGGCCTGCCGTTCCGGGCGGGCCTGTCCTTCTGGCGGCCGTACGAGCGGCTGAGCCCGCCACGTCAGGAAGCGATGCTGCACGCGGCGGCCACCGCGGTGCAGCTGGCCGCGAACGGGAGGATCGTGCCCTGCGGCACGCTCGGCTCGGCGCTGCAGCCCGCTCCACATCGGCGGTAAGGCAACGGGTGAGGCGGTCAGCCCGTGGCGGGCGCCGCTGCCGCGTTGGTGTCGTGGTCGCGCAACATCCGCAGCACGGTGGCCGGGGATGGGTGCCGGCCCTTCTTCTTGCCCTTGGTGATGACAAGGCGGGCGGCGATGTCGCGGAGGCTGAGGTTCTGCTGGCGCAAGTGCAGGGCCATGGTGAGCATGGTGTCGTCGGTGACGGCGGCGCCACCGATGGTCTTGCCGCGGCTGCGGGCCGATTCGTGGCCTTCCAGGGTGCGGTCGCGGATGTACTCGCGTTCCATCCCCGACAGGGCCGCGAGCACGGTGAACACGACGCCGGAGGAGTCGTGGGAGCCCTGCAGGTCGCCGGTGAGGAACTCCAGGCCGATGTCGGCGGCGCGCAGCTGCTCGGCCAGGGCGGCCAGGTCGAGGCCGCGGCCGAGCCGTTTGTGCTCGTGCACCACGAGGGTGACCGCCACGCCCGCCGCGCGCAGTTCCCGGGCCAGGGTGACGGCCTTGTCGAGCTCGGGGCGGCTGGCGGCGCGGGTGGAGATCTTCTCGGCGAAGACGCGGGTGACGCCGGCGGCCTTGAGCGCGTCGAGCTGAGTGTCCAGGGACTGGCGGACGGTGGAGGCGCGGGCGTAGCCGATGCGGACGTGCCCGGCCGGTTCGGTGCCGGCCGCGATGGGGCGGGGCAGTTCGATCCAGGCCGTGCCCGGCTTGCGGACCGGTGGGGTGGCCACGGTGAGCGCCTTGGCGAGCGCGGGCACGAGCCGGAAGCGGGCGGTGTGGTACTGAACGGCCACCTTGCCCCGGCCGGTCCGGCAGGGCGAGCCGGCGGGGGCGGCGCAGGAGGTCATCGGGCAGGCGTGGGCCTCCACACGGAGGTGGTCGTCGTCGCGCACCCCGGAAGCGTTTCATGGGAGTGTTTCACCCGGCTACCTTATTGCACCGATCTATGAAACAGCGTTCCCCCTGGACGCGTTCTGCAGAGGGCGGTGTTTCATAGGTGGTCGCTTGCGAAACAGGACGCCGCACCCATCTCGGCATGGCCCCTCTCTTGGACTCCATCCATCCGGACCGGGGGCGGACGACATCGCCTGCCTATCGAGAGCTACGCTGTGAACAATAAACCAATATGTTCAAATGGAGACAACATGCCGTCGGCGTTCTCCGAGGAAGAGCGGTTGCGGATCATCGAGCAGTTGCTCGACACCGCCACCCACCTCTTCTCGACCCAGGGGCTGCGCAAGACGTCCCTGGAAGAGTTGACCGCTCCCGCGGGCATCGCCAAGTCCTCGCTGTATGCCTTCTTCGACTCCAAGGAGGACCTGTACTTCGAGGCGATGCTGCGCCAGAGCGAGCAGGTCCGGCGCCGGGTGATCGACCAGGGCCTCAACCGCGGCGCCGACACCCGCGACGCGCTGCGCCGCTTCCTGCGCGCCACGATCGCCGAACTCGACAGCAATCGGCTCTACCGGCGGCTGATGTCCCACCCCCAGGAGATGGCCGCGGTCGCCGCCAAGCTCACCCCCGAGCGCATGGCCGCAGCGACGGACGGCCCGATGGCCGATGTGCTCCAGTTCCTCAGCACCCATCTGAAAGACGATCCGCAGGTCCTGCTCGGCGTGCTGCGCGCGGTCCTGCTGACCCCGCTGCACGCCGAACACCTGGGCACCGACATCTATCCGGCCGTGATGAACCGTCTGATCGACGCGGTCACAGAAGGGATCACCCCATGATGAACGGCCTGCCGTACCTGTCGGCCGGCGCGGGAGCACCCTTGGTCGTCCTGCTCTACACCCCGCAAGCGGCCAACCCGACGGGCCTGGCACGCTGGTCCACGATGCGGATGGTGCGACCGTTCACCAAACACTTCACCGTCTATGTCGTCAACCGGCCACCCGGGCTGCCGTCGGCCACGACGATGGCCGGCCTCGCCGCCGTCTACGCGCAAGCGATCAAATCCACCTTCGAGGGCCCGGTGAACATCCTGGCCATCTCCACCGGCGGCTCCATCGCCCTGCAACTTGCCGCCGACCATCCCGGCCTGGTCAACCGCCTGGTCCTGGCGGGCACGGCCTGCACTCTCGGCCCTGTCGGCAAGCGAGCCCAACGTCACTACATCGAACGTGCACGCCAAGGCAGGCGGCCCAGCCCCGCACTGGCCGAGATCGTTACCGAATCAGCGATCGGCCAGAGACTGCTGCGATGCCTGCTGTGGCTGTCGGACAGCGGCCACAAGGACCACAGCGACGCCGTCACCGTGCTCAACGCCGAAGACGGCTTCGACTTGCGCGGCCGGCTGCACGACATCACGGCGGCCACGCTGCTGATCCAGGGTGGTAAGGACCTCGTCTACCCGCTGGAGCTGGCCCGGTACACGGTCGAGGGCATCCCCGACGCCCAACTCGTCGTCTATCCAGGCCGCAGCCACAGCGGCACATTCACCGATAAGCGCTTCACCTCCGACGTACTGGCCTTCCTGACAGACGCGTGATCAAACTCAGCGGCCGCCTGGGTGCGCCGGATCCATCGTCCACACCGGCGCAACCAAGTCGCCTGGCGACCGGCATGAGCGCCTGCGCCGAAAAGTCGCCACCTGCGCGACGGGCACGCCACCCTCGCTGAGGCAGCCGGCGCCTTCCTGGCCACCCCACACGCGGCCGACCCCGACACCCACCGCGCCTGCACCCGCCTTGGCCGCGATCGGCGGCTGTCGAGATCGCCGATGTCAAGATCGGCCAATTGCTCGCCGAGCTGTGGGGGCAAGCGCGCCGGCGACGTAGAACCGCAGTCGCACTGCCGTCGCCTCCTGGCTGATCTGGTGCCGCGTCAAGAGGCATTGAGCCGCGCCGTCGGGTCCGGCCGACGCAGAACGCCGTGAGGAAACTGCCGCCGAGACAGCGCGGTCGCCAAGACCACGATCCACCGGCTGCTGTGGCGCCGCGACATCCCGCAGCCAGCCATCAACACCAATATCACTGCTGGAGCCGTCACCACCGTCCTGGCACAGGTCGCTCATCTCGGTGATCGGCCGTGCCATCGTACGGACACGGGCCGGCCGGCGTAGGGCGGGAAGGTAGCTGGAGGCGGTGTAGTCGTTGGCCAGGCGATATGGGTGGAAGCCGTGTGCGAGCAGGGGCTGAAGGATGTCGTCGATGCTGTGTCCGAGCTTGGCCAGCCGTCGGGGGTGACCCCAACGATGAGTTCGGCGTCGGACCGGAGCCGGTCGAGTAGTGGGGTCAGTCCGCGTACGGCCGCGCCTTCGGCTCCCTCCACATCGATCTTGCTCGTGCGGGCCTGAGTGAGTTCGGTGTCGGTGAGGATCTGTGGCAGGGTCCGTGCTTGGATCGCGAAGGATGATTGCGTGGTGCGGGGGCGGATGATGGTGGTGGCCCCGAGGTTGGTCGAGGATGTCCATCAAACCCTCTTCGGAGACGATCATGCCATACGGGTCGCACGGCCGCCCTTAAGGGACAGCGGCAGCCGGGCCCAGCGCTTGAGGATCGCGAACTCCTTCCAGGGGCTGCTGCTGACCGTCTCCTTATAGATGACCGCCCACTTGCCCTTGAGGTAGAACCGGGCGGGCGTGTCGTCGGCGTGGGTGAACTGGATGACGGCGTCGCGGCGGCCCAGGGACACCGGCTGGTGCACGTAGCGGAAGCGGAACGGCCTGGGCTCCTTGCCCCGCACCTCACGCGCGAGCGAGGCGGCGGCGTGGGCGCCGGTCGGGATGCCGCTCTGGCACGTCCCATGGATCACGCCGTACTTCTGACGGATCGCCGCGGCGTCGCCGATCGCGTAGACCTCGGGGTGGGAGACCGAACGCAAGGCGGCGTCGACCACGATCCGGCCCCGCCCGTCGACCTCGACCCCGGCCTCGGCGGCCAGCGGCGACACCTTGACACCGGTCGTCCACAGGACCGCGTCAGCGGCGAGGAGCTCGCCGCCGTCCAGCTCCACCGCTTCCGGCATCACCTTGGTCACGGACACGCCGGTCCGCACCTCGACGCCGAGCCGGTCGAGCCCGGCCAGCAGGTAGGTACGCGCCTTCGCGCCCATCATCGCTCCGAGCTCGCCCCGGCTGAGCAGGACGACCCGCACGGACGGGTGCTGCTCGGCGATCTCGGCCGCGGCCTCGATCCCGGTCAGACCGCCCCCGCCGACGACGACGGTCGCGCCCGCCACCAGGCGAGAGGTGAGACGGGCGGCCTCGTCCGCGCTGTTCAGCGTGACCGCGTGCTCGGCCACGCCCGGCACCATGCCGATGTCGGCGACGCTGCCGAGCGCGCAGACGAGCTTGTCGTACTCCAGCGAGCGGCCGTCGGCGAGCGCCACCCGGCGGGCGCCGGCGTCGATCGCGGTCACCCAGCCTTGGACGAACTCGACGCCCGTGCCTTCGAGCATCTCCGGGATCCGCAGATCGGCCAGTTTCTGCCCGGTGGCGACTTGGTGCAGCCGCAGCCGCTCGGTGAAGCGGGTGCTCGGGTTCACCAGGGTCACGCGGACGTCCTCGCCGCGGGTGCGGCGCGCGACGGCGGCCACGGCGGTCATTCCGGCGTATCCCGCTCCGAGAATCAGGATGTTCATGGCTGATGTCCTCATCAGTCGTAGCGGGTCCGCCGGTGCGGCGGACCCGCTGGTTGGTAGCCGTCCGGCGGGTGAGCACTTGTGTGTCCTGGACGTCGAGTCCTGATGAAAGACAGTGCCTCTGCTGGTTGGCCGGGAGAGTTGATCGCTTCTGGGATGTCGTGGCCCGCCGACGGTGTTGGCGTGACCAGCACCCGGTCGACGAAGACCACAGTGTGCTCGGGGCCTGCGCCCTCAGCGCGGCCGCTCGTGCCCGCGCCGCCCGGTCAGCACGTCCTGCCGGCGCGAGGTCCAGCGCGGGGCGATTTCCTCGATCAGGTGACCCAGGTGTTTACGGGAGATCCCGGTGAAGGCGGAATGCGAAAGGCGGTACAGCCCAGCCAGGCTTAGACACCCTGGCATGATCCCGTACGGCATTCTCGTTCATCCGCTTGAGACCAACGTCGGGTCGCCGACCAAGATCACGATATAATCGTGCGCGAGGTCGTTAGCCGGGCCGGGATTCTCAGCCGGCCCGGCCGTGCGCCTCCACCGAAAGGTCCTGCCAGTCGTCCCAGGTCTTGAGCCGGTCGGCATAGGCCTGCTGGATCATCGGGTAGAAACCCTGACCGAAGAGCACCCGCAGAGGCGGGTTACCGGCGTCGACAATCTTGAGGAGTGCTTGAGCCGCGGCGGCCGGGTCGCCGGCGGGCAGCTTGCCCGCCACCCCAGCGAGTGCCCGGCGGAGACCGTCGTAGATCGGGTTGGGCTCGACCTTGTAGCCGTTGTTGAGCGGATTCGGGTTCTTGCCGGACCTGGTGGCGAAGCCGCCGGGCTCGACCATGGTCACCTTGATGCCGAAGCCGGCAACCTCGCCCGCAAGAGATTCGTTCAGCGCCTCCAGAGCCCACTTCGAGGCGTGGTACGCGCCACCGAGCGGCATGGCGATGAGCCCGGCCGCCGAGGACATCTGGATGATGTGCCCCGACCCTTGCTCGCGCAAGTACGGCAGCGCGGCCTGGATGACCCGCATCGCGCCGAACACGTTGGTCTCCAGCTGATCGCGCAGTTGCTCCTCCGTCAGCTCCTCGATCGCACCGAACTGGGCGTAGCCGGCGTTGTTCACGATGACGTCGAGCCGGCCGAAGTGCTCCTTGGCCCGCTTCACGCTCTCGAAGACGGCGACCTTGTCGGTCACCTCCAGCTCCAGCGGGAGCACCGCGTCACCGTAGGCTGCGACCAGCTCATCAAGGCTGCCGGTGTTCCGCGCGGTCGCGGCCACCTTGTCGCCGCGAGCCAGGGCGGCCTCGACGAAGTTGCGGCCCAGACCGCGCGACGAACCGGTGACGAACCAAACCTTGCTCATGATCTCATTCCATTCTTCGTTTTGCTGGGTTGCCAGCATCTCGTGGTCGACAACCCGCTTCTGGTGTGGCTCGTGACCTGCGCCACGTGAGCTTCCCCCAGTACGGGGTGGCCGCATTACCGGGTGGTGATCAGCCGCCGAACGCGCGTGCGTTGTCGTGTGCCCAGTCGGCGAAGGTGAGTGCGGGCCGGCCCAGCAGCTCTTCCACGGTGGCGGTGGTGGGGCCCGGACGGCTGGCGTAGTCGGCCAGGGAGCCGAGCAGGCGGGCCGGGACCTCCTCGGGCAGCCCTTGCGCGAGCAGGCCCTGCCGTACCTGCTCGGGCGGGAGCTCCTGGAACGACAGCTCCCGGCCGATGGCTGCGCCGATGAGGCGCACCTTCTCGAACTGATCCAGTGACTGCGGCCCGGTCAGCGTGTAGACCTTTCCCGCGTGGGCGCTGGTGCGGAGGGCTTGTACGGCGACGGCCGCGATGTCGGTTTCGTGGATCGGGGAGGTGGCGGCCTGGCCGTACGCGCCGCGCACCACGTCGCCGGCCTTCAGCTGGGGCGCCCAGGCCAGGGCGTTGGCGGCGAAGTCGGCCAGGCGCAGCACCGTCCAGTCCAGGCCGGAACTCATGACGAGCTCCTCGGCGAGCTTGAACTGGGCGGCGAAGCGGGCTTCCCCGGCTGGATACTCCACGGTGGTGGCCGATAGCAGCACCGCACGCCGTACGCCTTGCTTGGCGGCCAGCTTCAGCAGGTCGCCGAGGCCGGGACCGGCGGCGCGCGGGCTGATCTGGATGGCTTCCGCTCCTTCCAGCGCCTGCTCGATCCACTGGGGATGGAACAGGTCTCCGTTGACGGCTCTCACGCGATCAGGGAGCTTGGCCTCGGCGGGGCTACGGGTGACCGCGGTGACGGCGGTGTCGTCCTGGAGCAGCTGGTTCATCACCTGGCGTCCCACGACGCCGTTGGCTCCGGTGATCAGGATCATGGCGGTTGTCTCTTTCGGTCGATATGTGGACACAGCGTCAGGCCGGCGTCGGGCCGAAGTCCTGCGCGCGGGAGGTGACCCACTGGTCGTAGGTGAAGGCCGCCCGCCCGGTGACCTCCTCGATCGTCGGCAGGACCGGTGCGGTCTTGCCGTCCCATTCGGCGAGCCCGGCGATCATGTCGTCGATCGCGGGGGCAGGCATACCGTGGTGGAGCATCTGCTCCCGGAACAGCTCGTGAGGCAGTTCCTCGAAGCGCAGCGGCCGCCCGATCGTCTCGGCGATGATCCGCACCCGGTCGATCCCCGTCAGCGACTGCGGCCCGCTGAGCAGGAAGGACTCGCCCACGCGCTCATCGAGGAGTGCCCGGACGGACACGGCGGCGATGTCGCGCGGGTCGACCGGGGCCACGGCGGCGTTGCCGTACACGCCGCGGACGACGTCGCCGGCCTTGATCTGCGGCGCCCAGGCCAGGTCATTGGTCGTGAAGAAGCCAGGGCGGACGAATGTCCACGCCAGCCCGGAGGCGGCGACGGCCTGTTCCAGGCTCAGGTGCTGTTCGCCGATCCACGAAGGCGTGGTGTACGTGATCGCCGCAGACGACAGCAGGACGACGTGCTGCAGGTCGGACAGCCGGGCCGCGTCGAGGAAGGCGTCGAGCCCGGTGAAGACGGGGAACAGGAATGCCCGCTCCACGCTGTCCAGCGCCTCCGACAGGGTGTCCGGCTGGGTGAGGTCGCCGGGCACGACCTCGACCTGCTCGGGGACGGAATGGCCGCCGGGGTTGCGGGTGATGACGCGAACCTTCTCGCCGGCGTCGATCAGCTGGTTGACGACGTGGGATCCGACGTTGCCGGTGGCACCGGTTACCAGAATCATGGTTGCGATCTCCTTATTCGGTGAGTCGACCCGTCGGGTCGAGGTCGGGGGTGAGCGCGGCCAGGCGGGCGAGCTCGGGGGTGGGTTCGAGCAGGGCGCGGCTGCCGACCCGGTGCTCGCGGTCGTCCATCGAGACTTCGAGGGTCTTGGTCAGCGTTTCGTCCAGCTCGGGGTAGTCGCTCCGGTTGTGGCAGCCCCTGGTCTCTCTGCGGGCGATGGCCCCAGGACGGTGGCTTAGGCGACGAACAGCGATGCCTGTAGGTCGAGCAGGTGGGCGAGGTCCTCGTAGCCTTCGTCGGTGGGTGACACGTCCACCTGTCGTGCCCGTTCAGCCGGCGCCTCGATGCCGAGGAGCGCCTGCTTGAGCCCGTCCTCGTGGCGGACCACGCCGCAGCGCTCCCACATGAGGTCGCGCAGGTCGCGCTGGAGCGGCTGGGCGAACTCGTCGCCGCGCTTGACCAGGGAGGCGAGCCGTTCGTTGGCGGCGGCCACGACGGCGGATGGTGGTCCGGCCCAGCACGGCGTTGATGCCTCCGGCGGCGAGCACGGTGTGGGCGTCCGTTCGGGCGCGCTTGCCCACGACGAGCACCTCACAACCGGCGTCGGAGGCGGCGATCGCCGCCCGTAGTCCGGCCGCGCCGGAGCCGAAGACCAGGACGTTCACGGCATGGATCTGGACGTCAGTGGTGATGGGCATGGATGCCTCCGGTTACGGACAGGGGGACGACCGCTTCGACGTGCTCACCCTGTGGCGAGCGGGTCGGGTACACCCGCCGGGGGAGCTCGGGGTCGGGGCTGTCCAGCGGCACGGCGTCGCCTCTGACCAGGCCGAGTTGCACGACCTGGCGCGGCAGCACCGCGTTCAGCAGCAAGTCGGCGGCGACCCGGATCCGGTTGCCCGGCATGACGTACAGGTGGTAGCCACGGGTGACCAGCTTCGCGGCCACTCCGGACAGTGGCACGCCCAGCGGGTCCGCCGCCGCTTGCCACCCGCCGAGGTCGACGAGGAAGCCCAGCAGCCGATGCCGGTACGGCTTGGCGCCCCGGCCCAATCCGAGCGAGGCCGCGACGTTGCGGGCCACGGCCTTGCCGTGCCGTTGGGCGTGCTGCCCCGTCATCGGGGTGATCTCGCCCGGACCGGCCAGGTCGGGCACGGCGGCCGCGTCGCCGGCTGCGTAGATCTCCGGGTGGCCGCTCACCGCCATGTACTCGTCGGTCTGGATCCTGCCGCTCACGGTGGGCAGGCCGAACGTATCGATGACCGGATCGGGCCGGACGCCCGTCGTCCAGACGATGGTCCTGGCCGGCACGAACTCGCCATCGCTGAGCAGCACCCCATCCGGTGCGGCCTTGCGCACGGTGGCGCCCAGCCGCAGCTCGGCTCCGCGCTTGCGCAGGACCCGCTCGGCGGTCCTGCCCAGGGAAGGGCGCAGTTCGGGCAGGAGGCGGTCGTCGTACTGCACGACGATCCAGCGCACCGGCACGCCGGCCAAGCTCCGGTACTTGCGCAGCAGAGACCGGGTGAACAACTGCCCGACGGCGGCCGTCTCGGTGCCCGTGTAGCCCGCTCCGACCACGACGAAGGTCAGCCGGGCCCGCCGCTCCTCCGGGTCTTCGGCGACGGCGGCCAGCTCGACCTGCCGGATGATGTGGTCGCGCAGATAGAGGGCTTCGGGCAGACCCTTCAGGCCGTGGCTGTAGGTCTGGCTGCCCTCGATCGGCAGAACCTTGTTCACCGCGCCCACGCTGACGATCAGCCGGTCGTAGCCGACCTGCCGCGATCGGCCCTCGGAGTCGACGTAGCGGACCTCTCGCTGATCGGCATCCAGCCCGGTGACGGTGCCGGGCAGCAACCGGGTGTACGGCAGCGCGGCGGCCAGGGACACCGCGACGTGGCGCGGATGCACGATCCCGGCCACCACGTCCGGCAGCAAGGGCTGGTAGAGCATGAAATCGGTCGGATTCAGCAGGGTGACATCGATCTCCCGCCGGTGCTTGCGGTTCAGAACCCGCGCGGCGTTGTAACCGGCGAACCCGCCGCCGATGATCACAACTCCCGGTCGGTGCGTCATGGTCTCTCTCCTCAAGTCCGCTGGATGGCGGCTCTCCAAATGGTGGATTTTCCGGTGATCCGGATCAACGACGCACTTCGCTATGCTCCGGTAAGCGCGACTTACCGATGGAAGGCGGACGTGGAACTTCGTGACATCGAGATCTTCCTGACGCTCGCCGAAGAGCTGCACTTCGGGCGAACCGCCGAGCGCTTACGCATCACCCATGCGCGGGTCAGTCAGGTGATCAAGCAGCAGGAGCGGAAGATCGGCGCCGACCTGTTCTACCGGACCAGCCGGACCGTACGGCTGACGCCGATCGGCGAGCAGCTCAGAGACGACCTCCGGCCGGTCTACCGGGAACTGCACGAGAGCATGCGGCGGGCCAGCCTGGCCGCCCAGGGCAAAACCGGCGTGCTCCGCATCGGCATGATCCCCAGCTTCGCCCACGACCTGCGCCCGTTCTGGGACGCCTTCCGCGCCCGGCACCCGCAGTGGGGCCTGCAGATCCGGCACAACCTCTTCGTCGAGCCGTTCAAACCACTCCGCAACGGCTCGATCGACGTCCTGATCAGCTGGTTTCCCGTTGAGGAACCGGACCTCACCGCCGGCCCCGTCGTCTGGACCGAACCCCGGGCCTTGATGGTGGCCGCCGACCACGACCTGGTCGAGCGTGGCTCTGCCAGCCTCGAAGCGCTTGCACACTACGGCGTGTGCGGACCGTCGATCACCCTGCCCGACTACTGGGAAGACACCGCGGTGCCCTTCAACACCCCCAAGGGCCGCCCGGTCACACGCACCATGCCGATCACGACCTGGGACGAAATGGCCACGCTGATCGCCGACGGCCAGGTCGTCCAGCCAGTTCACTGGCACGCCATCCGCTACAACGCCCGTCCCGACATCGCCTACCTGCCCCTCCGGGACGCCCGCCCCATCAGCTGGGGCCTGGTCTGGCGGGCGGATGCGGAGACCCCCGCCATCCGTGGTCTCGCCCAGGTTTTCAGAGACCTGGGAACGCTCACTTTTGACTAGGTTGTGTCCGGCCGTCTCCCCCGATGTGCTGGCCGAGGTAGTGCGAGACCTCGGCATGCACACCTTCACGGAGCAGGGTCCTGTTTCCGGCAGTAAGTCAGGCTTACCGCAGGATGGCGGGATCCATCGTTGATTCTCATGGCCGCCAAAACCCACGATTTGCGGCATGAGATCGACGATTGAGACCCTTCGCCGTGACTTCGACGTCGACATCATCGAACCGGGCGCAGGCAGAGCATAACCAGCTGCGAAATCCCCACCGTTCCCGTCAGCGTGCACACGAGTACGGAAATCCGTGCAGGCGACTTCGGAAATCGACAGCGGGGGTCACACAGGAAAGTGTGAGCAGGGTGCCGCCGACGACGCCTATCGAGCGTCTGAGCTTCTGGGGACTGCCGGACTCCTGCGGCAGAGGCGTCTCGGCAGGGCGGAGCGTATCGGTCATGGGGAACGAGTTCCGATCGACTCGTGCGATGGGGATGAGGGGCGGGAGCGCGCTATCGTCTCCGGCGGCTTCGGGGCGTCCTCGATTCGTCCACTCCCGGCGGCCGTATGGAATACCTAGGGAAACCAGTGCGTCAAGAGGGGTTCGTCCACGAGATCCATGGATCAAGCCGGGCCGCGGTGCATGGGTGGGCCGTTCCGAACCAGGCCACACGGCATAGCGGCGAAGAGCTTGGCCGCCCGCTGTACACGAAGGTGGCTGAAGCCGCTGGCGCGGGCCAAAGTCGGCGAACACCGCCACCGGCCAGGTTCCAGCGGGCGGGCGCCGCGCGTTCGGCGGTGCAGCCTCGGGCCGCGATGGGCGCCGGAGGGCCAGCCGACAGGGCGGTGACGTGCGCCTCAGTGCTCAGGGAGCAGATCGGCGTGCCCGTGACGGCCACCGACAAGCGATTCATCTTCGTAGACTCCGTCTTCGAGCGTTCCTGGGCACTATTGCACGCGATTCGATTGAATGGTTAGCTCTTTCACGCACAGGAGGTGAACGCCATGGACGACATCGACCGGGCCATCCTGCGGGAACTGCAGGTGGACGGGCGGATCCCGTACAGCGATCTGGGGCCGAAAGTCGGGCTGTCGCCCTCGGCAGCCCGCCAACGGCTGCAGCGACTGATCGACACGAAGGTGGTGCAGGTCGTCGGGGTCACCGACCCGATGGCCATGGGCGGGCAGACCATGGCCATGCTCGGTCTGCGCGTGAACGGCGATCCCCGCGCGGTGGCCGACGAACTCTCACGCCACGACGAGGTCGTTTACGCCGTCCTCGTCTCGGGCGCCTTCGACCTCTTCGTGGAGGTCGTCTGCCGTCGCCCGTACGCCCTCCTGGATTTCGTCAACGTCGTCGTGCGTCCCATCGAGGGCGTCGCGGCGGTGGAGAGCTTCCCGTACTTCGGGATCCACACCCACCGCTTTCTGTGGGACGTCGACTGAGCACTCCTGCCTCACCACCACCGAGGTGACAGCGCGACCGGACAGAGCAGCTCCGGTGGTCGGCCCGACCTGTCGTCGACGCGGCGCGTCCCGTCCGCCTGTCCGGGGCCTCTCGCCTTTGTGCCGACGGCCGCCACGGCGGCCGATCACGTGCTGCCGATGCCTCACCCACCGCCCCCTGCCGGTCAGCATCCACCCATCCCTCCACCGAACCGCTCCGAGGTACCCGGCATGACGCATCACCAGCCCCTCACCATCGACTTCTTCACGCACCAGGGCCTGCCTGCCCCACGGCTGACCACCGAAGAGGCCCGCCGGACCGCCGCCGAGCACTTCGGGCTCGCGGTCCGCGCCGAGGCGCTGGGCAGTCAGCAGGACGCCAACTTCCTGCTGACCCACGACGACGGATCGCCCGTGGCCGTCCTCAAAATTGCCAACCCGGCGTTCACCGCGACCGAGATCGACGCGCAGGACACCGCCGCAGACCTGATCGCCGACGCACATCCCGGTCTGCGTGTCGCGACCGTTGTGCGCGATGTCGATGGTGTCCGCAGGACTGTCACCGTCCCAACCGACAACGGTCCGGTCACCGCCCGCCTGCTGCGGTATCTGCGCGGTGGGACGCTCTCCGGCTCACGTCACCTGACGCCCCGGACGGTCGCGGCCATGGGTCGTATCGTCGGCCAGGTCAGCACGACCCTGCGGTCCTTCCGTCATCCGGGCCTGGAGCGGGTCCTGCAGTGGGATCCCCGCCACGCCGACCGCGTGGTCACGCGACTTTCGGACCACGTCGTCGAGGCGGAGCGCAGATCCGCCGTGCTGGCCGCGACCACGGAGGCCTGGGCCGTTCTCCTGGGGGTCGCCGACCGGCTACCGCGCCAGGCCGTGCATCTGGACCTGACCGACGACAATCTCGTCATCTCGCCCGAAAGCCCCGTGCCACTGCCCGACGGGATCATCGACTTCGGCGACCTGACGGACAGTTGGGCGGTGTGCGAGCTCGCCATGACACTGTCCTCGATCCTCCACCACGACGGCATGGAACCGCACCACGTCCTGCCCGCCGTCCGTGCGTTCCACGAGATCAGGCCGCTGTCCGGGGACGAGGCGACGGCTCTGTGGCCCCTGGTGGTGCTCCGGGCGGCCACCTTGGTGGTCAGCGGACGGCACCAGGCCGCCGTCGACGGCGACAACGCCTACGTGAACGCCGCGCTCGAGCGCGAGTGGCGCATCTTCGAGCAGGCCCGCGCCGTGCCGACTGCGGTGATGACCGAACTGATCGTCGAGACATTCGGCCTGACCCGCCAACGGGCCACCGCCGCGGTGCCCGCGGTGCCCGTGCTGGCCGGACCGGACCCCGCAGGCATCGCTGTGCTGGACCTGGCCGTCGGGTCCGACACCATGGACCACGGCACCTGGCTGGAGGACGCAGCCGTGGACCGTCTCGCTGCCGGCCTGCTCACCGCCGGCGCCACCACCGTCACCACCCGCTACGGTCAGGCGCAGCTCACCGCTGCCCCCGCTCTGTCCACCACCTCGCCCGCCACCATCGCCACGGGCGTCGACCTGTGGCTCGACGGGCCCGCCGTCCTGCAGGCGCCGGGCGACGGCGAGGTACTGGCGGCGGTGCCCGGCCGCGCGGCCGTCACCTTCGGGCCCCACGTGCTGCATCTGTCCTTCCCCGACGCCGCCCACCCGATCCCGCCCACTGGCAGACCCGTGCACGCAGGCGACCAACTGGTCGCCCTGCCCGCCGGCGCTCGCGTCCACGTCTCGCTCCGGCGGCCCGAGGCACCCACGATCCCGGCACTGGTGCGGCCCGAGTACGCCGTCGGCTGGCTCGCGCTCACCGCCGATCCCGCCCCGCTGCTCGGGCTGCCCGCTGTCGGCGGTGCCACCCCGGAGGACGACCTGCTCGCCCGGCGCGACGCGGCATTCGCCCTGGTCCAAGAGCACTACTACGAGAACCCGCCCCGCATCGAACGCGGTTGGCGCCACCACATGGTGTCCGCCGAGGGCCGCTCCTATCTGGACATGGTCAACAACGTCACCCCGCTCGGCCACGCCCATCCCCGCGTCGAGCAGGCGATCTCGCGGCAGCTGCGCAGGCTCAACACCAACTCCCGGTTCCACTACGCCGCCGTCGTGCAGTTCACCGAACGCCTCGCCGCTCTGCTGCCGGCCCCCCTGGACACCGTCTTCCTGGTCAACTCCGGCTCCGAGGCCGTCGACCTGGCGATCCGGCTCGCGATCGGCGCCACCGGACAGCACGACGTCGTCGCCCTGCGCGAGGCTTACCACGGCTGGACCTATGCGTCCGACGCCGTGTCCACCTCTCTCCAGGACAACCCCAACGCACTGGCCACCCGCCCGAGCTGGGTCCACACGGTTGACTCACCCAACTCCTACCGGGGGCGTTGGCGCGGCGAACAGGCCGACAACTACGCCCTTGAAGCCGTCCAGGTGATCGATGAGCTGGCCGCCTCCGGCCGCCCAGCGGGCGCCTTCCTCAGCGAGTCGTACTACGGCAACGCCGGCGGCGTCGCTCTGCCCGACGGCTACCTCCAGCAGGTGTACGCGGCGGTGCGTCGGCACGGCGGTCTGGCCCTCGCCGACGAGATCCAGGTCGGCTACGGCCGCCTGGGCACCTGGTTCTGGGGCTTCGAGCAGCAGCAGGCCGTCCCTGACATCGTCTGTGTCGCCAAGGCCATGGGCAACGGCCATCCACTGGGCGCCGTCATCACCACCCGGGCCGTCGCCGACCGCTACCGCGACCAGGGCTACTTCTTCTCCTCCACCGGCGGCAGCCCCGTCTCCAGCGTCGCCGGCCTCACCGTCCTGGACACCCTGCGCGACGAGGACCTGCAAGGCAACGCCGTGCGCACCGGCGCCCACCTCAAGGCAAAGCTCCAGGCCCTCGCCGAGCACCATCCCATCATCGGCGCCGTGCACGGCTCCGGCCTCTACCTCGGCCTCGAACTGGTGCGCGACCGCCACACTCTGGAGCCCGCCACCGAGGAGACGGCCGAACTCTGCGAGCGCATGCTCGACCTCGGCGTCATCGTCCAGCCCACCGGCGACCACCTCAACATCCTCAAGATCAAGCCACCGCTGTGCATCGACCCCGCCGGCGCCGACTTCTTCGCCGACACCCTCGACCGCGCCCTCACCGAACTCGGCCACCGCGGCACGGGCGGGCACACCCGCTGAACGACAACGGCGCTCCTGCTCCCAACGTCGATCGGCAGCCCGACTCAGGCCACGCCTTTGCTCCTCTACATGGTGTCCCGCTAGAAAACACGCCACCGAGACCGCCCGGCTGAGCGAGCTGCGCCTGGTCGCCACCGAACTGCACGCCGCGGCGGGTCTGCGAATCGGCGAGCCCGCCGCGGTGGTTCCCGAGGCCGAGCGGCTCACAACGTTGGCGGAGCCGACGCCAGGCAGCTCGCAACCTGAGCCCACCGGCGCAGCCTGACAGAATCGTGACCCATGATCGACGATTTCGCGAAAGACAACCTGCACGGGAGACTGCGGCGGGACCGCAAGGCGCTGCTCTGGAAACTCGACGGCTTGTCCGAATACGACGCCCGCCGACCTTTGACAGCGACCGGGACCAACCTCCTCGGCCTGGTCAAACACGTGGCCACCGTCGAGGCCAGGTACTTCGGCGAGGTCTTCGACCGCCCTTCCCCGGAACCGCTGCCCCGGTGGCAGGACTCCAACGGCAGCGATCTGTGGGCGACCGAGGACGAGACCCGCGATCAGATCATCGGGTTCTACCGGCGCACGTGGGAACACTCGGACGCGACGATCAACGAGCTTCCCCTCGACGCCCCCGGCCACGTGCCGTGGTGGCCGGAGCCTTATGCCGACACGAACCTGTTCGCCATCATGGTCCATGTCCTCGGCGAGTCCATCCGGCATGCCGGGCACGCCGATATCCTGCGCGAGGGCCTCGACGGCCGGACCGGGTTGCGCGCCGAACACGAGAAGCAGATCGACGAGGAAGCCCGTGCAGCCTACTGCGCGAAGATCGAACTGGCCGCCAGGACGGCCGCACCAATCAAGGCTTAACCACAATCGCGCCACCGTGGCCCCGCCAAGGGCGGGGCCACGGTTCACCTCCGCCCCCCACCAGCAAGATCACTTAAACGCCAAAGGGGCTCATCGAACTTGATCGGGGTTGAGGTGTCCTGTCTCGTTGAACTTGAGGTCTACCCCTCGCCTGCGATGCATCAGATTGGATGAGAATGTGATCTATGCAGCTCCCAGACCAACTTCGCCAGTTAATCGAGCAGGACGCCTCCTGGTCGACTGACCACGAAGGAGCCAGTGGTACGGCCCTGAGGGTCATGTCGGGATCGAAGGTGTTCTACGTCAAGCACGGCCCCCTCGCCGGGGCCGAGCACCTGCGACTGCGCTGGCTTCATGGACGCGTTCCCATCCCTGAGGTGGTCGCCTTCGAAGACCCTGTTCTCGTTCTTGCCGACGTGGGCGCTCCATCCCTGGAAGCCGCCGCACCCGCCGACATAGGCGCCGTGCTAGGCCGGACGCTGCGCATGCTGCACGAGTTGCCCATCACCGAGTGCCCCTTCGACGGCCGACTGCCGGCGGTTCTCGAACACGCCAGCGCCAATATCCGCGACTGCCTCGTGGACCCGGACGACTTCGATGCCGACCATTTCGGGCTGACCCCTGAGATGGTCTACGAACGACTGCTGGCCACGCGCCCGCGCGTCGAGGACCTCGTCGTCGCGCACGGGGACTACACCCCCTCCAACGTGCTGGTGCCCGCCTCGGGAGAGCCCATAGTCATCGATGTCCCGGCACTGGGTGTGGCCGACCGGTACCGCGACCTCGCCATCGCCCACAGGGACTTGTCCGAGGACCACGGCCCGGCGGCCTGGGAGGGGTTCCTTTCCGCCTACGCCCTCGTCGATCACATCGACGAAGAGCGGATGTACTACTACCGGCTCCTGGACGAGCTTCTCTGACCCAGGACGGTGATCATGCCTCAGATCGGTGAGGCAACGACAAAATGCCTCGTGATCGATGAGATTGCCTGAGCTTCAGCGAGACAGGGCATGAGGCCTGACCGGGCACGCTCGCGCGGGGTGTGGGATGAGATCGCCTTGTTCGTGCAGACGGTTCCCGCGCTGATCGGCCTGGCCCGGGTTCTGCTGACCCGCTGAAGCCTTCCGGACCTCGGTCAGTTGCCGTTGTGCTCCATGGTGATCAGGACGCTGCCCTGCCTGCGGCCGGAATCGACGCGCCGGTGCGCCTCGGCGGCCTCTGCCAGCGGGTAACGCCCGTCGATGGCCGGCCTCATCTGCCCTGCTTCGGTGATCTGAGTGAGGAAGCGCAGGTCTTCGGCCTTGTCAGTGGTGGGACGCAGGCCGGTGAAGGCGATGACCGCCCGCTTGTCACCGAACTTCCGCGTCCAGAACGACTGCAGGAGGATCCCCGGGGAGGGGACGGTCGACAGGTAGACGCCGCCGCTGTTCAGCACGCGCCTGCTCCGCGAGAACGAGCTCTTGCCGGCGGCGTCTAAGACCACGTCATAGGTGCGGCCGGCGCGGGTGAAGTCCTCTTTGGTGTAGTCGACGACTTCGTCGGCGCCCAGCGATTTCACCAGCTCCAGCTTGGCGGTGCTGCACACTCCGGTGACCCGCGCCCCAAAGTGTTTTTTGGCAAGTCGCACCGCCGCCGCACCCACGCTGCCGGCGGCGCCGTTGATGAGGATCTCCTGCCCCACGCGCAGATGTGCGTTGTCCCGGAGGAACGGCAGGGCGGTCAGTACGCCGTCCAGGACGGCGACGGCCTGAGCGTAGTCCAGGCCGGCCGGCATGACGGCCAGTGCTCCATCCTCGGGCACGCACACATACTCGGCGTGGGCGCCCAATGCCGGACCGGTGTCCCCGAAGACCTGATCGCCCACGCTGAAGCGGGTCACGTCCTTGCCGACCGCCACGACCTCGCCGGCGAACTCGCCGCCCAGCGTCTTGGCCTTCGGCTTGATGGGACCGGTGAACATCCGCGCTAAGAACGGGCTACCTACGCGGAAGATGGCGTCCGTCGCGGTCACCAGGGCGGCGTGAATTCTCACCAGCACGTCCTTGTCGCCGGGGGCGGGGGTTTGGACCTCTTCGATGCCCAGAACGTCGGGGGCGCCGTACTTGTAGTAAGTCACTGCTCTCATGGGGTGTCCCTTCTCGAGTGGACGTGCGGTGGGCGCCGGATCGCTCCATGTAAAGAACCTTTAACACGGTCCAACGTAAAGCACGGCAGACATCGTGTCAACAATTCTTAACATCGGTCGCCGGCTGGAAGGCGTCTCCGCAGATCAAGAGGCATCCGGCGGATCGCCATGCTGCCGGTGCTGCTGGCACATCGCCTGGAGTTTGTGCGGGTAGCGGCGACCATGGTTGACCACATTGCGCAGGAAGAAGGCCAAGGGCGTGGTCTGGACGAAGGCGCGGGTGGAGGCGTTCAATCTCGCGTACGAGAAGCGTCTAGCCGCCGAGCGGGCCGCCCCGGTTCAGCCGAAGAAGCCGCTGGAGAGGTTCAAGGTGTGGCTGGCGACGCCGAGGCCTTCGCCGGTGATGGTGTGGACACCGGTTCAGCTCGGTACCTTCCTCTACTATGCGGCGCCTGACCGGCTGTACGCCCTGTATCACCTGATCGCGTTCCGAGGCTTGCGTCGTGGCGAGGCGTGCGGTGCGCGCTGGATCGACGGCGAGTTGGACGAAGGTCTGCTGGCCACGGCCAAGCAGCTCACCAACGTCGGCCGGGAGGTGAAGGAGGGATCGCCGAAGACAGAGTCGTCGGGCGCGGTGGTCGCGCTGGACAAGGTCACGGTCGCCGTCCTGCGGGCGCACAAGGCGCGGCAGAACGAGGAGCGGCTGGCGTGGGGATCGGCGTGGACGGACACCGGCCGGATCTTCACGCGGGAGGACGGCAGCGAGTTGACGCCTGACTGGGTCAGTGAGCACTTCGAGCGGTTGGCGTTCGCGGCCGGCCTGCCGCCGATACGGCTGCACGACCTTCGCCACGGTGCGGCAACGCTGTCCCTGGCGGCTGGCAACGACATGAAGACGACGTCGGCGATGCTGCGGCACTCGAGCGTGTCGATCACGGCCGATCTTTACACGACGGTGCTGCCGGAAGTGGCGCGGGAAGCGGCCGAAGCGAGTGCCGTTGTGGTGCCTCGGGCGGTCGCCGTGGGGGAGGCGTCCCAAACTGGCGGTCTCCCTACGGTCTCCCATCTGGGAGACCGCCGACCCGCCGACTTGGCGGGATCAAGGAACCCCCACGTACAGCCTGGAGTGGGAGAGTAGGGCGGGTGGGACTTGAACCCACGACCCACGGATTATGAGTCGGTTCCCTCGGTGCCGTTCAGTGCCGCAGAGAGTCGCATCCCGCTGGGTGCATCGCTCCGGTGCAGGGCAGGCGCACGGTAGCGGGGCCCGGGTTTCGTCGCCGATCGAACGCGTATGAGCAACCGTTGAGCAACCATCAGCCATCTATTCGGCTGCACCGACGACCGACAGCAGGTGGTCAATCTACGTCGCATGCTCCACTTGAAGTGCATGGATGAGGTTTTCGGCAGGCGCTCAGCCGGCCCTGCCGTTGTACGCCGGCCTCTGCATCGGCCTGCTGGCGGACGCGGCGATCGGCGCCTTCACCGGTTGGATCACCGCCAGGACCGGGATCAACCCCTTCGTGGTCGCCAAAGTGAGCGACTCTCCAGGGGTAGAAGCAGTCCAGGTGTCGAAGGCCCGGCACATGCCAACTCTGGTGGCACACGCCCCGCCATGTCACACGTCGAACAGCGCGCTCTCCACATGGTCGAGCGCCAGCCGTACCGCTCCCAAAGCCACCGATTCGCTGCCCAGCGTCGAAGCCTCCACCCGCACGGGGAAGAGGCAAAGCTTCGCGAGTTCCTCGCGCAGAGGTCCCACCAGCAGGTCACCAGCACCTGACATGCCGCCACCGAGAACGACCAGCTCGGGATCCATGGTGAGAATCGCCGCGCCCACACCTCTGGCCAGATCGCGGGCGAAGGCCTGGACGATGGCGTTCGCCTCGTGGTCGCCCCTGCGCACCGCCTCGAAAACCCGCTCGGCGGCGTCCGCGGCCGAGCCCTCGTCCGCGCCGTAGGCGTAGAACCGGTCCAGCGCGGTGTACCACCCGAAGGCGCTCATCACGCCGATCTCCCCAGCCGCGCCGTTGCGGCCGAGGTGCAGCTTGCCGCCAATGAGCAGACCTGCCGCGATGCTCCGCCCGGCCAGGATGCACAGCACGTCGTCGGCGTTCGCGGCGACGCCACGCCAGTGTTCCGCCAGCGCGGCCAGGTTGGTGTCGTTGCCGACGAGAACGGGACCCGCGCTCAGCCCGTCCAAGGCTTCGGCGAGGTCGAGCCCGGCCCAGCCTGGCAGCCGATCGCTGACCACCACCTTGCCCGCGACCGGGTCGACGACTCCTGTCGTGGCGACGCCGAGAGCGCGCACGTCGGCGGGCTCGAGCCCCGCGGCGCGCAGCGTCCTGCGGACGACGGCCCTGGCGGCGGCGAGCCGGTCGTCCGGGGTGGCCTCAGGGCTGACGGCCGACCTGCGGGTGTCGACGATGCGGCCTTTGAGGTCGGCGGTCAGCGCCAGCACCTTGTTGGGGCCGATGTCGAGGCCGACGACGTGGCCTGCCTCCGCGCGGAACCGGTAGCGCTTGGCCGGGCGCCCGACCGGGCGCGGGTCCTCCGCCCTGGGCCTGACCTCCTCGGCGTGCCCTTCGCTCTGCAGGCCCGCGATCACGTCCTCCACAGTGGCCCTGGAGATGGACGTGGCGTTCACGAGCTGAGTCAGCGTCAACGCGTCGCTGCCGTGCAAAGCGCGCAGCACCGCGGCCGCGTTGAGGCGCCGGAGCAGCGCGGGGTCCTGGCCAGTAAGGGTCACGCGGTCCTCATCACGAGTCGATGAATGCCTGGAAATCATGGTAGCCCATTGCCAATTATTAGAGGAGGTACTAAAAATATCCCCAGCACCACTCTGAGAGGACCCCCCAGGTGAAGAAGGTATGCACGCTCGCCGCCGCCGCGCTCGCACTCTCAGCCTGTGCCCCTGCCGGCAGCGGCAGCACCGAGCAGACGGCCGGCGGCATGAGGAAGGAGATCACCTTCCTCACGTTCGAGACACCGAACCTCGGCCCGGAGATCTGGGACGCCCAGATCAAGCGGGTCACCGACAAGTACCCCGACATCACGGTGAAGAAGCTCGTGGCGCCGAGCGCGGGCGAGCGCAACGGCTACGCGAAACAGCTCCTGGCTTCGGGGCAGCTACCCGACGTCATGGCCGCCATCGCGCCCGGCGGGTTCGCCGAGGGCGGCCATCTCGCTCCGTGGGGCGATGCCGAGCTGGCCGCGTACGAGTTCCCGAAGGCCAACCCGCTGCGGGGCAAGATCTACCAGCTTCCCTACAACACCCAGCCGACGCCGCTGATCTACTACAACAAGAAGCTCTTCGCCGAAGCGGGTATCAGCGCCCCACCGAAGACCTGGGCAGCGCTCCTTGAGGTGTCGGCCAAGCTCAAAGCCAAGGGCGTCAATCCGTTCGTGGTCGGCGGCGGCGGAAAGGACGCGTTCGCGGCCGGATACCTGTGGATCGCCCTGGTCGGCACCGACGTGTACAGCAAGCAGCCCGACTTCCTGGTCAAACGGCGCGTGGGCAGGGTCAGGTTCACCGACCCCGACTTCCAGAAGGCCACCGCCAAGTTCGTCGACCTGGTGAAGAAGGGATACATCGACAAGGCCGGTCTCTCGCGTGACTACCCGTCGACGGAAAAGGCCTTCGTCGAAGGCAAGGGTGCGATGTACCCCATGGGTTCGTGGTTCGCGGCGTCCGCCGACGCCACCAAGCCCTCCTTCGACGTCGGGGTCTTCCCTCTGCCCACCGACGACGGCGCCAAGCCGATCGTGCCCGCCTACACCGGCGGTGGGCCGATTGTCAGCGCCAAGGCCAAGAACCTCGAGGCGGCCAAGAGATTCGCTCTGGAGTTCAACCAGAACCAGGCGAACAACGACGAGACGGTGAAGTCGGATGCCGCGATCATCGCGATCAAGGGCTACACCCCGCCCACCATGGGCCCGGTCTACGACGCCACCCTCCAGGTCTACAGAGACGCCCTCGCGGCCGGAGGCGTGGTCAACGCCTTCACCGTCGAGACCGGCGACGACTCCTTGCTGCCCGGCGTCTCCGACAAAGTCTTCGCGCTGGCGCAGGACATCATCGCCGGCAGGAAGGACGCCGCACAGGTGACCAGGGAACTCGACGCGGAATGGGTCAAGGCCGGCGGCCAGTAGCCCTCTCATTCCGGGGTCGCCGTCGATCTGCCTCTTTCGGCGGCGCCCCATCAAACCGAAAGAGCCCTGCAGATGGTCCTGAAACGACGCGGGCCCGCCCTCTGGCACCGGCTCGGCTACCTGCTGAGCTTCGTCGCCCCGGGCGTGCTGGTCTACGCCTGTTTCGTGCTCGCGCCGATCCTGCTCAGCGTCGGCTACAGCCTCACCAACGCCAACATCTTCGTCGCCGAGACGAGGTTCGTCGGCCTGGCCAACTACCTGAATCTCGTCACCGACGAGGCCTTTCTCAGCTCCCTGCGGGTCACCACGATCCTGACCCTGATCGTCGTGATCGTGCCGAACGTCGCGGGGATCGGCGTGGCCGTACTTCTCGACCGGGCCGGCTGGCTCTACCGGGTGCTGCGTAGCGTCTTCTTCGTTCCCGTCGTGCTCAGCTCGGTGGTGATCAGCGTGGTGTGGATGGCCATGCTGCAAGACGAGGGCCTGATCAACACGATGCTGCGCAGCATGGGCGTGGACAACCCGCCCGGCTGGCTGTCCGACCCGAACCTGGCCCTGTACTCCATCGGCTTCATCATCAGCTGGCAGATGCTCGGCTTCTGCTCGGTGGTCTACCTGGCCGCGCTGCAGGGCGTGCCGCAGTCGCTGCACGAGGCGGCCAGCATGGACGGTGCGGGGCCGTGGACCCGCTTCCGCAAGGTCACCTGGCCCCTGTTGGCCCCCGCGCTCACTACCAACACGGTGATGTTGCTGATCACCGGGTTCAAGGCCTACGACCACATCCAGGTGCTCACGGCCGGCGGTCCCGGCGTGGGCACGACCGCCACCGTCGCCTTCAACGTCGTCCAGATCGGCTTCACCGCCAACCGCACAGGCGAGTCGGCGGCGATGGCGATCCTCATGCTCGTGATCATCGCGACGGTCTCCGGTGTCGTGCTGCGCGTGCTCAACCGCAGGGAGGTGGATCTGTGAGGCTCGTGCGCCCGCTGGTCGCGATCGTCATGGCGAGCGCCTTCTTCCTGCCGCTCTATCTGGTCGTGACCAACGTCTTCAAGCGCGGCCCGGACATCACCGCCGCTCCGGCGGCGCTGCCGATCCCGCCGACGCTGGACAACATCACGCAGGCGCTCGACCGGCCGGACAACCTGTTCTGGAACGGTCTGATCAACAGCGTCACCGTGACGCTGCTGTCGATCGTGGTGCTGACTCTGGTCTCGGCCATGCTCGGCCACTACATCTGCCGCAGCCCTTCGCGCTTCGCACGGATCACGCTGCTGGTGCTGCTGGCCGGGCTGATGATCCCGCCGCAGGTCATCCTGGTGCCGGTCACCCAGGTGCTCAACCTGACCGGACTGATGGGGACGATCAGCGGCCTGGTGCTGTTCAACGTCGGCTACTACGTGCCGTTCGGCGTCTTCGTCTTCTCCGGCTTCATCCGGTCGATTCCGGTCGAGCTGGAGCAGGCCGCCTCGATCGACGGCGCGGGCAGGTTCGGCACGTTCTGGCGGGTGGTCTTCCCGTTGCTGCGGCCGGCGACGGCCAGCGTGCTGATCTTCCTGGGCGTGTGGATCTGGAACGACTTCCTCAACCCGCTGATCATCCTCGGCCCCGCCGGAGGCACCACGGTGACCGTGGGCGTCTACCGCGCGCTCGGCCAGTTCCAGCGCGACTACGGCGGCATGTTCGGCCTGATGGTGCTGTCGGCACTGCCCATCCTCATCTTCTACTTCGCGCTGCAGAAGCACTTCGTCAAGGGACTCACCGGGGGAGCGGTCAAAGGATGATCAACTTGAGAGGCCATGTCGGGAAGGCCCTCGACCGGCCGATCACCCTGGCCGTGGTGGGCGCGGGCGCGCGCGGCTCGTCCTACGCCGAGCTCGTCACGCGCTGGCCCGACCGGGTGCGTGTCGTCGCCGTCGCCGAGCCGCGCGCCGCCGTCCGGGAGGCTTTCGCGGTACGGCACGCGCTGCCGGCCGGCCGTGTCTTCGCCGATTGGAAGGAGCTGGCCGCCCTCGGCAGGATCGCCGACGCCGTGATCGTCGCCACGCTGGACGCCGACCACCTGGCGTCCACGAAGACCTTCGCCGAGCAGGGCTACGACATCCTGCTGGAGAAGCCGATCGCGCCGACCGAGGCGGAATCGGTCGCGATCGGCGAGGCCGCCGAGCGGACCGGTGCCACCGTGGCCGTCTGCCACGTCATGCGCTACACGCCGTACACCACGGCGCTGCGAGAGGTGCTGCCTGAGATCGGCGAGATCGTCTCCGTCGAGCACCTGGAACCGGTGGGCTGGTACCACTTCGCGCACTCCTTCGTGCGCGGGAACTGGCGCCGGCAGGACGAGGCCACGTTCGCCCTGCTCGCCAAGTCCTGCCACGATCTCGACTGGCTCGGCTTCGTCATCGGCCGCAGGGCCGAGCGGGTCTCCTCCTTCGGCGGGCTGCGGCACTTCCGCCCCGAGAACCGTCCTTCGGAGGCCGCCGGCCGCTGCATCGACTGTCCCGTCGAGGCATCCTGCCCCTACTCGGCCGCCCGGATGTACCGCGAAGGCCTGCGCGACGGCGGCACCAAGCAGTACTTCACCCGGGTCATGACCGCCGGGGTGCTCACCGAGGAGGCCGTGACCCGGGCGCTGGCCGAGGGCCCGTACGGCAGGTGCGTCTACGCCTGCGACAACGACGTGGTCGACCATCAGGTGGTCAACCTCGAGTACGAGGGCGGTGTCACCGCGTCGTTCACGATGACCGCGTTCACCCCGCTGGAGAACCGGCACACCAAGTTCTTCGGCACCCGCGGTCAGCTCACCGGCGACGGCCGGTTCATCCACGTCTACGACTTCGTCACCGAGCGCACGACCACGATCGACACCGCAAAGGACGGTTCATCTGCGGCCGAGGGGCACGCGGGCGGCGACGCGGCGCTGGTCCGCGCGTTCGTCGACGCCCTCCACCAGGGCCGCCCCGAACTCATCCTGTCTGGCATCGCCGAGAGCGTCGACAGCCACCTCGTGGTCTTCGGCGCCGAGCGCGCCCGCCACACCGGCACCGTCGTCGAACTGTAGTCACCCCCCACATGAAGGAGAGCCATGCGTTCCACGCTCGTTCTGGGAGTCACGGTCACCGCCGTCCTCATCGCCCCACCCGCGCTGGCCACGACCCAGCACTCGCCCCACGCGCAGGAAGTGAAGATCACTGGCGAGGCCCGGACCAAGGGCGGCCTTGAGGTCCGCTACCGCTTCCAGGACCCCGACGGCGACGCCGAGGGCATCACCCGCTTCCGCTGGCTCACCGGGCCCACCGCGTTCGGTCCGTGGACGCCGCTCACGGGCGTGCTGACCCGCAACATCGGCATCCCGCTGAGCTACGGGGGCCAGTACCTCCGCGCGGAGGTCACCCCAGTGGACGCGACCGGTGCGACAGGCAGGTCCCGCCTGTCCGAGCCCGTCCTGATCAAGGCCGTCGACGGCAACCCCGGTACGGACTGGCTGCACGACGCCAGGTACGGCGTCTCCCACCACTTCCTGTCCAACTACATCAACCGGGTGGCCGCCTCCCCAGAGGAGAAGTGGCAGGACGGCGAGTCGTGGGACGACCTCGTCAAGACCTTCGACGCCGAGGCCTATGCCGAGGATCTGGCGAAGGCGGGCGCCGGGTTCGCCATGATCACCCTCGGCCAGAACAGCGGCTACATGATCGCGCCCAACCGGGCCTACGAGCGCATCGCCGGGCTGCAGCCGGGCGAGCGCACCCCCGCCGGGCGCGACCTGCCCATGGAGATCGCCGACGCGCTGGCGAAGCGCGGCATCAAGCTGGTCTTCTACATTCCGGGCAACCCGCCGCACTCGGCGCACAAGCAGCCCGGCGACTACGCGATCACCAAAGCGTTCGGCTACACGCCCGGAACGGACGGCGTGCCCTCGCAGGACACGCTGGCGAAGTGGCAGTCGGTCATCAGGGAGTACTCCGAGCGCTACGGCACCAAGCTGGCCGGCTGGTGGATCGACGGGGTGTACCCCTCGCTGCACCCTGCCTACCAGGACATGACCAAGCCCTACAACTGGTCCAGCCTGGCCGCCGCGCTCAAGGCAGGCAATCCCGGCCGGATCATCGCGCTGAACTCCGGTCTGGGCGCCCGGAACCACCAGCCCACGTCCGTCTACGACGACTACACCCCAGGCGAGTCCAGGGGCCTCGGTGCCATCCCTTCAGCCGGGCGATGGGCCGACGCCGAGCAGAGCACCCAATGGTTTGACTTCACCTATCTGGGAGCGAACGACCCCTATTGGGCCGGTTGGGGTAACAAGGGCACCTCCAAGGACACCACCGCGCTGGTGCGCTGGGTGAAGGCGGCCACCGACCGGGGCGGCGCCATCGGTCTGGACACCAAGGTCAACAGGTACGGCAGGCTCGACCCCGAGCAGCTCGCTCAGCTTGAGCAGGTCCGCAAGGTCGTGCGCGAAGGCGCCCCCACTCCCGAGCCCGCGGGAGGTGTCTACAACGACGACGACTTCCTGATCAGGTACACCGGCTCGTGGGGTGTCAGCGGAGGCCGCCCGGGCGACCTGGGGGGTGACGTGCACTACACCTCCACCGACGGCGACTCGGCCGAGTTCGGCTTCTCCGGCACCGGCATCGAGTACATCACCGAGCGCTTCCGTGACATGGGCAAGGTGGACGTCTACCTGGACGGTGTCCTGAAGGCGACCGTCGACTGCTTCTCCGAGACCAAGCAGACCCAGCAGGTGCTGTTCAAGGCCGACGGCCTCAGCGCGGGGACGCACACGATCAAGGTCGTCAAGAAGTCCGGCACCTACATGCTGGTCGACGCCTTCCGAGTGACCCGGTAATAGGACGCGGTCACGGGGTGGCAGCCGCACCCCGTGACCGCGGTCGGCCCAAAGCCCTCGTCGCCGTGGCCCGCTCCAGCCTGGTCAGCGTCTGGCACCTGCTTGTGCTGCGCCATCAACTTGCGGTGCTCCGTCGCCAGGTCGCCCGACCGCAACCGTCATGGGCGGATCGGGCGATGATCATCGCGCTTGCGCGGCTACTGCCCACAGCTGGCCGCCTGCGGTTGACGTCGGGCACGTTGCTGCGCTGGCATGTTGACCTGGTACGGCGCCGCTGGACGTTCATGGGCCGCCGACAGTGTTAGCCGCCCATCGAACGATTGATCACCCGCGCGCTCAGGCATCGAGAGCGGCGAAGTGGCGATGCATCCGGTCTAGACCGACAACCACTCACGATCGACCATCCCGCTGTCGACAGCGTGACTGGTCTATACCCCCGCTCAAAATTCGTGTATAAGTCTTACAATCTCGCTCGAAAGTAGGGCGCAGTGCGCATGAATCGACATGTACCCCGATTGGTTGGAGGGGTAGCGCTCGCGTTATCCGTGCCCCTCCTTGCGATGCCGTCCGCAGTGGCCGAACCCATCCCTGCGAACACCGACCTCAACGCCAAGCCCGCGGTGGTGCCCGCTCTTCAGCAGTGGGAGGGCGGAACGGGCTCGTTCGAGCTGCGCGAGCACAGCCGGATCGTGCTGGCCAAGAAGCAGGTCGACGAGCTCGATGACCAGGGTGCGCGGCTCTCTGCCGAGATCGAACAGGTGACAGGGCGGAAGCTGGACGTCTCCCCGCGGATCCCGCAGGATGGCGACATCGTCCTGTCAGTCGATCCCGTCCTTGCCGACGTGGCGGGTGGCGCCCGGTTCGCCGAAGAGGGCTACACCCTCACGGTCACCGATCGCAACGTGACGATCGCCGCGCCGACCGCGAAGGGTGTCTACTACGGCACCCGCAGCCTCCTGCAGATCCTGCTGCTCGACGACGGTCGCGATTCGGTCCCCGCGGGCACGGCCGTGGACTGGCCCAACTACAAAGTCCGCGGGTTCATGCTGGACGTCGGACGGCGCTTCTTCACCACCGACTACATCCGCGACTATCTGCGGCTGATGGGCTGGTTCAAACTCAACCAGCTGCAGTTGCACCTCAACGACAACGGTTTCAAGGGCGGCAAGCCCTGGAGCGAAGTCCAGGCCGGCTTCCGGCTCAAGACCGACAATCCCGCGCTGGCCGGGCTGGCTTCCGCGGACGGGGCCTATGATCGAGCAGACTGGGACTCCTTCGAGGACACCGCTGCCGCGAACGGCGTCACGATCATCCCCGAGTTCGACGCGCCCGCCCACTCGCTGGCGTTCATCCGGTTCCGCCCGTCGCTCGGCCTCAACAACGGCGAGTCCGACCACCTTGATCTGTCCAAGCCGGAGACCACCGCGTTCATGAAATCGGTGTTCGACGAGTTCACGCCGTGGTTCCGCAGTCCCGACGTGCACTTCGGCGCCGACGAGTACACGGTGGACAAGCCCCGCTACAAGGTCTACTTCAACGAGATGGCCGCCCACGTCCGCGCGCTCGGCAAGCAGCCGCGGGCCTGGGGCAGTCTGTCGGTCATGGCGACCGACACCTCCGGTTATGACCGCGACGTGACCATGAACAGCTGGAACAACGGCTGGTACGGACCACAGGCGCTTAAGCGGGACGGATACTCCTTCATCAACACCAATGACGCCCTGCTTTACATCGTCCCGTTCGCGAGCTACTACCACGGCCGTGGGCTGGACGGGAAGTACCTCTACGACCAGTGGGAGCCGCACGTCTTCCCCGGCGGGCAGAGCGTGGCCCCCGGTGACCCGCAGTTGCTCGGAGCCATGTCGGCGGTGTGGAACGACCTGACCGAGGGCACCTACACGGAGCTGGACGTGCACGGGCTGGTCGAGCCCACGTTCGGCGTGCTGGCGCAGAAGATGTGGAGCGGGGCCAAGTCCGGCGTGCCGTACAGCACCTTCCTCGACACGGTGCGCAAGCTCGGGGTGGGCACCGGGCTGACGAAGGTTTCCACGACGCTCGCCGCGTCGGCGTCGGGAGAGGTGAGCCTGGGCAAGGAGGCGACAGCCTCCGCCGGTGAGGCGGCCGCGGCCTTCGACGGGGTGCGCACCACCCGGTGGGCCAGCGGTCCAGGAGACGAGGCCTGGCTGCGGGTGAACCTCGGAAAGCCGGTCGCCATCAGCAAGGTCGAGCTGGACTGGGCGCCCTCCTACGGGCAGGACTACGAGGTCCAGGTGTCACGGGACGGCGAGGACTGGACCACCGTCGCCGGCCGTACGGGCCGCGAAGCCGCGGGAGTGGACACGCTCACGTTCGATCCGGTGACGGCACGGCACGTACGGCTCGTCGGCACGCAGGCGGGCACGAAGCAGAACGGGTACGCCCTGTGGAGCATGCGAGTCTTCGAGGTGCCGGACCTGGCGCTGCACCGGCCGACCACGGCGTCGTCGTCCGAGGTGGCGAGCCTGGGACCGGAGAACGCCACCGACGGCGACGGGAAGACCCGATGGGCCAGCGCCTACCGCGACGGTGAATGGATCCAGGTCGACCTCGGCTCCCCGCAGACCGTCCAGCGCGTCCTGCTCGACTGGGAGACGGCCTCCGGCCGGGACTATGACCTCCAGGTCTCCGACGACGCGACCACCTGGAAGACGGTGGTCCCGGTCCGGGGCAAGCCGGACGGGGCCCGCGTGGACGAGCTCGCCTTCGATCCGGTGAAGGCCCGGTACGTGCGGATGCAAGGGATCAAGCGGGCGACCGGCTTCGGATATTCGCTGTGGCGCTTCGAGGCTCGCTCTATGAGCCCCGAGCCCGACCCCGCGTAGGTGCGCTGATGCTTTGAGATCGCGAGGGACCAGCGCAGGTCCCTCGCAGTGCAACAGGATAAAGATCGGAGGTCTGCCCCTCCGATCTTTGTCCTGGGTTTTGTCGTGCGGTCTGCTCGCGACGGCGCGACAGCCTGTTTAGCAGTGCATTCGACCTCTTCTCGAATGGCAGGCGGCAACTCTTGCACCCACGCAGTGCCATAACTATCGTCCTTATTCATCGGGTCTTTTCGAGATCCGGACCTGGCTTTCTTCCCCCAGGAGCCGCATGTGAGACCACGTCGCCGACACCAGTTACGCATCAGCGGGCCCGCCGTAGCGGGCGCCCTGGCTCTGATCCTGACGACCAGCCCATCGACCGCCTCCGCAGCCGGCATTGCCTCGCCCGACCGCTACACCGGCGACTACGCCTCGCTGGAGAAGCACCCCACTCCGCAGTGGTTCGATGACGCGAAGTTCGGCATCTTCATCCACTGGGGCGCCTACAGCGTCCCCGCATGGGGACCGCGCCGGAGCTATGCCGAGTGGTACGGCAACTACATGAACAGCAAGAACTCGGCCACGTACGCCCACCACCGGGCCACCTACGGCGAGGGCAAGAACTACGACGGCTTCATGGACGACTGGAAGGCCGAAAACTACCAGCCGGACGAATGGGTCAAGCTGTTCAAGGACGCCGGCGCCAAGTACTTCGTGCTGACCTCCAAGCACCACGAAGGCGTCGCCCTGTGGGACACCAAGCAGAGCACCCGGAGCGTCGTGCATCACGGCCCCAAGAAGGACCTGGCCAAGATGCTGTTCGACGCCGCCGAGGGCTCGGGACTGAAGCGAGGCTTCTACTACTCCAACTACGAGTGGTACAACCCCAACTACACCGGAAGGCAGCCGACCAATCCGTATACGGGAGCGCAGATCCCGTACACCGGTGTCACCACCGGCGAGAACTACGTCACCGACTACATGCTGCCGCAGATGAACGAGCTCATCGACGGCTACGACCCGGACATCCTGTGGTGCGACGGTGAGTGGGAGCGGGACGCGAACTACTGGAAAATGGGCGACACCCTCGCCCATTTCTACAACCAGGCCGCCGAGCGCCCCGAGCCCAAGGAAGTCGCCGTCGCCAACCGGTGCCGGGTGAAGCCCGGCGGCTACCGCGGCGACCAGCTCGACTTCGAGACGCCAGAATACGAGAAGGTCCCGGACATCAGGGCGAACAAGTGGGAGTCCAGCCGCGGGATCGGCTTCTCCTACGGGCTGAACAAGAACGAGCCGATCGAGGACTACCTGTCCTCCACCGAGATCGTCCACGACCTGGTCGACATCGTCAGCAAGAACGGCAACCTGCTGCTCGACGTCGGGCCGGATGCCGATGGCACGATCCCCGAGGCGCAGGCCTCCCGGCTGCGCGATGTCGGGCGATGGCTGAAGGCCAACGGGGAAGCGATCTACGGCTCGACGTACTGGACGCGTGCCGAGGAGCCGGCCAGCGCCGTACCCGTCCGCTACACGGTGAACAAGGGTGACCTGTACGCCACCGCGCTGGCGTGGCCGGGGAACACGCTGACGCTCGGCGCGGATGTGCCGGTGACGGCGAACTCCAAGATCACGCTGGTCGGCGGCGCGTCCCAGGCGGCGCTCAAGTGGCACCGCAACAGCGCGGGCAACATCGTCGTCACCATGCCGGAGGGCGGAAGCGGGATCGATCCGCTTGGCAGCGCCTACTCCTTCAGGATCCACACCCCGAACGCGCCGATCATCGCCCGGGCGGTCCTGGACCTGCCGGCGCACGTCTCCCCAGGCGCCACGATGGACGGCACGCTGTCCTACACCAACCTGGGAGACACCGCACTCGGCGACCTCACCCCCACCGGTCTGACGCCGGAGAGCTGGACGATCACAGGTCTGCACCCGGTCGCCTCCCTGGAGCCGCGGCAGACGGCCACGTTGCCCGTGAGGATCACCGTTCCGGCTGGCACGCCTCTGTCCAGGAACGTTCCGGTCACGGTGACCGCCTCTGTGGCCGGCCGTACGGTGACCGCCACCGACACCGTCGAGGTGGCGCCGGTCAACCTGGCGTTGGGCAAGCCCGTGACGCAGAGCAGCCTCGCCTGGGGCGGGGTGCCGGAAAGGGCGGTGGACGGCAACACCAGCGGCGTGTTCGGGCAGGGCTCGGTGACCCACACCGCCGAGCCGTCCGACCAGGCGTGGTGGCAGGTGGATCTGGGCGCCGCCGGCCCCCTGGCGGAGGTGCGGATCCACAATCGGACGGACTGCTGCGCCGACCGCCTGCGTAACTACTGGGTGATGACGTCAGAGCAGGAGATCCGCGGGCGGACCGTCGATGAGGCGAAGTCCTCGCCCGGCGTGACCGCGACCCGGCAGACGGCCGTGGCGGGCACGCCGAGCGTCATCGACCTGGGCGGCGTCAAGGGGCGTTACGTCCGAGTTCAGCTCGAGTCCGCCACCGATCCGCTGAGCCTGGCGGAGGTGGAGGTCTACAGCCAGAAGGTCGCCGCGGCGGCCGTGCCGGGCGTGGTGCCTCAGCTGTCCAGTTGGAAGGCGGGGTCCGGGAGCCTCACCCTCACCGATGACGCCGGGGTGAACTATCCGGCGGATCAGAGGTCGCTGACGACGACCGGCGCGACGATGCCCGGCCTGGCCGACCGGACGCTCGCCCAGGTGGCGGAGACGATCGCCGGTGACTACACGACGGTGACCGGACGCCCGGCGGAGGCGCGCCCGGGAACCCGGGAAAGTGACCACGGAATCCGCCTGCGGCTCGTCGAGGAGAACGAGCTCGGAGCGGAGGGCTACCGGCTCACCGTCGACGATCGGGTCACCGTCGAGGCGAACACCACCGCCGGCCTGTACTACGGCAGCCGGTCGGTGCTGCAACTGCTGCGCCAGGACGAGGGCCACGCCAGCCTGCCCAAGGGACAGGTGGTCGACGTCCCGAGCAAGCCGCAGCGGTGGTTCGCCATCGACGCCGCGCGCAAGTACTGGTCGCCCGACTACATCAAGGACACCATCCGGGAGATGGGCTGGACCAAGCAGAACATGCTGCTGCTGCATCTGGCGGAGCCGGAGGGCTTCCGCCTCCACAGCGCCGAGCTGCCCGGCCTCACCTCCGCGAAGTTCTCCTACGACCGCCGCCAGATCCAGGAGTTCATCGAGCTGGGCCGGGAGAACAACGTGCAGATCGTGCCGGGGTTCGAGTTCCCCGGACACGCCGATCCCGTCTCGAACTACTTCAAGGTCGGCATGGGACACGGGCCGAACCCCGACGGGTCAGGTGCCACGCCGGACAACTCCTGCGGCCAGCAGTACACCTACGGCTGGGTGACCCCGAGCTTCGCGATGAACATCATGCGGCCCGAGGCCGTCACCGCGGCCAGGCGCGTGCTGGATGTGTTCATGTCGTGGTTCACCAGCCCCTACGTGCATCTCGGCGGCGACGAGATGCCCGCGGACCTCACCAAGTGCCCCGCGGTCAAGGCCTTCCTCGCCAAGAACGCCGACCGCTTCACCACCTTCGGCGACCTTTTCAACGGCTATGTCAACCAGTTGAACGAGCACGTCGTCGCCAAGGGCAGGCGCTCCATCCTCTACAACGGCTTCGAACACGCCACCGCCCCCAAGCAGCAGGTCGCCGACGACGTCATCGTCATGGACTGGCTCGGCAACGCCGACGACCCGCGGCTGGCGCCGTACGACGTGATCCAGGCCGGACCGTCGGGCAACCTCTACGTCACCGCCAACGCCGTGCACAAGTTGTACGGCAACCCGGCGTGGGCACACACGTCCTGGCGCCTCAAGGCCAGCCCGAAATTGCTCGGCGGCGTCGTGCACGTGTGGAACGACTACCAGATGTGGGCGCCGGACGCCTACTCCGATCAGTACTCGGCGCCGCTGCGCGACGCGGCCGGCAACACCATGTGGCACAACGCCGCTCCCGCCACCACCTATGCGGAGTTCGCCGAGCTCAAGAGGAGGATCGGCAAGGCGCCCGGGTGGAAGGGCTTCGAGGCGCCGCAGCCCACCACCGACGGCAGGCCGATCCACACCTACTCCTTCGAGCCCGCGGCCTACCCCGACGGCTGGAACGACGGCGCGCCGGGCATGAACGTCCGCCCGGTGCTCGACGGGACCGGATCCCTGCACATGTCCACGCAGATCAACAGCCTGCCCTCCTACGTGGACGGCCGGTCAGGCAAGGCGTTGAAGTTCAACGGCCGCGGTGACGGGCTGGGCATCGGCGGCCTCGACCTCTCCGGACCGTGGACCTACACCTAGTGGGTGCGTAAGGACGGAACGCTGAGCGACGCCAACCTGCTGGGCTCCAGACAGGGCAACATCAAGCTGGAGCAGTACGGCACCGACGGCAAGGTCGGCTTCACCAGCGTCGGCGTGCAGGACTACGCGTTCGACTACTCGGTACCACTGGGCCGGTGGACGCAGCTCACCTTCGTCTCCGACGGTACGGCCACCACCCTGTACGTCGACGGGGAGCGCCGTCAGACACTGCCGCAGACCATCCCGCTGCCCCAGGCGTACTTCGGCCAGCTCAACGGCACCACCTTGAACGGGGCGATCGACGACGCCGCCGTCTACGCCCAAGCCCTGACCGACGAGCAGGTCCGGGCGCAGTACACCGCTTCGACGCGCTGAGACCGCTGGAGACTTCGTGAGAAAACGCAAGATGACCCCCAAGGCCTGCCTCACGCTGGCCGTGACCCTGGGTGCCGGGACGCTCCTGCCCATGCCCGCGGCCCATTCCGCCTCCGCTTCGCAGGCGCCCGTCCCCTCGGTGTCGCCGACCCCGCAGTCGCTCGCCGGCAGCGGTGCCGCCGCCATCGTCACAAGCCGGGTGCTCATGGTCGCCGACGACCAGACCGACCCCGCGGCTCGCGACCGCCTCGTCAGGGAGCTCAAGGCGCACGGCGCCGACCGGGTGGACATCGTCGCCCCCGATCGGGTTCCCGAGGCCGAGGCCGGCCTGCTCACGGTGCGCCTCGGCCCGGCGGCGCGGCCGGACATCGCGCAGGCGCTCGGCGACACGGCCGTGCCGGACCAGGCCGAGGGCTACGCCCTGCGGGTCTCGGGCGGCAAACCGCACGCGGAGATCGCCCTCGGCGGCACGGACGCCGCGGGCCAGTTCTACGCGGTGCAGACGCTGCGCCAGCTGTTCGTCGCGTCCGACGACGGCTGGAAGGTGGCGGGCACGCAGGTCAGCGACTTCCCGTCGATGCCGCTGCGCGGCACCATCGAAGGCTTCTACGGCGCGCCATGGACGCACGCCGACCGCCTCGACCAGATGGACTTCTACGGCGACGTCAAGGCCAACACCTACGTGTACGCGCCCAAGGACGATCCCTACCACCGCGGCAGGTGGCGCGACCCCTACCCGGCGGACAAGCTGGCCGAGCTGGGCGAGCTGGTGGCCCGAGCCGGCGCCAACCACGTGCGCTTCACCTTCGCCGTCTCCCCGGGCGAGTCGATCTGCTACTCCGACCCCGCGGACCGCAAGGTGCTCAAGCAGAAGCTCCAGGCGCTTTACGACCTGGGCACCCGAGCCTTCTCCATCCCGCTGGACGACATCAGCTACACCCGGTGGAACTGCCCGGCGGATCAGGCCGCGTTCGGCGCGCCTGGACGCGCCGCCGCGGCAAAGGCCCAGGTCGACCTGCTCAACGACGTGCAGCGGAACTTCATCGCCACCCACGAAGGCGCCCGGCCGCTGCAGATGGTGCCCACGGAGTACGGTGATCTGACCGACACCGCCTACAAGGAGACCATGCGCGCCACCCTCGACCCCGCGGTCGTGGTGATGTGGACGGGCACCGACGTCGTTCCCCCGGAGATCACCAATGCGCAGGCTGACAAGGTGTCGGCGCTGTTCGGGCGCAAGGTCTTCGTCTGGGACAACTACCCGGTCAACGACTTCGGCAACACCAGCGGGCGACTGCTGCTCGCGCCGTACGACAAGCGTGAGGCCGGCCTGTCGGCACACCTGTCCGGCATCGTGGCCAACCCGATGAACCAGCCGTACGCCAGCAAGGTCGCGGTCTTCGGCACCGCGGACTTCACCTGGAACGACAAGGCGTACGATGCGACCGCGAGCTGGCCGCGCGCCATGGCCTACCTGGCCGGCGGCGACCGCGCGTCCACCGAGGCCCTGCTCGTCTTCGGCGACCTGGAGCACCTGGCCCCGACCTTCGGCAGCACCCCCTGGCAGCCCCAGGCGCCCGAGCTCACGGCCCGCGTGGCCGACTTCTGGCGGGCGTGGGACGACGGACGGCGCGCCGACGCGCTCGCCGCGATGCGCGCGTACGCGAACGCCGTCGCCGCGGCCCCGGCCACCATTCGCGGCGGCGCGGTGGAGAAGGGATTCACCGACGACGCCGCGCCCTGGCTGACCGCCACCGAGCTGTGGGGCAGGGCGATGGTCGCCATGCTCGACGCGCTCGAAGCCCGGCAGGCCGGGGACACGACCAGGGCCGACGCGTTGCTCGCCGACTCCCGGGAACTGCAGCAGCAGGCCCGCGCGGTCCGGGTCAGCCCGCCGCGCAACACCTGGGGCTCGGTCCAGCCCAAGGTCGGCGACGGGGTCCTCGACGTCTTCTTGGTCCAGGCTGACGTCCGGATCCAGCTGTGGGACGTCGCCGGCGGCGGCAAGAACCTCGCCCTGGACGGCACGGCGACCGCGTCGAGCGTGGAGCAGGGCCTCGACCGGCTCGCCGCCCGGCACGTCAACGACGGTCTGATGGGCACCCGCTGGGCTTCCGGCTACTCCGACAACGAATGGGTGCAGGTCAAGCTCGCCGCGCCGGCGAAGGTCGCGGCCGTGACACTGGCCTGGGAGAACGCCTGCGCGGCTGAGTACCGGATCCAGACCTCCGCCGACGGCGCCACCTGGACCACCGCCTCCACCCAGCGTCCGGACACATGCGGCAACGACGTGATCCGGATCACGGCGGACCAAGCTGTGCAGTACGTCCGCATGCATGGCGTACGGCGCAAGACAACGTGGGGGTACTCCATTTACGAGATGGGCGTCTACGGAGCCCCCGTGTCCTGACCCGGCTCAGATCCGGGACGAGAGGAGCGCTGGGGCATCCGGTGCTCCAGTTGGTCGCGTTGCTCGCCGAGTCGAAGTTCCCAGCCGCACACAAGCCGTCCCGCCTGCCGTGCCGCGGTGATGAACGACGACTCGGTGGCAGACTGTACTCAGGCCGGGCCCGCTTGGCGCAATCGCTGCGGGCGAGGCCGTGCGGCCCTGGCCCGCGCTTCCGGCTGGGGCCGTCAAAAGGCCGGATCAGTGTGGACGCGCTCGCCTTCGACGTAGGTGGCCAGCACCGACGTCTCGGCGAGCTCGTCGGGCGGGACGGCGTACGGGTCGCGGTCCGTGACCACCAAGTCGGCCAGCTTGCCCTTGTGGATGGTGCCCGTCCGGGCGTTCAGGTGGTTCAGCCGCGCCGTGCCGAGCGTGTAGGCGACCAGCGCGGCTGTCAGGCTCAGCCGCTGTTCCGGCAGGAACACCTCGGCGTTCCCGCCCGGAGGCGTGCGGTTGACGGCGACGTGGATGCCCAGGAACGGGTTGGGGCTGCTGACCGGCCAGTCGCTGCCCGCCGCGAGCGGGGCGCCGGCGCGGACGAGATCCCCGAACGGGTACTGCCAGGCCACCCGTTCCGGGCCGAGGAACGGGATGGTCAGCGCGTCCATCTGCGGCTCGTGTGCCGCCCACAACGGCTGCACGTTGGCGGTGATGCCGAGCGCGGCGAACCGCGGCACGTCGTCCGGGTGCACGACCTGCAGATGGGCGATGTGATGACGGTGGTCGTTGGCACCATTGGCGGCGCGCGCCGCCTCGAACGCGTCCAGAGCCTCCCGGACCGCCCGATCGCCGACGGCGTGCACGTGGACCTGGAAGCCCTCGGCGTCCAGGCGGGTGACGCACCCGCGCAACGCCTCAGGATCGACGAAACTGAGCCCTCGGTTGCCGGTCAGGCACCCGCACCCGTTGAGATAGGAGGAGGTCATCGCGGCGGTGAAGTTCTCGACCACGCCGTCCTGCATGATCTTGACGCTGGTGGTGCGGAACCGGCCCACCTCGTCCTTGCGGGCGAGCAGCTCGGGGATCTGCTCCTCACCCCTGCCGCGATCCCACCACAGCGCGCCGACCACCCGGGCGGTGAGCAGCCCCGACTCGGCCGCCGCCAGGTAGGCGCGCTGCACCTTCGGATCGACCATCGCGTCCTGCCAGGCGGTCACGCCGGCGGCGTGCAGCCTCCGCTGGCCGGCCTGGAGCGCCCGCAGCATCATCTCCGCCGTCGGCTCGGGGACGTGCCGGCCGACCAGGTGCGATGCGCCCTCGTGGAGGGTTCCCTGCGGCGCGCCGCCGGCCTCTCGCTCGATCCGCCCGTCCGCCGGGTCGGGAGTGCTCGCGTCGACACCGCTCAGCTCCAGCGCCCGGGTGTTGACCCAGGCGCCGTGGCCGTCCCGGTTGATCAAGTGGACGGGCCGGTCGGGCACCACCGCGTCCAGCAGGCGCCTGCTGGGGGTTCCGCCCGGGAACCACTCCATGGACCAGCCACCCCCGCTGATCCATTCGGCCTCCGGGTTCGCCTCGGCGTACGCGCGGATGGCCGCGACCGCCTCGACCGCATCGCGGGCGTCATGCAGGTCGCACTGGATCATGGTGAGGCCGGCCAGGACGGGGTGCACGTGGGCGTCCTGGAAGCCCGGGAGCAGGGCGCGGCCGGCCAGGTCGACGACCTCGGTGCCGCGGCCGATCAGGGGCCGCACGTCGGGGTGGTCGCCGACGGCGACGATCCGGCCGTCGCGGACGGCGACCGCTGTGGCCGTGGGGCGCACCGGTCCGAGCGTGTGCACCGGGCCGCCGCGGAAGACGAGGTCGGCGGGGGCGGTCATGTGGTTTCTCCTTCTCGCGTGAGCGGAGTGATCAAAGCGATTCCGGGCGGTGCGTCCAAGGGCGGACGTGCTCGACGGCGGCGCCGACGTGGAAGACGGTGGCGTCGTCGTAGCTGCGGCCGACGATCTGCACGCCGGTCGGCACGCCGTTGGAGGCACGTCCGGAGGGCACGTCGAGCACCGGGCAGCGGCTGGCGATGTTGAAGACCGTGGTGAGCGAGTGCTCCATGTAGTGGTCGAGCTCGACGCCGTTCACGGTGAGTTTGGTGTCGACATACTCCTCGCCCGCCCGCAGGCCGGGCGCGCAGGTGGTCGGACAGATCAGCGCGTCGTAGCCGTCGAGTAGCTCGCCGATCGGGCGGGTAGATCGCCGCCTCCATCTCCAGACCGGCCAGGAAGCCACCGCCCCGCTCGTACGTGGTCCTGGCTTGCGCGGCGAAGTCCAGCGCGTACCGGGTGAGCTTGTCACCGTGCGCGGCGGCGATCCGGCCGACCACGGGGCCGAATACGGCACCGAAGTGGATGAAGGCGGCGCGCATGACGTCGGCGCGGCGCAGCCCGACCGCGACTTCCTCGACGACCGCCCCGGCCTCCCGTAACGCGTCGGCCACGGCCAAGGTGTTGGCGGCGATGTCCGGCTCGATCTCCCAGTCGCCCAGGTTGGGCGCGTACGCGATGCGCATCCCGGCCACGTCGCCCAGCCTGTCGGGGATCCGGACGGCGGGGCGGAGCGAGACCACATCGTGAGGGTGCGGGCCGGCGATGACGTTCTGCAGCAGCGCGCAGTCGGCGACGGTGCGGGCCATCGGCCCGTCGTGGCAGTAGTGGTCGAGGTTGAACGGCGGCATCGCCGGCACCCGGCCGTAGGGCGGCTTGTAACCGACGGTGCCGGTGTTGGCGGCGGGCAGCCGGATCGAGCCGCCGATGTCGGAGCCGGTGGCGAGAACGGCGGTGCCAGAGGCGAGCACCGCACCGGAACCGCCCGAGGAGCCACCAGGGGAATAGCCGAGGTTCCACGGGTTGCGGGTGACGCCCCACAGCTTCGAGTGCGTGAACGCGGCGCAGCAGAACTCCGGAGTGGTCGTGCGGGCGTGCACGATGCCGCCCGCGGCGACGATCCGTTCGACGACCGGGTGGGTGACCTCGGCCACGTGGCTGGCGTGGGCCAGCGTGCCGTCTGAGGCGATCCGTCCTGCGATCGGCTGCTCGTCCTTCGTGGCGGCGGGAATCCCTCCAGGGGGCGCGAGCAGCCGGCGCGGTAGGCGCGCTCAGCCTGCTCCGCCTGGAGGAGCGCCTCGTCGAATATGCGCTCGCTCATCGCGTTGACCAGTGGCTCGACGGCCTCGGCCCGCTCGATGAGCGCGATCATCAGTTCGACGGGAGACAGCTCGCGCGAGCGGAACATCCGCAAGGCCTCGGTTGCGGGAAGGTAGGGGAGGTCGGTCACTCGGCCGCACTCCTTTCCGTGGAGTCGGTTTCTGCGGCGTGAGAACGAAGGGATGTCGAGGGCGTTGGAGCGGGCGGCGTCTTCCGCAGGGCGGCCGCGAGGGCGCGCCGGTCGGCTGCGATCCTGGCCGGGTCCCAGCCGGGTCGCGGCACGGAGTGGAGCAGCAGCCTGGTGTACGGGTGGTCGGGTGCGGCCAGTACGTCCGGGGCCTGGCCTGTCTCGACTGCCCGTCCCTGATAGAGGACGAGGATGTCGTCGGCGACGTGCCGGACAAGCGCCAGGTTGTGTGTGACGAAGAGGTATGCGACGCCAGTGTCACGGCGGATCTCCGCTAGCAGGTCGAGGATCTGGGCCTGGGTGGACACGTCGAGTGCGGCGGTCGCCTCGTCCAGGATCAGCACCTTCGGCGCGGTCGCCAGCGCGCGGGCGATCGCCACCCGCTGGCGCTGGCCACCGGACAGCCGCCTGGGGAGCGTGCCTGCCTCGCGTTGGCCGATGCCGACTCGTGCCAGCAATTCGTCGCGCCGGGCCCGGCGTTGCGCTGGGCTCATGGAGAAGTGCAGGCGCAGCGGCTCCTCGACGCACCCGGCGACGGTGACGCGGGGGTCGAGCGAGAGGTAGGGGTCTTGAAAGACCATCTGGATCTCCCTGGCGTGGGCCAGCCTGGTGGCCCGGCCGCGCACGGCGTGCGAGCGGTCCCGCCCGCCAACGCGGATCCGGCCGGCGTCTGGCCGTTCGAGGCCGACGAGCATCCGCGCGGTGGTCGTCTTCCCTGACCCCGACTCGCCCACGATGGCCAGGGAGCCGCCGGGAGGTAGCGAGAAGGAGACGCCGTCGACGGCGACATGGTCGCCGAACGTCTTGCGCAGGCCCTCGACCTCCAGCGCGTGCTCACTCATCGATCAGCTCCTCCACGCGCAGGCATGCCACCTGGGCGCCGTCGACGTCCCAACGGACGGGCTTCCCTTCGCCGCACCGGGGCCGCGCGTGGGCGCACCGGGCCGCGAATGCGCATCCGGCAGGCGCCTCGGCGAGCGACAGCGGCCGCCCGGGGACCCCGTGCGGCGCCTGGTCGGAGTCCAGCCGCGGGGTCGCGGCCAGCAGTCCCACGGTGTACGGGTGGCGAGGCCGGCCGAAGAGCCCCTCGGCGGACTGCGCCTCCACGATCCGGCCCGCGTACATCACGTAGATGCGGTGGCAGATCGCCGCGGCCAGCTCTAGATCGTGGGTGACGAAGAGCATCCCCATGTCGCGCTCGGCCTGCAGGCGGGTGAGGATCGAGATCACCTCGGCCTGGGTGGTGACGTCCAGCGCCGTGGTCGGCTCGTCAGCCAGCAGCAGCCGGGGCTCTCCGGCGAGCGCGCCGGCGATCATTACGCGCTGCAGCATGCCGCCGGAGAACTCATGCGGATACCTGCGCAGCGCCGCGCGCGGCTCGTGGATGCCGACCGACTCCAGCAGGTCCTCGGCCTGCCTGATCGCGTCCTTACGCAGCACGCCGCCGGCCCGCATCCCCTCGGTGACGAAGTCGCCGATCCTTCGCAGCGGGTTGATGGAGGCCCTGGGGTCCTGGAAGATCATGGAGACGTCCTGGCGGCGCAGCTCGCGGAGCCGGACGGGCGACATCGTCAGGATGTCGTCCCCGTCCAGCCTCAGGGCGCCGGTGGCCGCAGCCCCTTCAGGAAGCAGCCCCAGCGCCGCTCGGCAGGTCACGGACTTGCCGGATCCGGATTCCCCGACCAGGCCGACGGCCTCGCCTCGCGCGACGTGCAGCGAGACACCGTCGACGATGGGGCGCGCGGCCCCGCCTCCCGTGAGCCGCACGGTCAGGTTCTCGATCTCCAGCAGCGCCGCGGTCATCGTTGCTCCCGCCGTGCGACGCGGTCGGCGATGGACTCGCCGACGACGCTGAAGGCGACCACGGTGACGACGATGGCGACGCCGGGGCGAGGGAGGGCAGCATGGCGCCCTGGAGCAGGGACGTGGAACCTTCGTTGATCATCGCGCCCCAGTCGGCCGTGGGTGGCTGCACGCCGAAGCCGAGGAAGGACAGCGCCGCGAGGTCCATGAGCGCGTACCCGAAGTTGATCGCGGACTGGGCGAGGATCAGCGGCGCTATGTTGGGCAGCAGGTGCTTCACGCAGATCACCCAGCCGGACCAGCCCTGCACCCGGTACGCCTGGATGTAGGGGCGGGCCTTCTCCTGCAGGGCCACGTTGCGTGCCAACCGGCCGACGTATGGCGCGTAAGCGACGCTCATCGCGATCACCGGCGCGGTCAGCCCGACGCCGAAGACCGCCACCAGGATGATCGCCAATAGCAGGGCGGGGAAGGAGAAGACGAGCTCCATGGCGCGCGACAGCACGGAGTCGACGGCTCCGCCGTACCAGGCGGCCGTCACTCCGATCAGTGTGCCGAGCGCCGTCGACACGATCACGACCATGAGCGGGCCGAGCAGCCCCGTCCGGGCGCCATAGATCAGCCGGGACAGGACGTCCCGCCCGGACTGGTCCGCGCCCAGCGGATGCTCGGGAGTAGAGCCGCTCAATGCCGCTGACAGGTCTACGGCGTCGGGGTCGTGCTGTGCGATCAGCGGGGCGAACACCGCCGCCACGATCAGCAGGGCCAGCAGGGCGAGGGCGGCTGCGACGAGCTTGTCACCTGTGACGAGACGGGCCAGCGGTGCGAGGAGCTTGCGCCGGTGGACGGGTACGGCGGTCATACTGTGCCGCCCTTCGGATGGGACAGACGGGGGTCGATGAGCGGATGGAGCAGGTCGACGACGAGGTTGGCGGTGACGAAGGCGAGCACCACCAGCAGGCTGACCGCCTGAACGACCGGGAAGTCCTTCACGGTGACGGAGCTGACGAGCAACTGGCCGACCCCGGACAGGCCGAAGGCAGTCTCCACGATCGAGGTGGCGACCAGCAGGCCGGCGATGATGGTCCCGGACACGGTGGTGACCGGGCCGAGGGCGTTGCGCAGCACGTGGCGGCGTACCACGACCGAGCCGCGGACCCCGCGGGATCGGGCCACCTCGACGTGCTCGCGTCCCAGCTCCTCCCGCATGGACGTCCGGGTGACGCGGACCAGCAGGCCGACGAAGGTCAGGGCGAGCGCCGCCGCCGGGAGCGTCAGATGGTGGATCCGGTCGCCGAGGCCGCCCCCGTTGCCGAAGGCGGGGAACCAGCCGAGCTGGATGGAGAACAGCGAGATCAGCCCGATCGCGGCGACGAAGGACGGGGTGGCGGTGGCGACGCCCGTGCCGACGAGGACCAGCCGGTCGACGACGCCCCGCCGCAGGGCGGCCACCGCACCGAGCGCAAGTCCTCCGATCATGATGAGCAGCCCGGCGTAGCCGATGAGCCACAGGGTCGTCGGCAGCCGGGCCATGATGAGACCGCCGACGTCCTGCCTGAACTGCGCCGACTTGCCGAAGTCGCCGGTGACGACACCTTCGATCCACTTCGCGTACTGGATCGGGAACGGGTCGTTCAGGTGGTACTGATCTTTGATGGCCGCGACGGCCGCCGGTGACGCCGAGCGGCCTCCCAGGAGGAAGGACGCCGGGTCACCGGGGGCGAGATGGACGGAACCGAAGACCAAGAACGACGTGATCAGCAATGTCAAGGCGATGCCGCCGATCCGGCGGAGGAGGAAGCCGGCCATGGTCGAACTCAACCTGCCGATCCCAGGGGGGCGCCCCACGGGAAGACGAGCTGGGCGATGCCAGTCGGCGCGCCGGTGAGCCGCTTGTTGAGGAACAGAGTGTGCGGCACCTCGTACAACGGGATCCACACCATGTCGCGGACGGCGATCTCCTGCAACTTGGCGACCGTCGCGGCGCGCGCGGCCGGGTCGGCCTGCGCGCTCGCCTCATCGACCAAAGCGTCGTACTCGGGGTTGGAGTAGCCGCCGTAGTTGGCGAAGTCGCCCGTCGTCAGGATCCCGTAGAACTCCAGCGGGTCGGGGGTGGAGTCGTACCAGACCGTCATGACCAGGTCGATGCCTTCCCGGGCCTTCGGGTCGGAGAACAGCGCCGTGTAGGCCTCGGGGGCGACCGCCTTCAGCTCGACCCTCAGGCCGATGGCCTGGCCCGCCGCCTGCACGGCGTTGGCGATGACGCCGATCTCCGGGGAGAGCGTGCTGGTCGCCATCACGATCTTCTTGCCGGTGGCGTCGGCCTCCTCGACCAGCTTCTTGGACCCGGCGACGTCCCGGTTGAGTGCCGGGAGCTTTGCGTAGTACTCCTTGGCCGCCTCCGGCGCGATGCCCCAGGCGCCGGTGGCGCCGGGCGCCTTCGCCGGGGTGGCGACACCACCCGCGGCGGCCTTGATGATGCCGTCGCGGTCGAGCGCCATGGACAGCGCCTTACGGACCTTGACGTCACCGAGCGTGCCCTTGAGGTTGGTGGGGATCACGCTCACTGTCGTCGTGTTGGGGCCGAAGTAGAGCGTGCCGTTCGCGGCGGTGCGGAGCTTGGGGAACCCGGAGGACGGCAGCAGGTAGCCGCCGTCGACCTCGCCGGCGAGCAGCGCGTTGACGCGAGCGGCCGGGTCCGAGATGAACACGTTCTTGATCGTGTTCGCCTTCGGCGCCAGCGACGTGTCCCAGTAGCCGGCGAACTTCTTGAGGGTGATCGACTGACCCTTCTGCCAGGAGCCGAAGGAGAACGGGCCGGTGCAGTTGACGCCGACGTCCGGGGTCCCGTAGCCCTCCTTGGACAGGAAGGCGGCGCTCTCGACGGTCCCGGCGGAGGTGCCCATCTCCGCGTTGAAGAGCTGGTCAGACTTTTTCAGGTGGACCGTGACCTCCGTCGGCCCCGTCTTCTCGATCCTGTCGACGTTGCGGTAGACGGAGACCCAGTACGAGCCGACTTTGGGGTCCATGTGACGGCGCAGGCTGGCGACGACGTCGTCGGCGGTGAGTGTGGAGCCGTCGTGGAACCTCACCCCCGAGCGGATCGTGTACACCCAGCGCTTGGGGTCGGGGGATCGGGCCGCGCTGGCCAGGCCGGGCTTCACCTTCATGTCCGGAGTGATCCGCATGAGCTGCTCGCACACGTTGGCGAGCACGGTGTTGGGCGGGTAGTCGAAGGCGTACACGTAGTCGAGGGATTGCGGTTCGGCGTAGAGCGACCAGGTCACGGAGTCCACCGGGCCCTTGGCGGGTGGGGTGTCGTTGGTGATCTCGAAGGTGCCGGAGGGGCCGTCCTTGCCGGCCGGTGAGGCGCCGCAGGCAGCGACCGCGAGCGCGAGCAGTGCCGTTGTGGCAGCGAAATGGGAGGTGCGCATCAGACCACCTCTTTCGGAACGGGCCGCAACGAAAGGGTGCGGCTGGGGTGGCAGCGAGTATTCGTGAAGGAACGTTCCTGCACAAGAGCCCGATGGAACGATTCTGCAAAGCTGAGAGGGGTGGCGGAGCGTCAGGCCAGATGACACGATCTCACTCATGAGCCAGTCAGACCGCAGGCCCAGAGTCCGCCTCGTGGACGTGGCCCGCGCTGCGGGGGTGTCCAAGACCACCGTGTCGGACGCGCTTAATGAGGCCGGACGGCTCCCTGCCGCCACCCGGGAGCACGTGCGAAGGGTGGCACGGTCCCTCGGCTATCGCCCGAACGCCACGGCACGGTTGCTGCGCGCCGGGCATACCCGCCTGCTCGGCGTCGCGGCCCGTGAGTACGTCGAGACGCCGTGGGTCTACGCGGAGCTGGCCTACTTCGCCCAGATCGTCACCGCCACGACCCAGGCGGCTCTGGCCCACGGCTACGGCGTCGTCCTGCTGCCCACATACGGGCCGGACGACTGCTGGCTGGACATGCCGCTCGACGGCGTGTTCGTCATCGACCCGGTCCAGGGAGACCCGATGGTCAGGGACTTTCTCGTGGCCGGCGTCCCCGTGGTCGCCGACCGGAGGGCGCTGGCGGAGGCCGCCGACGAGGCACGGGAGATCGGCCGGTGGGTCGACTTCGACTACGCCGCCGCCGTACGCCAGGTCCTCGACCACCTGGAAGAGGCGGGCGCCGAGCGGATCGCGGTTGCCGCGGGCGCGACCACGGCCTGCTTCCACCAGCAGACCGTCAGCGCCTACCACGACTGGTGCGCCGAGCGGCGGCGCGAACCCCGGATCTCGTTCCTCCCCGCCCCCGGAGTCCGGCAGACGCTGGACGCGGTGACGGAGTTGCTGGCCGCCCCCGTTCCGCCGGATGCGCTTTTCACCCTGGTCGAGCTCAGCCCGCCGCTCCTGCTTGACGCGATTCGCAGGCTCGGTCGATCCGTCCCCGATAACCTGCTGCTGGTCTGCGCTACGGAGGACCCGGCGGCCGGCTACACCGACCCGCCGATCAGCACGCTCGGCTTCCTGCCCGGCCAGACCGCGCAGGCGGCGGTGAACCTGCTCGTCGACTGCCTCGAAGGCCGCCCGGGCGATCTCGGCCGCCTGTTCTCGGCCGACTTCCAGGTCCGCGCGTCCTCGGTCGCTCCAGGCCGGCGACCGGCGGTGGCGAGTCTCACCCTCGGCTGACGCGCGCCCTGGACTCCCTGGGGTCGGACGCCGAACTCGGCCTTGAACAGCTTGCTGATCGCTGGGGCCCTCAAATGCCCACCGGCTCGCCACCACGGACGCGGCAGGATGGACCTGAGCGGGGCCGGTGAGGTCCAGGTGACGGCCGTCTCCCCCTGTCCATCGCTACGATCTCCACCTCTATGCCGAGCCGGGCTCCGCGCTACTCCGACATGGCCGCCGAGCTGTGGGGCGAGAAGCCGGACATCACCGCATACATCCAGAGCTGGGCCGGCCGCGCCACGCTATCACCCGCCTGCGGAAACTGTCCGGCACGGGCACCGTCCTGCTCACCCCGAGCTCAGCCGAGCCGCCCTTCGAACAGGACGCCGACATCCTTGACCCCGCCCGCACCCGCGACCTGATCCCGCCCAGTGGCACATGACCGCCGTGCCGGGCCTCGGTTTCCCGGCCGTTCACGGTGCCGACCGGCGTGGCCGACGGGCTGCCGACGGGCATGCAGCTCATCGGCGCGCGCTTCGCCGAGGCCCTCCTCCTCGATGCCGCCAGGCCGTCGAGGACCGCACGCCCGGTTGACGCCCGTCACCTGACAGGCCGCGGAAGCTGCGCCGCCATCCCGTCGAGCAGGAGTTCCAGCGCCCCCGCGTAGGCGCTGCCGATCATCGTCGCGGCCAGGGCCTCGGCGCACGCGGCGATGTTCGGGTACTCCTCGGCCGGCAGTTTCGCGTACGTCGAGCGCCACGCGTCCTCGTCCGCGGTGGCGGCGGGCTCCGGCAGCGTCCTGGCGGCGGCTTCCAGCGCGGCGAATCCCAAACTCATGTCGATGAAGCTGTGGTAGTGCCGTGCGGCCTGCTCGGGACCGAAGCCCGCCGCGCGCAGGATGCCCAGCCCCACTTCCACGGCCCTGATCTCGCTCGGGCGGCGGGTGACCCGGGCCGCCGACAGGCGCGCGGCCTCGGGATGCCGCTGGTAGGTGACATACAGGCGGCGGCCGAGCTCGCGTAGGCTCTCCCGCCAGTCCCCGCTCGGGCGAAATCCCTCCATCGCGTGGCGGATGAGCTCGTCCGCGATCGCCAGGACGAGCTCGTCGGTGTTGCGGAAATAGCGGTAGAGCGACGAGGGATCGGCTCCCAGGGCGGCGCCCAACCGGCGCACCGACAGCGCGTCCGCGCCGTGGTGGCTCAGCAGCCGGATGGCGGTCTCCACGATCAGCTCGCGGGAGAGCACCACGCCTGACTTGGCGGGCCGCCGCCTGCGTGGTGCGCCGATGACGCGATCATTCACGCCTTCCAGATTACGACAACACCGTTGACGGGCCAAGCGGCCCGCTAGTTCCATGGGGCCAGGCGGCGATGACAGCCCCCACGCCGAGGTTCGAGCCGTGTCGCTCGCCGCATGCAGCCTTTCCCGATTGGACCTGTCCTCCATGGCGCATCCCCATGCTGACCTGCTGTTCTCTGGCGGCCCCATCCTGACCATGGACGGAGCCCGCACCTGGGCGAGCAGTCTCGCCGTCCGCGACGGCCGGGTCGTCGCGATCGGGCATGACGAGGTGAAGGAGCTGGCCGGGCCCAGCACCGAGGTCGTCGACCTGTGGGGACGGCTGTTGCTCCCCGGTTTCCAGGACGCCCACGTCCATGCCGTCATGGGCGGAGAGGAGCTGGGGCAGTGCGACCTGACGGGCACCACCGACCCGCAGGAGTACGCCCGCCGGATCCGCGCCTACGCCGACGCGAACCCCGGCAAGGAGTGGATCACCGGCAGCGACTGGTCCATGGAGAGCTTCGACGGCGGCACGCCCACCCGTGACCTGCTGGACACCATCATCCCCGACCGGCCGGTCTACCTCACCAACCGCGACCACCACGGGCAGCGCGTACGTGAACCACCTCGACGACGCCGGCAGCCTGCGCCCCGGCAACCGCGGCGACCTCGTCGTCCTGGACCGCAACCCCTTCGACGGCCCCGCCGCGGCGATCGCCGACACCCGTGTCGCCCTCACCTACGTCAGCGGCGAGCGCGTCCACACCGCACCCGACGCCTGAAGGAAACGCACCATGCATGCCGAATCCCTCATCGACCGCGCTCTGAGCAAAGCCATATCGACGCCCCTCTGGCTCGACACCCCCGACCGTCCGGCTCCCAGGCGACCGCTGGACGGTGAGACCACGGCGGACCTGGTCGTCGTCGGCGGCGGGTTCACGGGCCTGTGGGCCGCTGTCCGGGCCAAGGAACGAGATCCCGGGCGCGACGTCCTCCTCGTGGAGGGCGATCGCATCGCCGAGCACGCGAGCGGCCGCAACGGCGGCTTCTGCGACGCGAGCCTCACCCACGGCCGTGCCAACGGGCTCAGGCGCTGGCCCGACGAGTACGACCTCCTGGAGCGGCTCGGCGCGGAGAACTTCGCCGGCATCGCCGCGACCGTGGACAGGTACGAGATGAGCTGCGGCTTCACGCCGGGCGGCGCGCTCTCGGTGGCCACCCGCCCGCATGCGATCGCTTCCTTGGAGCCCGACGTCGCCGGGTTCCTCGACCGCGACGACGTCCGCCGCCTCGTGCGATCGCCCACCTATCTCGCCGGACGTCTCGAAACAGGGGAAGACGCGACCGTGGACCCGGCACGCATGGCCTGGGAGCTGGCCCGGGTCGCCGAAGCCCTCGGGGTGCGTATCGTCGAGCACACCCCCGTCACCCGGCTGCGGAAGCATCGCGACGGGCTGACGGTCCACAGCGGCGCGACACGGATCCACGCCGGCCAGGCCGTTCTGGCCACGAACGCGTTCACGTCACTGCTCGGCCTGCGCTCGCTCGCCGTCGTCCCCGTCTACGACTACGTGCTCGCCACGGAACCCCTTACCCCCGAACAATGGGAATCCATCGGCTGGCAGGAGCCCTACGGCATCAGCGACATCGGCCACCAGTTCCACTACTACCGCCGTACCGCGGACAACCGCATCCTCTGGGGCGGCTACGACGCGATCTACCACTACGGCCGGTCCATCCGGGCCGAGCACGAGCATCGCCCTCAGACGCACCGGCTCCTGGCCCGGCACTTCTTCGAGACCTTCCCGCAGCTCAGCTATGTCTCCTTCACCCATCGCTGGGCCGGGGTCATCGACACCTGCTCGCGCTTCTGCGCCTTCTACGGCCTCACTCACGGCGACCGCGTCGCCCACGCCGCCGGGTACACCGGCCTGGGCGTGGGAGCGTCGAGGTTCGCCGCCGACGTCATGCTCGACCTGCTGTCCGGAGCCGACACCGAGCGCACCCGCCTGCGCATGGTGCGGCAGCAGCCGGTGCCCTTCCCGCCGGAACCGCTCGCCTGGGCGGGCATCCAGCTCACCCGCCGGGCAATGGCCGGGGAGGATGAGACGGGCAGGCGCACCCTGTGGCTGCGCCTGCTCGACCGCCTCGGGATGGGGTTCGCCTCATGAGGCCATCTCGTGTTCCGTCCGGCGGCACATCGGATCGGCCTGCGGCATGCCGCAGGCCATCGAGACCGTCTGGCCGCAGGCCGTGGTCCAGACGTGCGTCGTGCCCCTGCTCCTGTTCTGCCACATCGCGGCAAACTGCCTCTTGCATACGATATGAACGTTCAAATATCGTCTGCCTAGCGTTTTGGCGCACTGCCTCCTGCTATCTGCTGTCTTTATGCCCCCTAACTGGTCTGGAGCTGGTTTGAACGTTCCACCTGCATATCTGAGCCAGTTCCGGGAACCGGCCGGATATGTTGACTTCGCCAGGATCGGGCCGCCCTCGCTGGCCGTAGCACGGACCGTCGCGCAGGCTGCGGAGTCGCTGGCCCACGATCCGTCCGCAGCGCTCACCAGACTGGAACTTGAGGCGAGCAGTGCACGCGCCGCCGCGGCCCGCCTGCTGAGCTGCGCCCCGCATGAGGTGGCCTTCGTCTCCTCCACCAGCCACGCGCTGTTCGCCGCCGCGGCGGGCCTGGGCGGCGGCGTGGTGCTCGTCCCGCGCGGAGAGTTCCCCGCCAACGTCTATCCGTGGCTGCGGTTCCAGGAACGCGGCGGGCTGCGGCCACGCTGGATCGACTCGGCCGCGATCACCGCTGACGTCCTGCTCGAGCACCTCGACGACGACGTCAGGGCGCTGGCGGTCAGCGCGGTGGACGCCACGACCGGCCACCGCGCCCCGCTGGGCGCGCTGAAGGAGGTGCTGGGCGAGAACCGGCTGCTGGTGGTGGACGCTATCCAGGGCCTCGGCGCGGTGCCGCTGGACGTGGCGGCGGCGGACGTGCTCGCCTGCGGCGGGCAGAAGTGGCTGCGGGCGGGCTGGGGAGCGGCGCTGTTGCTCGTCCGCGACCGGGTGGCCGACCGCCTCGCCCCCGGTCTCGGCGGCTGGTCGGGCGTGCACGCTCCCTTCGGAGCCCGGCACCCCATGCCGCCGCTGCCCGGAGCTGTCGCGCACACGCCCACCAATCCCGACCTCTCCGCCGTCGCCGCACTGGGAGCCGCCATCGACCTGGTGCTCTCCGCCGGAGAAATGAACATCGCCCGGCAGATCGCCCACACCCTGGCGAGCCTGCTGGATGCCGCCAGGACCGCGGGCGCCGAGGTCCTGGTCCCCGCCGAGCCGGCCGGGATCGCCCGCGTGCGACTGCCCGGCCACGACCCCGCCAACACGCACGCGGCACTCGGCGCCGCCGGACTCACCACCACGCTGCGCGGCGGCTGGATCCGGCTCTCCCCGCACGCCACCACCCCCGGCGACACTGCCGACCGGCTCCGCGCAACACTCACCCCCCGAAAGGAAACACACAAATGATCAACCGTCGTGGAGCCCTCGCGCTCGCACTCACCGGCACGCTCGCCCTGGCCGCCTGCGGCGGCGGCAAGACCCCGGAGAAGGGCGGCGGGCCCGTCAAGATCACCGTCTGGAGCTGGAAGCCCGCCTCCGACGGCCTGGCCGCCGTCGCCAAGGACTTCGAGCAGACCCACCCCGGCATCAAGATCGACGTTCAGGCCGTCGGCAATCCGGCTATCTGGGACAAGATCACCATTGGCATGGCCGCGGGCGGCAAGGGCCTGGCCGACGTGCTGCACATCGGCATTGACTACCTGCCCGGGTACATGGACAAGTTCCCCGGCGGCCTGGCCGACCTGCGCAAGCTGGGCGCCGACACGTACAAGGACGCCTTCGCCAAGGGGCTGTGGCCCACGGTGACCGGCAAGGACGGCGGCGTCTACGCGATGCCCTGGGAGGTCAACCCGGTCGGCTTCTTCTACCGCGCGGACCTGTTCAAGAAGGCAGGCATCGACCCGGAGAAGATCCAGACCTGGGACGACGCCATCGAGGCCGGCAAGACGCTCAAGGAGAAGACGGGCGCCTTCCTGATCGGCCTGAACAAGCCCGCGGCCGGCGGCGTGGACATGGACTTCTACCAGGCGCTGCTGCAGCAGCAGGGCGCCTTCTACTTCAACCAGCAGGGCGAGGTCACGCTCGCCTCGGCGCCGGCCGTACAGGCGATGACCCTCATCAAGAAGATGAACGACGCGGGCATCGTCGCCGACACCTCCGGCGAGAACACGGCCAAGCAGCTCATCAGCGGCGGCAAGCTGGCCGTGCTGCCGTGGGCGGCCTGGGCGGTCAGCTACATCCCCGAGATGCGTCCCGAGCAGAAGGGCCTGTGGCGCGTCATGCAGCCGCCCGCGGTGACGCCAGGCGGCAAGCGCGCCGCGATCGTCAACTCCACCCATCTGTCGGTCTCGGGGAGCAGCCCGCACCAGGCGGAGGCGTTCAAGTTCGTGGAGTACGCGCTGACCAAGCCCGAGGTCATCAACAAGGTCTTCAAGGAGGGCGGCGTCTTCCCCGCGCTGACCGCGGCCTATTCCGACCCGGCGTTCACCGCGCCCCAGCCCTACTTCGGTGATCAGCCCGCGCTCAAGACCTTCGTGGACGCGCTCACCGAGGGCGCGGACGCAACCTACTACTCGGGTGACTACGCCAGGGCGCTGAAGATCGCCAGTGACGCTCAGACGAAGGTCCTGCTCAAGGGTGCCGACCCGGCCGCGGCGCTGACCGAGGCCGCCACGCTGCTGTCCCAGCAGACGAACAGGAAGCTCGCGGGATGACACTCACACTGTCGCGCCCCGGGCGGGTGGCGGTGGGCAGGCGCTCCCTCGTCACCAAGCGGAACATCCCGTACCTGCTGGTCCTGCCCGCGCTGCTGGGCTTCGTGGGGTTCAAGGCCTATCCGATCGTGGCCGCCATGTACATCAGCCTGACCACCGGCGCGGGCGCGGCACGCAGCTTCGTCGGGCTGGACAACTACGTGCGGCTGGTGAACGACCCGCTGTTCTGGACGTCGCTGTGGAACACCGGGCTGATCCTGGTCGTCCAGGTCCCGATCATGCTGCTGCTCGCGCTGCTGCTGGCGCTCGCGCTCAACTCCTCCCTGGTACGGCTGCGCGGCCTGTGGCGGCTGGGCGTCTTCATGCCGTCGCTGACCGGTCTGGTCGCCTACGGCGTGATGTTCTCGGTGATCCTGCGCAAGGACGCGGGACTGCTCAACTGGCTGCTCAGCCTCTTCGGCGTCGAGGCGATCGACTGGCTGGGCAGCCCGTTCTGGGCCCGCATCGCCATCGTCATCGCCCTCACCTGGCACTACACCGGCTACAACGCGGTGATCTACCTGGCCGGCCTGCAGAGCATCCCGAAGGACCTCTACGAGGCGGCGATGGTGGACGGCGCCGGCTCGGCTCGCAGGTTCTGGTCGATCACAGTGCCCCAGCTGCGGCCGATTCTGCTGCTGACCGTGGTCCTGTCCACGATCGGCACCCTGCAGCTGTTCGACGAGCCGTTCGTGCTGACCGGCGGCGGGCCGGACAACTCGACCCTGACGATCTCGCTGTACTTGTACCAGAACGGCTTCCGCTACTTCGACTTCGGTTACGCCGCGGCGATTGCCTACGCGCTCACGCTGATCGTGGCCGGATTCGGGATCGCACAGATGAGGATGCAGAAACGATGAAGGGCTGGACGCTCACCTTCGTGCTCGCCGCGGTGTTCGGCCTGTGCGTCGGCCCGTTCTACTGGCTGGCCATGGCGGCCACGCACGCCAACTCCGACATCTTCTCCTGGCCGCCGAGGTTCTACCCCGGCGACCAGTTGGTGGCCAACACGGCGAAACTGGAGGAGTCGATCGGTCTGGTCAACGTGCTGGGCAACACGCTCTTCGTCGCGGTCGTGCAGACCGCGGGGGCGATCGTGGTCTCGCTGCTGGCCGGTTACGCCTTCGCCAAGTTCCAGTTCGTCGGGCGCAACGCCTTCTTCGTGCTGCTGCTGTCGACGCTGGTCATCCCCGGCGGCGTGACCATCATCCCGATCTTCGAGATGATGAACGACATCGGGCTGATCGACAGCTTCCCCGCGCTGATCCTGCCAAGCCTGTCCGTCCCGTTCGGCATCTTCCTGATGCGCCAGTCGCTGCTGGCCATCCCCGACGAGCTGCTCGACGCGGCCAGGGTGGACGGCGCGGGCGAGCTGCGGGTGCTGTGGCGGGTGGTGATCCCCGTCATGCGCCCGGTACTCGCGGCGCTGGCGGTCTTCCTCTTCCTCGGCGCGTGGAACGACTTCCTGTGGCCGCTGATCGCGCTGCGCACGCCGGAGATGTACACCCTGCCCGTCGCGCTGGCCACCCTGCAGGGGCTGGCCAGGACCGACTTCGGCCAGGTCATGGTGGGCACCGCGATCTCCTCGCTTCCCATGATGGTCCTCTTCCTCATCCTCCAGAAACAGTTCATCTCCGGCCTGCTGGCCGGTGCCACGAAGGGATAAGCATGCAGGTCTGGGAGCCCTACGCGCTCGGCGAGACGACCGCGGTACGGGCCGGCGCGGTCGAGCTGGTACTGGCCGGAGCGGCCGATGCGAAGGTGACGCAAGTCGCCGACCGCACCTGGCTGATCGACGCGCCAGAGGCCACGGCCGCGCAGTGGCGAGTGCCGTGCGTGCGCGTCAGCGCGTTCTGGACGCCCTTGGGCGGGACCCGCTGGGTGCCGCCGATCTGGAGCGCGCCGCTGGTGTCGAGGCTGACAGCGGGCGCGCCGGTGGTCTCCCTCATCGGTACGGCCGGCGCCAACGTCTGTACGGTTGGCCTGGCCGAACCGGTGGCCCAGGTGAGCTTCACCGGCGGGGTGATGGAGGAGACCGGCGAGTTCGTCTTCACCCTGCACGGCGACGGGCTGCGGATCCGGCTGGACCTGTCGGAGCGGCCGTTCTCGGCGGCGGTGGCCGACGTGGCGGCCTGGTGGAAGGACGACGCGAGCGACCTGCCGCCTGCGCCGGATCGTGCCCGGCTGCCGGTCTACTCGACCTGGTACAGCATGCACCAGGAGGTCACCGCCGAGTCCGTGGAACTCCAGGCGCGGCTGGCCAAGGAGTTGGGCTGTGAGACGATCATCGTGGACGACGGCTGGCAGACCGCCGACCGGACGCGCGGCTACGCGTTCTGCGGTGACTGGGAGCCGAACCCGGCCGCATTCCCCGATATTCCGACACATGTGGCTCGGGTGCGCGAGCTCGGCATGTCCTACATGCTCTGGTACGCGCTGCCGTTCGTGGGCAAGCACAACGCCGCCTTCGAGCGCTTCGAGGGCAAGTTCCTGCGTTACCTCGACCATATGGACGCCGCCGTGCTCGATCCGCGCCACCCGGAGGTACGCGAGTTCCTCATCGACCGGCTCGTCCAAGCGGTCGAGACGTGGGGCATGGACGGCCTGAAGATCGACTTCGTGGACCGTTTCGCGACCCCGGGCGGTGACCCGGCGCCCGGCGAAGGGACCGACTGCACGGATGTGGACGAAGGGGTCAGGCGACTGCTCCACGATCTGGACGCGCGGCTCCGCCGTACCAGGCCGGACGTGCTGATCGAGCATCGCCAGCCGTACACCAGCCCCGGGCTGTGGCCGTACGCGAACATGATCCGAGCGGTGGACTGCCCGCTCAGCTCTCAGGAGAACCGGCAGCGGACCGTGGACCTGCGGCTCGCCGCCGGTCCTGTGGCCGTGCACTCCGATATGATCCTCTGGCATCCCGACGAGCCCGCCGAGCAGGTGGCCGTGCACCTGATCAACGCGCTGTTCTCGGTGCCGCAGATCTCTGTGGACCTGGCGGTACAGCGGCGGGACCAACTCGCCGCGATCCGGTTCTGGCTGGGGATCTTCCACCGCTACCTGGGCACGCTCCAGCTGGGGACGCTGCGGCCCGAGCAGCCCGAGCACGGCTACCCGCTCGTGCGGGCCTACGATGGTCACACCACGATCGTCGCTCGGTACGCGGCGCTGCCCGTGGACGTGCCGGAGTCCGGGGAGCTGCTCGTCGCCAACGCCGACTCCGATCCGCGCGTCGTCCTCTACGGCACCGGCTCGGCGCACGTCGAGGTGCACGACTGCGGCGGCGCCCCGGTCCGCGCGGCCACGCTCGCGCTGGAGTCCGGGGCCTGCGTCGTCGAGGTGCCCATGGGTGGCCTGCTCACGCTGAGGAGAGATTGAGTGACGACACGCCGGCCACGCACACGCGGGGTCACCATCGAGGATGTCGCGCGGGCGGCCGGCGTATCCCGCCAGACGATCTCCAACGCGCTCAACGCCCCGTACCGGCTGAAGGCGGAAACACTGGAGCGGGTCTCGGCGGTCATCGAGGAGCTCGGCTACCGGCCCGACCAATCGGCACGCAGCCTGAAGTCGGGCACCAGGCGGATCATCGGCTACCCGACTCCGGTGGATGATCCGGCCAATCCCAACCCGCTGATGGGCGGCTTTCTCGAAGCGGTCGTGGCGGCGTCGGGCGAGGTGGGCTACCGCATCTTGCTGGTGCGCCCGCAGCCGGGCCAGAGCCAGGAGCAGGCGCTCGACGAACTGATCGCCGCGCGGACCGTGGACGGCTTCCTGCTGTCGGACATACTGCGCGATGACCCCCGTGTGGCCCACCTGACCGGCGCGGGCTTCCCGTTCGCCGCCTTCGGCAGGACCGCGCCCGAGCAGCCGCAGTCCTGGGTGGACGTCGACAGCGTGCAGGCGGTGATCGAGTTGGTCGGCATGGTGGCGGCCGGAGGGCACCGGCGGGTGGCCTTCCTGGCCTCCTCCTCCGGGCAACCGTGGATGGATGACCGGCGTGACGGGTTCCTGGCCGGCGTGCGCCGCCATGGCTTGGCCGGGCAGGTGTACTCGCCGGGCGACGATCCAGACGAGATCGTCGCGGCCACCCGCGAGTTGCTGGCCGGGCGCAACCGGCCCACCGCGATCGTGGCCGGCGGCGACTGGCTCGCGCTCGGCCTCTACACGGCGGCTCGCGCCGAAGGGCTGGAGATCGGTAAGGACCTGGCCGTAGCCGCCTTCGATGACCTGCCGATCACCGGGTTCCTCCAGCCCGCGCTGACGACGGTGCGGCTGCCGCTGCGCCGCATCGCCGAGGCCCTGATCAGCCGCCTCCTCCAGATCATCGAAGACGGCGTCACCCCGCAGGCGGGGCTCTTGCTCCCCGGCGAGCTGGTGATCCGCCCGAGCCTAGGACCATGAATGCAGTTGGACTCCGGCCACGACGAGCTCGTGGCGATGTTCGCGTGGGCGCGCGACCGCGCGCTGCGCTGGGCGCATCCCGGCGGGACGCGCGGCCCGGTGAATGTTGACGAGCGGCGCCCGCACGGCACCGGCGAGGGCGTCTACCTGCCCTCCTACTGGGCCGGGTACGCGCACCGCAGTGGGTTCTACGCCCGTGACTTCGTCCACCAGGCGGCGGGCGCCCACCTGCTCGGCCTGGCCGAGGCCAACCTGGCGATGATTCGCTGCTTCGCCGCCTCGGCGACCGAAGAGCACGGCCACCGTCCGGTGTGGGCGTTCAATTTCGACGGCTCCTACCTGTCGATCGACTACCGCGGTCCCGACGAGTTCGTGAGGGAGGTGCCCGCGGTCTTCGAGCTGGTGGAATGCGTGGCGGCGCTCTACCGCTGGACCGGCGAGCGCGCCTACGTCCATGACTCCGTGCTGCGTGACTACTGCTCGAACGCGATCGCGCTTCCCGCGACCGGTCGGGGCGCGGGCATCTTCCAGGGCATCGCCAGCTACAACGAACTGAGCGGCGAGCCGCTGGCGGTGGCCGGTGACGGCATCGCCGCGCAGTACGCCGCCCACCTGGCGATGGCCGAGCTGACCAGGGCGCGCGGAGAGGACGGCGGGCGGTTCGAGGCACTGGCCGCACGGCTGCGCCGCCATTACGAGCAGGAGTGGAACGGCGCTCGCGGCTTCACCTTCGATGGCCGGTCGGTCACCGGGTGGGGTGCGGAGAACAGTTGGTTCATGCCGTTGAAGGGTCTGCGCGAAGACCCTGCCTACCTCGACTACATCGACGCGCAGGCGAGTGGTCCCGGGCGGCCGGAGAACGTCGAGGCGTGGACGTACCTGCCCGACGTCTTCTTCCGGCACGGCAGGCAGGAGACCGCCTGGCGGTGGATGCGGGAGATCTTCCACGCCCGCACCGCCCCGCACGTCGCGGGCGGGCTCAACGGCGACTACCCGGAGGTCTCCTTCACCCTGGTCAGCCAGGTGGTGGAGGGGCTGCTCGGTGTCCGGCCGGACGCGCCGGGCAACGCGTTGACCACCCTCTCGCGGCTGCCCGCCGAGATCGGCTGGGCCGCCGTCTCCGGCATCCCGATCGGGCGGGGCAGCGTCACGGTTCGGCACGACGGCGGGCACGCCACCACGCTCACCAACCTGTCCGACCGGGTGAGGTACCGGTGGACCGCCCGCTTCCCCGACGGGTCCGCCACCACCCGACACGTCCCGCCCGGCGCCACCGTCACCGCGGAACACGGCTGAGCGTATGGATCCCTCCGGCCTCGATGGCCACGGACGCACTTGTAGCCGCCGTCCCTTACGGGAGACTTGGATCTTCACGAGTGCGCGAACAGCGCGATCGCGGGAAGGACCAGTCCGGCGGACCAGAAGCTGCAGGCCTGTACCGCGTCAAAACACCGTCGTGGCCTTCTGAGCTGTGGTTTGACTGAGTTCGCAGGTACAGACAAGATCACGGCTTGTGCCTGTTCGCCTGTTCCATCTGATGATATCTATACGGCGGTGCTGCCGGGGGTGGCGCGGTCGGTGGCGGAGGCGAGCGTTGCTCTGGTGCCGCGGAGGGTGGCGGTGGGGAGGCGTCCGAAACTGGCGGTCCCCCTTCGGTCCGCCCTTAGGGCGGTAGGCCGACCCACGGATTCGGGATCGGCTGTTGCGCCCCTGGTGGAGTGAGTAGGGCGGGTGGGACTCGCCCGCAACGGTGGACACAAGCGACAGGTCGAGCCTCTCGGCGAGCCATGGGCGAGCCTGCAATGGGGCGAGGTCACCGCCGATGACGGCGACGGGGCGGGCGGTCGTCCCCGCTCGGGCAGCGGCCAGGGCGACGTATAACGCGGCCCCACCGATCAGGACAGATGTGCGGCCGTCGGGGTATCGGGTGGTGTCGATCGAGATATTGCCGATCACGCCGAGGCAGGGCACTGGCTACCTCCGAGGTCGGCGGGGCAAGTGGTCGCAGTCGAGGACGGTTGAGCATGCTGGCCTGTTGGCGCACAATTTGGGGCTCGCCGGAGGGTTGAGGAACAGGCGCTTGAAGTAGATCAGGACCAGATGCAGCCACCACGTGGGCGGTGCCTGGTCGGGAAGCGTGACGCGGTATCCGCGGGCGGTGATGAGGCCCCGGTAGCGGGAGCAGTCGGCGGCGGCGCAAGCCTCCAGGACGAGCCGCATCCGCTCGTGGGCGAAAGCCCCGTTGCCCGCATTCAGGCCGAGCAGCGGAGCGAGCTTGCCGACCATGCCGGAGTCCACGGGGATGATGCCGCAGTGGTAGCCGCGGGCGTAGAGGGCGGCGCACTGGGCGACCTTGTAAGAGGCGCCGTGCACCTCGGCGGCGAATGCCTCGATAAACGCGTTGGGCGCCATGGCGAGCGGTCGCCGGCCGCGGACCTGCGAGGTGGCGATGAAAGTCTCCAAGGAACGCAGATAGCGGATGCGGGCGTCCACCAGTCCGAGCGGGCGGACGAGTTCGACGACCTCGGGGTCCTGGAAGCTAATGAGCGCGTCCCAGCCATAGGCGTCGGCCTTCTTCACCACCTCGGCGTAGACGTCCACCATGGTGTAGGACACGCGGGTGCTCCATCCGGCCACGAGCATACGTATCCGCCAGTCGTCCACGTGCAGGGGCCACCACTGGTTGTTGTCGTGGTTGGCCTCGACCGCTGCCTTCACCCCCTCCTGCGCGCTGACGACCGAGACCAGGTCGTACAGGCGTGGGGCGAGTTCGGGTATCTCGTCGCTGTCGTTCACGGGTGCTCCTGGAGAGCGTGCAGGGCGATGGCCTTGTTCGAGGAGGTCACGGGCCGTCCCAACCGACGCCGCAGCATCTTGATCGCAACCCGGGTTGGCCACCCCGTACAGGACAGTACGATCGTGTCCGCTTGCTGTACTGCCTCTTTTCTCAACTGATCCACGAGCGCAGCCTGTTGGTTGAGAGTAACCTCGGCGTACCCATCGGCCTGGCCGAGGCTCGCTGAGCCCGTGACGATGACGCCTTGCTCGGCGAACTGGATGACCTCAACCTCGGTGATCTCGTCTGGGTAGGGCGTCACCAAGGCAATCTTCCGCGCGCCGTGCGACCGGAGCTGTGCCAGGATCGCCTCGAACGCACTGACCACGCGCACCGGCGAACCGGTCGCGACCTCGGTGAAGCGGTCGAGTTGCGTGAAGGCCGCCGACGTGCACGCCAGGTAGACCCGTCCCAGCGGGAGCCGGGAGAGTTGGTGCAGCGCTCCGGGAACGGCCTCGATCAGCCCGGACAGGAAATCGTCGTCCAGCGCCGTACCACCGTGGGCAGGCACCAGCCGGGCGTAGTGCCATACCGTACGTCCGCGCCCCCACTCTGGCAGCTCGGTCTCTACGACCGCGTTGGCCCAGGGCACCAGCACCCCGACGTGTGAAAGGGAAGGGCAGGGGAGTAGGTGGGAATGGTCAGACGTCTGCTGGAGCGTCATCCCGTTCTCCATAGATATAGCGGGGCGCGTGGGCGGTGACCGTCATGTCGGCGACCTCATACAAGGGGCGGGCGGTGCCGGCTTCTACGACTTGGATGGGGTATGAGCCCAGGCGCCGATGCCAGGTCCCCCGGGTCGTGACGAAGAACGAGTGCAGCTCGGGAATCTTGCGGCCCTTGGGGTAGACCCGCTGCTTCATCGGCTGGTCGAAGATGTGATCGATGTCCGCCTTCCAGCTCGTGAAGTGCTCGGACGAAGGCAGCGTCTTCTGCTCCTGTACCGCGGCCAGTGGCGTGCCTGGGTAGGCGCGGGCCTGCCGGACGTTGATCCTGTGGCACAGCAGCCCGGCGTCGAGGATGCGCACCAGCCCGGCGAGGTTCTCGTAGTGGGTGCGGTGGGTCTCGCCGGGTAGGCCGTAGATCAGGTTGAGGCCGGGGAGCAGGATACTCAGTCCGCCGGGGCCGACTTGGGCGCCCGCCTGGTTCACGTGCTCGACGGCCCGGACGAGAATGTCGGGCGTGCAGGTGAGGGTATTGCGCTTGATGACCTCCAGGTCGAAGGACTCGATGCCCATCGGCGCGCAGTTGCCCTCGGTGCAGTACGCGGCGACCAGGCGGGCGATCTTCGCGCCTGCCGGTGAGGCCACCGCGAGCGGGTCGGCGTTGTCGATATGCAGGGTCACCAGGTCGGGGGCCGCGGACTCCCGGATGGTGGCAAGCAGCTTCTCGATGGCTCCAGCATCGCGGTTCATGTACGAGAAGAAGCAGGTCTGTTGCCCGAGCCTGAAGTGCCGCACACCGGCGGCGTGCAGGATGGCCACCTCGGCCAGGACGTCCTCGATTGGCCGGAAGTCCACCACCGGTGCCTTGACGGGCTCGTTGCAGAAGTCGCAGAACCGGCGCCGGGTGCATCCCCGGTACAGCTCGATCTCCGCGACCGGCGTCCAGCACAACTGATCGACCAGGTCTCGGTAATCGACGCGGTCCACGGTCAACCGCTCGTACGGGGCTGCCTGACGGCTCCCCGCGGTGATGTCGGCCGAGGTGAGCGTGTGCGTGTGGACGGCGTCGAACAGCCCACCATAGGCTGCCGGGTCGGCCAGCGCGTAGGCGGCCAGTGGGCCGAGCAGGACGCGGCAGCCGCGTGTGCAGGCAAGCGCCCGTGCGATCTCCTCGACTGAACCGTTCTGTGCCTGGAGATGCACTGAAGGCACGGCGTCCCCGGCGATCACCACGGTGAGGGCGGCGTCGCTGAGCAGGCGCAGCGCATCCTCCCGGTTGACGGTGGCCGAGTAGGTGAGCCGATCCGACAGCGGAGGCTCCTCGTACGGCCGGCCGCCGTTCAGACACCAACGGTGTCATCAACTCCGCCCACGCCAGGCTCCGCGCTCCCGGCGAACGCGCGAATACCGTCCTGCCATCGTCTGGCACCTACTGTCGGATCCCAACGCTCGCTTCATCGACCTCGGCGCCGACTTCTACGACACCCGCATCGGCCCCGAGCGCAAGAAACGCAACCACGCCCGCCAGCTCGAAGCCCTGGGCTATCGAGTCATCTTGGAACCCATCGCCTGACCAGCTGACCTGATCACAAACCCTGTCGCACCGAACCACGCCGGGGTTCGCTGCCGCCTTCCTACTTACGCTCCGATTTTCGGATCAGAAGTCCGTAGCTTGAGCACGGGCTGCGGACCTGTCGCAGCAATTAGGGACCTCGTTCCCGGCCGAGGAAGCACGACAGGAGTCGCCTGAAGTCGTGCGGGTGTTCGAGCGCCGGCACGTGCCCGCATCGGCCGAGCACGTACAGACGGACATCGGCCAGGTGTTCGAGCAGGGGCAGGGCTGCCGTCCCGAGCGGGGTGACTCGGTCCTCGGCGCCGTGGACGAGCAGCACGGGCGCGCGGACCCCCGCCAGCGTTTGCGCCGAGAGGGTGAGGTCGTCGGCCCAACGTGCCCTAGGTGGAGGGAACAACGACGCGAATGCGGCCGCTCCCGCTCGCATCGCGGCTGCACGGGCAGCGACGGCCGACTCGGTCACGAGCGCTTGGTCGAGGACGAGGCGACTCAACATGTCTCGTGCCCCGAGCGGGTCGGCGGGGGCGGCCCAGACCGCGTCGAGCTCGGCGGACAGCGGCGCCGCGGGGGCGCCCATCGTCGAGACCGCCACGACACGGGTGACCTGCTGGGGACGCGCGGCCGCCAACGCCAGCGCCACGGCACCGCCCATGGAGTGGCCCACCACGGCGTAGTGCTCGACACCGAGAGCATCCATCAGGCCCGCGGCCTGCTCCGTCCACAGCCGGAGCCCACCCCTGGAGCCGGCCGGGATCGGTGTATGGCCGAACCCCGCCTGGTCAGGAGCCACCAGGTGCCAGGACGTGCCCAGCGCCTGTGCCGTCGTTGCCCAGGCTCCGGATCCGGTCGTACCGGGTCCGGAGCCGTGCAGCAACAGCACCGCGGGCCCGGTGCCGCTCTCCAGGACGTGGACGGGGGAGCCGTCGACTGTGACGGTCCGAAGTGCCGTCACCGGGACAGGCCAGGTGTGCTCATGCCGATGCGGAGTTGATGGACTTCGAGAAGACCTCCATCATCGCCCTGCCGAATTGCGGCATGTCGGGCCACCCCCGGCAGGAGACGAGGTTGCCGTCCACGACGTCGGGAGCGTCGATGACCGTCGCGCCCGCGTTCTCCATGTCACCGGTGATGGGGGGGAAGCACGCCGTCTTTCGCCCCTTCAGCAGCCCGTACACAGCTGGCACCTGCGCGCCGTGGCACACCAGCGCGATCGGGAGGTTGCGCGCGAAGAAGTGCTCGGTGATGCGCCTGACGTCGGCGTCGACCCTGATCCACTCGGGGGCACGTCCCCCAGGGATGATGAGGGCGTCATAGCGCTCGACGTCGACCTCGGCCCAGGGCACGTCGACCGGCAACTTTCGGCCGTTCTTCTCCACGTAGGCGTCGGAGTTGGGGTCGAACTCGTGGATGACCAGCTGAACGTCACGCATCGTCCGTGACGAGACGTCAACGTCCCAGCCGCCCTCCTGCACGCGATAGTAGGGATACATGGTGTCGAGCTCCTCGGCGGCGTCGCCGGTCAGGAGCAGCGCTCTGGGCACCTGCTTCTCCTCGCATCTGGGGCGGGTGAGGTGGATCCAATCCGATCCGATCGGATTGAGTTAGCATTCCTCGGCCCAGCCCGCCCGTCAAGCCTCTACCGCCATTCCGTCCGCGCCCTTGGCCTCGTCGAACAATCGTCGGAACCGCTCGCCGGACAGCAGGATGTGCCGACGCATGGCGTAGGCGGCGGCGTCGGGGTCACGCGCGGCGATCGCGGCCAGAACTTCTTCGTGCTCGGCCATGGCCAAGTGAGTGACCTGGGTGTCGTGGAGAAGCCGGAACAGGTGCACGTGCGTGTGCAGGCGAGCGAGCGCTTCGCGGATGACCTGGTTCTCCGCGCTCAGGGCGACGAGATCGTGAAAAGCGGCGTCGCGTAGCCCGAAGGCGCCATAGGCCATGGGCCCGCCGCCCCCCTCCAGCTCCGCCATCTCCTCCAGCATTCGTCGCAGACCGGCCACCTGCTTCAAGGATGCGCGTTCGGCGGATCTGCGCGCCGCTGCCGGCTCGAGGAGCAGGCGGACCTCAAGCATGTCCTCGAATCGGTGACGGGTGATTTGGGGGGGAATGCGATAGCCGGCATGGGGCACACGCACGACCAGGCCCTCGGCCTCCATGCGGTTCAGAGCGTCTCGAATCGGCGTCTGTGAGACCCCCAGCTCTCGCGCCAGGACGTCGATCGTGACGCGGGAGCCAGGCTCGATCCGTAGCGACATCATCTGTCCGAGCAGCGTGTCGTACACCTCGTCGGCAAGCCGGCCGCGAGATCTTCCCGGCGGCATTCCGCCCGTCATGGCCCCACGGCGCCGCGCGATCATCGCTTCGTCGTCCATCGTGACGTGAGGTCCTTTCTTGCGTCTTCGGGAACCTGTTGACATCGGTCGCAACACTGCGGGATGTTGACGCTCCCACTCGGATCGTATAGGAAAGGTGACGGATGCCGGCCATCCTTCACCCATCGGGGAACCGCCCGCCATCGCTCCGCTTCGATCAGTTGGAGCTCCCATGAGCATGCTCGACGTCCTATTCGGTTCGCCACCGGGCCGCACCAGGACCGAAGGACTTCTCGACTGTTGAAGCCCCATTACGTCGCGGCGTACTCGTGACGCCGGTCTGCGGGTCAGCCCCTGCGACAGCCGGCAACACGCCTGAACAACCCAGCAACTGCTCGGCGAAGCACGCAGCAAGGCTCCAGAAGTCCCCACCCAGAAAGCAGGCAAGAAGATGCGGTATCCAAAGCGAATAGGACGATTGTCCGTTCCCGGTCGAAAGGTGCAGCTGGCGACGGCGGCCATGTTAGTGGCCACGACCGTGGCGGCTTGCGGCGGCCAGGACGACAGCGCCCCCAAGGCACCGGCGACCATCCCGGAGCTCACCAAGGATCCGCTGACCCTCAGCTTCATCTGGTTCGACTGGCCCCCCGCCCACGCGCTGGAAGCCTTCGCGAACGCGGAGTACACCAAGGAGCGGTCGAACGTGACCATCAAGGTCAAGACCGTGCCGAACGCGAACTGGCACGACGCGATGTTCACCCAGTTCGCCGCGCACAAGACCGACTTCGACATCCCGATCCTGGACTCGCAACACATCGGCGAGGCCGTGACGAACGGCAACATCCTCGACATCACCGACTTCGTCAAGAAGAACATCGACGTCAAGGCCTACAACCCGTACCTCCTGGCGGCCTACGGCCAGTTCCCCCAGGCGGAGACCGGGAAGCGCGACGAAAACGCCAGCCTGTACGGACTGCCGCTGCTCGGCGACACCTGGACGATGATCTACCGCAAGGACCTGATCGGCGACAAGCCACCGCAAACCTGGGACCAGATGATCTCAGTCGCCGAGAAGTGCCAGGCGGACCACCCTGGCGTCAGCGGGCTGGCTTTCCACCAGGCCAACGGCTCCGACGCCGCGGCCGTAACCTACAACACGGTCAACGGCGTCTACGGCGGCAACCTCTGGGACCCCAAGACGCGCAAGATCGACGGCGTCCTCAACGACACTGCGGGCCAGGAGGCGATGGACGTCCTGGTCAACAAGATGAAGCCGCTGACCGCCAAGGGCTCCGGCAACTGGTTCATCGACGAGGTGAACGCGGCGGTCGCCCAGGGCAAGGCATGCATCGCGTTCAACTGGATCGCCGCGAGCGGCGGCCTGCTTGACCCGAAGCAGTCGACGCTCGGCACCACGCGGGAGCAGATTCTCGACAAGCTGGGTTTTGCCACCCTGCCGAGCCAGAAGACGAACCTGGTGCCTCTCGGCGGCATGGGGATGCACGTGTCGGCCTACTCCCCCAAGGCGAACCAGGCGGAGGCCCTGAACTTCATGAAGTGGTTCGAGCAGGCTGATATCCAGAAGAAGTGGGCCGCGGCTGGTGGCGTGCCATCGCGTACGGACGCCCTGGAGTCGCCCGAGTTCCTCAATGCCCAGCCGTTCAACCAGGTGTACACCGACTCGGTTCCGCGGATGCGGGACATGTGGAACGTGCCCGAGTACGCGCGCCTCGTCGACATTGAGAACACCAACGTGAACGCGGCTCTCAACGGCGCGAAGACGCCGAAGGATGCGCTAGACGACATCGCCAAGGAGCAGCAGGGCGTGCTCAACGCCAGCAGCCGCAAGGGCGGCGGCGGATTGTGAGTGACTCCGCCCCTCTGACGACCGACCACCCCGGGCAGGTGGCGTCTGCGACGCCGCCTGCACCGGGTCGGTCCCGCCGCTTGAGCGACCGCGGGCTCGCCGTGGCCTTCATCTCCCCCGCGCTGCTGCTGTTGCTCGCAATGTCGGTGTTCCCGTTGCTGTGGGCGTTGTACCTGTCTTTCACCGACTACTCGGCCACTCGCGGGGGGCCCGCCCAGTTCATCTGGTTCGGGAACTACACCGCCATCCTGACTTCGGCGCAGGTCCACCTGAGGGCCTTGACGACGTTGATCTACGTGTTCGGCGCGGTCGCCCTGCAGACCGTGCTCGGTTTCGCCATCGCCTACCTGATCTCACGGCGCACGCACGGGCGAGGACTGCTGACCACTCTGTTCTTGGTTCCGATGATGCTGTCGCCGGTCGTGGTCGGGCTGTTCTGGCGATTCATGCTCGACGCGCAATTCGGCGTGATCAACAGCGTGCTCGGCTCGCTCGGCCTGGGGCAGGTGGAGTGGCTCACCCGGCAGCGAACGGCACTGATTTCCCTGATCCTTGTCGACACCTGGCAATGGACGCCGTTCATCATGCTCATCGCACTTGCGGGCCTTACCGCGGTTCCCAAGTACTTGTACGAGGCCGCCTCGATCGATCGGGCGTCCGAGTGGTTCCAGTTCCGCACCATCACTCTTCCGCTGGTGTGGCCGCTGCTCCTCATCGCCGTGTTGTTCAGGGCCATCGAGGCCTTCCGGCTGTTCGACCTCGTCTACATCCTCACCAGCGGAGGTCCGGGGGTCTCCACCGAGACGTTGTCGTTCCACGTCTACAAGGTCGCGTTCCTGGGCTTCAACACCGGAACCGCCTCGGCGTACGGGATCCTCATGGTCCTCGTCGTCATCGTCCTTACGCAGCTCTACCTGCGCTACTTGAACAAGCTCAAGGAGGACTGATGGCCCTCTCCGTCGACGAGGCCGTGTCCACAGGTCCTGCCCGGGATCACACGCCCCCCGCGCGCCGCTTCGGCGGCCGGGGCCGCTCCGTGCTGGAGGTCGCGCTGCTGACCGTGCTGGCCGTCGTGATGCTCTTTCCGGTGCTGTGGATGATCGAGACGTCCATCAAGGAGAACCGGGACGTCTACGCCATCCCGGCCAAGTTCTTCGACTTCAAGGTCACTATGGACCATTTCAAGGACGTGTTCGTCGCCTCCGGCGGCGGTCGTTCGACCTTGTCCGTCTCGTTCCTCAACTCTGTCGTGGTCGCCGGGGTCTCCACGGCGCTGGCCACCGTGCTGGGGGTCCCGGCGGCCTGGGCCTACTCACGCTTCGCCGTGAAGGCAAAGAAGGACCAACTGTTCTTCATCCTGTCCACCCGCTTCATGCCGCCCGTGGTGGTCGTGATCCCGATCTTCCTCATGTACCGCCAAGTCGGACTCATCGACACCAAGCTCGGCCTGATCCTCATCTACGCCGCGTTCAACGTCCCGTTCACGATCTGGATGATGAAGGGGTTCGTCGACGAGGTGCCCGCAGAGTACGAGGATGCCGCCATGCTCGACGGCTACACCCGCTTGCAGGCGTTCTGGCGATTCACCCTTCCCCTGCTCCTGCCCGGCATCGCCGCGACGGCGGTCTTCGCACTCATCTTCTCGTGGAACGAGTTCGTGTTCGCCATCTTCCTTACCTCCAGCGACAACGTGCGGACGGCCCCACCTGCCATCGCCGGCCTCATCGGTGGAACCACTGTGGACTGGGGTCTCGTGGCCGCCGCCTCCGTAGTGTTCGCCCTACCGGTGCTCGTCTTCGCCTACCTGGTGCGCAAGCACCTCGTCGCCGGTGTGACGCTCGGGGCGGTGCGACGCTGATGGCGGGCATCGAGGTGACGGCCCTGCACAAGCGCTACCCGGACGGGACGGTCGCAGTTGATCACGTGGACCTGTCCATCGGCGACGGCGAGCTGTTCGTGATGCTCGGCCCTTCGGGTTGCGGCAAGACGACCACGCTGCGGGCCATGGCCGGCCTGGAGAGGCAGACGACGGGCGACATCCGCATCGGCAACACGCTGGTCAACGACCTGCCGCCCGCCGAGCGCGACATCGCCATGGTGTTCCAGTTCTACGCTCTCTACCCGCATCTGAGAACCCGCGACAACCTGGCGTTCCCACTGCGGGCCGAGGGACTGCCCAAGGCGGAGGTGCGCGAGCGGGTCGACGAGGCCGCCCGGCTGATGCGGCTCGGTCCGCTCCTGGACCGGCGACCGCGCCGGCTGTCCGGCGGGGAGCAGCAGCGCGTCGCGCTCGCTCGCGCCCTGGTGCGACGACCGCGCGCATTCCTCATGGACGAACCTCTCACCAATCTGGACGCGGAGCTGAGGGCGGACATGCGCACGGAGATCAAGCACCTGCAGGGGGAGCTGGGGACGACGATGGTCTACGTCACCCACGACCAAGTCGAGGCGATGTCGCTCGGTCACAGAATCGCCATCCTCAACAAGGGCCGCGTCGAGCAGATCGGCACGCCGCTGGAAGTCTACGACCGTCCGGCGAGTCTTTTCTGCGCCGCGTTCATCGGCTCCCCGCCGATGAACCTGATTGAGGTGGAGGTGGCCGACGGGAAGCTGCGCAGTCAGGGCGGACTGGCCCTCACGCCACCGCCAGGCCTGCCGCGCGACCGTCGTCTGGTCGCAGGCGTCCGGCCGGAGGCGCTGGAAGTCACAGAACCAGGGGCGGAACGTTCGGTCCCGGCCCGCGTGGTCTCGGCGGAGTGGCTCGGCGACGAAATCATCTACGTGGTTGACCACGGCGGCCAGCGCGACGTACGGGTTCGGATGCCACCGACTGTCCGTTTCGCCGCTGACGCACCGGTCGGGCTGCGGCACACCGGCGGGACCCCGGCGGTCTACGACGTGAGCACGGAAGAGCTGGTGGCCTGATGGGAACCGTGGCAGTGCACGGGCTGTGCAAGTCCTTCGGTAAAGTCCAGGCCCTGGACGGGGTGACGCTGGACGTACCGGACGGATCGTTCTTCGTCGTGCTCGGACCCTCCGGGGCAGGCAAGACGACGACCCTGCGAGCGATCGCCGGCCTTGAGAAGCTTGACGCCGGGTCGGTGCATCTGGACGGGAGGGACGCGACCGGTGACGCCCCGGCCGCACGCGACCTGGCCATGGTCTTCCAGAACTACGCCCTCTACCCTCGACACACGGCGTACGAGAACATCGCTTCGCCGCTGCGGGCACGCCGCTGTTCTTCGAGCGAGATCGCCGCTGCCGTCGAGCAGATGTCGAGCCTGCTGCACATCGAACGTCTGCTGCAGCGTCGTCCGGCGCAGTTGTCGGGCGGTGAGATGCAGCGTGTCGCCCTGGCCCGGGCACTGGTCCGTCGCCCACGCGCGTTTCTCATGGACGAGCCGCTGACGAACCTCGACCTCAAGCTCCGCGTCGAGATGCGCACCGAGCTCACCCGCATCCACCGGAGCCTCGGAGCAACCTTCGTCTACGTGACCAACGACCAGGTCGAGGCCCTGTCCATGGCCGACCAGGTCGCGGTCCTCAAGGAGGGGAAGGTGCAACAGGTCGGAACGCCGGCCGAGGTGTACGAGCGTCCAGCCAACCAGTGGGTCGCGGGATTCGTCGGGAGCCCGCCGATCAGCCTGCTCGCCTGCCACGCCGAGGGAGATCGTCTGGTCGGGGCGGAAGGCTGGACGCTGCCGCGGCCCCGCTGGACCACGGCTGAGGACGGTCGTCCGCTGCTGCTGGGCCTGCGCGCGGAGGACCTGTCCGTCGAGCAGCGTGGGGACGCGTCGTTGTCGGGTGAGCTCTACGGCCTTGAGCCACTCGGTGACCGAACGGTGGTCGACGTCCGAGTGGGGACGGAGATCCTCAAGGTCAAGGCACGAACCACCGTTACCGGTACGCCGGGCGAGCGGCTGCTTGTCACGGTCGACCTGGACCGTGCGCACCTGTTCGATGCGCGCACCGGGCTGGCGCTGTCCGAGGCCGGGAGGTAATCGCGCAGGGCGGCGACGTCAATATGCGCCCGCACGTGGCAATCGAGCCTCGGCGGACCGTCACTGGTGAGCACGGCCTGACGACGCTGAAGCAGCCATGGCCCGAGAAGGCGATCGGTGGCGCGGGGCGTCGCCCTGCAGCCAGGGCCAAGGTCACATTGACCCGCTCGGCAACCTCGACCCCGACGAGATCGGGTGACCCGTTCGTCAACGCGCGTGGCGCGATCGCTGAGGTCACGCTGGACATCACCAAGAACATCACAGGAGGCGACGCAATGAGTGACCCGATGAACGTCCTGGCCCCCGAGCACCGGCGGCTCCGGATTGGCGACGCCTGGCGCGACGCCGCCAGCGGAGCCACCTTTGTCGTCGAGGACCCGGCCACCGGCAAGACCATCGCCGAGGTGGCGGACGCCGACGTCGTTGACGGGCTCGCCGCTCTGGACGTGGCAAGCAAGGCAATGGCGGAGTGGGCGGCGACCCCGCCGCGAAAACGGTCAGAGTTGTTGACCGCGACGTACCGGGCACTGACCGAGCGATCCGAGGAGGTCGCCCGGCTGATAACGCTCGAGATGGGCAAGCCGCTCGCGGAGGCTCGGGGAGAGGTGGCCTACGGCGCCGAGTTCTTCCGTTGGTTCGCCGAGGAGGCGGTGCGCGTCGAGGGGCGCTACAACACCGCTCCCGCTGGTGGATATCGCGTCCTCACCGTGCCGAGGCCGGTCGGACCGTGCGTCTTCGTGACGCCCTGGAACTTTCCGTTGGCCATGGGTGCCCGCAAGATCGCTCCTGCGCTGGCGGCGGGCTGCACGACGATCACCAAGCCAGCAGCCCAGACGCCACTCACCATGCTGTTCCTGGCCCGCATCATGGAGGAGGTCGGCGTTCCCCCGGGCGTCGTCAACGTCGTGACAACCAAGCGTGCCGGCGAGGTGGTCTCAGCACTGCTGGCCGACCGTCGGACCCGCAAGCTTTCGTTCACCGGGTCGACCGAGGTCGGGCGCGTGCTGCTACGACAGGCGGCGGACAACGTGCTGCGCACCTCCATGGAACTGGGCGGCAACGCGGCCTTGATCGTGTGTGCCGACGCGGACCTGGACGTCGCGCTCGACGGTGCCATGGTGGCCAAGATGCGCAACATCGGGGAGTCCTGCATCGCGGCCAACCGAATCTACGTCGAGGAGCCGGTGCGCGAGGAGTTCACGGCGCGCTTCGCCAAGCGGATGGGCGCGCTCTCGGTGGGCCATGGTCTCGACGACGGCGTGGACGTCGGGGCGTTGATCGACGAGGCCTCGGTCACCAAGATCGACGAGCTCGTCGCCGACGCGGTCAATCGCGGAGCCCGTGTCTTGGTGGGCGGCGAGCGTCCGGATGGGCCGGGCCACTTCTACCCGCCTACGGTCCTCGTCGACGTGCCCGAAGACGCGCGGATGCTGGAGGCGGAAATCTTCGGCCCGGTGGCCCCGATCATCTCGTTCACGTCCGACGACGAGGTGATGGCGAAGGCCAACGACACCGAGCACGGCCTGGCCGGATACGTCTTCACCCGTGACCTCCAGCGGGCGCTCCGGTTCGCCGAGGGGCTAGAGACGGGGATGCTCGGCATCAACCGTGGTCTGATTTCGGACCCGTCAGCTCCGTTCGGAGGTGTGAAGCAGTCCGGGATCGGCAAGGAGGGGTCGCACGAGGGCATCCTTGAGTACCTCGACGTCACCTACGCGGCGATCGACCTACCGTGACCGGCCTGCTGCTCCGGGTGCCCGCCGAGGATCACCGCGCCCTGCGCGCACATGACCTGACCGGCCTCCACCCGTGGGGCGGGACCCGGGCCATGGTCGGCACGGATCCGCTGGCACCAGGGGACGCCGTCGACTCCGCCGGTGTACGCGCCACAGACGCGGCCGCGGCGGTGGATGGGGCGATCAGCCCTTTCGGCGGTCCCAAAGGCTATGCCCTCGGGCTCATGATCGAGGTGCTGGTCGCGACCTTGACTCGTACCGCCCTTGGCGACGATGTCCGCGGGACCCTCGACCCGACTGACCAGCCCACCAAGGGCGACGTCTTCATCGCGATGGACCCGAGGGCGCCCGGGCACGACCGAGTCTGGGAGCCCGGCGCGCGCGCCTGCGCCACCCGGCCGCCAACCTTGCCGGCGCCGTCCCGGTCTCGCAGGTGACCCGGACGTCCGCCCAGCAAATCACCGCCGACGTTCCAGAGAGGCACTGACATGCTTGAGACCGTCCGCGGACCACGCCAGCTGATAGTGGGCGAAGGGGTCGCGCAGAACATCCCACGAGTGGTGGCCGAGTGTGGCTCGCGAGTCCTCATCGTGACCGACCGGGTTCTTCTGGGGCAGCCGGGCGTGGCCGAGATCGTGGCCGCCGTGCGGGAGAAGGTCGAAGTCGTCGGGGTGTTCGCCGACGCGACTCCGGACGTGCCACTCACCGATGTCGCCCTGGCCGTCTCGGTCGCCGCAGAGGTGGACGCCGACGTAATCCTCGCCATCGGGGGTGGCACGGTGATCGACCTCGCCAAAATCGTCGGCGTCATCCGGTGCCACGGTGGGACGCCGCGCGACTTCTACGGGGAGTCGAAGGTGCCGGGGCCGACGATGCCTCTCGTCGCGGTCCCGACGACATCAGGCACCGGCTCCGAGCTCACGCCCGTCTCGGTGTTGACCGACCCGGACCGCGAGCTGAAGGTGGGAGTCTCCAGCGTCCACATCGTGCCCGACTTCGCCATCGTCGACCCCGAGCTCACCTACACCTGCCCTGCGACCGTCACTGCCCACTCCGGCATCGACGCGTTTTGTCACGCGGTGGAGAGCTACACCGCGCGACCCCGGGCCCACGGACCGCGCGACCCGGTGGAGCAGGTCTTCCTCGGCCGCAACCCCATCACCGATCACTACGCGCTCCTGGCCGCGGAGCGGATCGCCCGCAGCTTGCCCCATGTCGTCAGGGACGGAGGCGACAAGGACGCGCGCGCGGACATGTCCTATGGGTCCATGCTAGCCGGGCTCGCGTTTTCCCACGCAGGCAACGCGGCTCCGCACGCTCTTCAGTACCCCATCGGCGCAGCCACCCACACACCGCACGGCCTGGGCGTCGGGCTGCTGCTGCCCTACGCGCTGGACGCGGCCAGGGATGCCATCGGCGACCGGTTGGCCATCCTCGCCGGGGTGTGCGGGCTCGACGTGACCGACGCCTCGGATGCCGAGGCCGCAGATACGTTCCTCACCTGGCTCGACGGGCTCCTTGCCGACATCGGCATCCCTAGCACCTTGGCGGACATCGGCGTGGCACGCGCCGACCTCCCGCGCTTCGCGGAGATGGCCAGTGGCGTCACCCGCTTGATCCAGAACCATCCAGGCCCGACCGACACCGCCAGCCTGACCGCGATCCTCGAAGCGGCCTGGCTCGGGGACCGGACCCGACACGTCCTGACGCCGGAGCAGAGATAGTGACGGGCCTTTCACATGACGACGAGTTCGCTGCCCCCTGGGTATCGGAATTGTCGGCTACGCCTTAATGGGAGCCGCCCATTCCCAGGCCTGGCGCACGGCTGCGCGCCCACCAGGCCGGCCACGGCCACAACAGCCACAACCCCACGGGCCCACCTCGCTCCACGCGGTGACATAACGTGTGGGTGCCCGAAACTCGGCTGTTGAGGCTGACCTGGGGGTTTGGCGTTTCAGCGTTGGCAGGCATGATCGCGTCCATGGCGCTACGGCTGGTTTATCTGATCTTCGTTCGGCTCGCGGGTTGGCTGGTGCTGCTGGCTCGCTCGCAGAGTGCCATGCAGTCATGCAACTCCACACTGTAAACGGCAAAGCACTGGCAGTCACTAAGAGGGCGAGATCTAGATGGGTCAGTCGAGGACAGGCGTCTCACAACCTCTCCTCAACAGTGACGGCGACGCGCGCCCCCATCATCTCTGAGCGGGCGGCCCCGCCTACCACAACGGGCACTCAGCCGACCCATCCCCGCCTTGCACGTCTACGCGTACATGCCGGTGTATGTCTACCTGTACGCCGACAGCCGTCACCGACACCGGCTCGGCCGCGTTGAACTGGCGGCTGTTCCTGCCCGAAAGCTGGGACGACACCAACGGCCAGGACCCGGACCGAGGCGGTGGCCGAGACGGCGCCCTACGCCGGCGTCGGCCGCCGTCCGGTGGCCGCCAACTCGTGACAAGCCGTCCAGCCTGCGCGAGCTGGTGCTTGCTACGGGCCGTTCGCTGAGGCACCGGTCACCGGTTCCGCACATCATGGTCTAGATCAGGGTGTAGCCGCCGTCGGCCAGGAGTTCGGTGCCGCAACAGAATCCTGCGCCGTCGCTGAGTAGGAAGCGAACCGCTGCGGCGACCTCGGTCACCTCGCCGAAGCGTCCCACCGGGATCGAGTTCAGCCAGCTCTGGTGTTTGTCCGGGTCGAGGTCGAGGAAGGGCGTGCGGGTGTAGCCAGGGGAAACGGCGTTGATGCGCACGCCCCGTTTGGCCCACTCGACGGCGAACGTGCGGACCATGCCCATGACTCCGGCTTTAGCGGTGTTGTAGTGGATGATCCTCATAGGTCCGGGCACGATGCTGGTTCCCGCGTTCGACGCGATGACGACGATGCGTCCCGCGCCCGCCGCGAGCATCCGGCGTCCGAAGGTCTGGCAGGTGAGGAACACTCCGCGCAGGTTCACCGCGAGCACGGCGTCGAAGTCATCGATGGGCAGGTCCTCCGCCGCGATGTCGGGCCCGCGGACCCCGGCGCACGCGACGAGGGCGTCGACCCCGCCCGTCGCTTCGGCCGCGCGCTCCAGCGACACCGGATCCCGGACGTCGGCCTCCACGAAGATGCCGGCGGGACCCGGGCGTAGGTCGAGCGCGAACACCTCGGCGCCCTCGGCCAGCAGTGACTCCACGATGCCCAGCCCGATCCCGCTCGCTCCGCCGGTGACCGCCACCCTGCGACCGGCGAACTCCGGTGTCTCAGTCATGGGGGAGTTCCAGGTTCTCGGTCGTCCGGTCGAAGGCGATCGTCGGGAGATCGACGGCTCCCGCCCCGGCGTCGGCGGCGATCACGGCTCCGGTTATCATCGACGCCTCGTCCGAGCACAGGAACGCACAGATCGTGGCGATTTCCTCGGGTCTGCCGGCCCGCCGCAGTGGCACGTCCCGGGTGACGACACCGTAGGCGTCCTCGCGGGTTATCTGCCGCTGACCGGCGAGTTGGTCCATCTGAACGTCCGACATCTCGGTACGGATCCACCCTGGGCACAGGCAGTTGGCCCGGACTCCGACCCGGCCGTAGTCGCGGGCGATCGATCGTGTCAAGCCGACCAGGGCGTGCTTGGTCGTGACGTACCCGACGACCTCGGGCGCGGCGGCCAGGCCGGCGATCGACGAAACCAGCAGGACGTTGCCCTGCCGTGGGATCAGTTCGCGCAAGCCTTCCCGCACGATGGTGAAGGCGCTGGTGAGGTTGGCGGAGATCGTCGCCTGCCATGCGGCGTCGTCGACGTCGAGGGCCGCACCGACATCGTGCCCTCCGGCGTTGGCGACGATGATGTCGAGCCCGCCGAAGTGGCCGGTGGCCGTCTCGACAGCACGGCGGGCGTCGAGGGTCTGCGAGGCATCCCCGATCGCGACCACGGCTCCGATCTCGTCAGCTATCGAACGCAGCGGTTTCTCACGCCGCCCCATGATCACGACGTGTGCGCCTTCCGCGACGAACTTGCGGGCGGTGGCGGCACCGATGCCGGTGCCGCCGCCAGTGATGAGTGCGACCTTGCCGTGCAGCCTGAGCATGCTTGTTGGACCTCCTAGTGCCGCCGGGGTGGTCAGCGAAGTGTGTTCGCCGCGGCTCCCGCGCGGCTATGTGCGCTCGCGCCAAGTGCGGTGAATTGGTTTGGGGAGTCTTTACAGGGCCTATCGCTCGACCATTGACGCATGGAGCGTCAGCGCCGCTTCGAGTTCGAACCGGCGTTCGAGCACTGAGTGTCCGAGGAGCGTTTCGGCCTGGCGGATCCGGTAGACGAGGGTGTTGTAGTGAATGCCCAGCCGCCGTGCGGTCCGGGCCTGGTTGCAGTTCTCGCCGAGGAAGGCGCGCAGGGTGGAGCGCACGCGTTCCGTCGCCTCGTCGCAGGCCGCGAGGGCGCCCAGCTCCCGGTTCATGAACCGGCCGGCCCGCTTGGGATCGCTGCTGAGCAGTGAGACCGCGCTGATCGTACGGTAACGGACGGGCCTGGATCCGGTACGCCGCCAATCCTGGCAGAACCGCAGTGCGTGCAGGGCTTCCCTGTGGCTGTCGGCGAATCCCTCCAGGCCGAGACCGACGTCGCCGGCGGCGATGATCACACCGTCGGGCGGCCGTATCTCGTTCACCAGTTCGTCGACCGCGTCCGGCGACATCTTCGAGGGCACCTCGACCCACGCCCACAGCGTCGCCGTCTCGGCCTGCACGACGAGGGACCGCGCCCCGAGCCGCCGTGCGAACTGCGTGACGACACGCTGAGCCGTATGGACGTCATGGGGAGTCAGCGGAGCACCCGGCACGGCCAGCAGGAGGGCCACATGCCCGCCGCTGAGCGGATAGCTCAGTGTCAGCCCGGCCGACTCGGCGTCCTGCTCGGTTTCGCCGAGGAGCTTGCAGACGAGCTCGGCATGCCTGGCCGCCGCCCCATTCTTGCAGCGCTGCAGCTCGGCGCGGTATTCACCGATCAGCGCTGCGGGAACCTGGTCGAAATAATCGAACAGGAAACTCGCCGACGCCTCGAAGAGGTTGCCGAGCAGTGCCGGATCGTCGGCGCGCGCGGTGAAGGCCCGTGTCCAGGTGCGCCAGAAGTACCGGTGGCCGACCTCGTAGGAGTGCATGAGCACGGAGAGATCGGTTCCGTGCCACGCGAGATCGCGCGCGTAGACCACGGCCTCGTGCGGGGGTGACGGAACGGCCAGGCGGCCACCGTGTCTGAGCAGGTCGAGTTTCATGTCCAGGTTGGCCAGATTGCTGCGCCGGTAGGATGCGCTGTCGATCACGCCGGGAACCTGGTCGATGATGATGGTGGACACCTCGTCGACCAGGGACTCGACGGACGCCGCGAGCCCTTCCGCGGTGTCGCGGAACACTGCCGCCGTCTCCGGGCCGGTATCGGTACGCCTTACAACCGCCGCCATCATCGGCTCCTCTCCCTGGCCACGCCAGCGCACGGCAGTGCGCTATCTGCCGCGCTGTCTCGCATGTGGACGGCGGATCGAGGGTGTGGCGAGCGCTTCAGATGTTACGTAGCGGTTTCGCCTCGGCGCAAGGACGTAAACGCTGGTCGAACCGCGATTGTGGGTATCCCACGGCGCCCGCCGCGTTCGTTGGGCATTCATCACGTAGCTGTCCCGACTCCCCGCCCGGATCATCTACGCCAGAGCGGCGGACCTCGCCGCCAGAAAGGTAAGGGGGGCAGGTGCGGGGACCACAGATCCACGACGACGACGTCCCGGCGGAGCTCCAGCTTGAGCGGGGGCGTGTGCCGGAGGGTGCCGATATGGATCAGCGTGCGGCCGGGTTGCGCCGCGAGGTGATCCGCCTCATCGACCGGGCCGGGATGGGGCACTATTCGAGCACCCTGTCCTGTACGGAGATCCTGGTCACGCTTTACTTCCGGACGCTGCGGCTGCGCCCGGAGAAGCCCGCTTGGCCCGACCGGGATCGTTTGCTCCTGGGCAAGGGCCATGTCGCGGTGGGGCTCTGGCCTATTCTCGCCGACCTCGGCTACCTGCCGCCGGAGGAGCTCGACACGTTCGGGCGTATCGGGAGCCGCCTGACCGATCACCCGGACATGACGACTCCGGGGATCGACTTCAGCTCCGGGGCGCTCGGCCACAACCTGTCCGTCGGAGTCGGCATGGCGCTCGCCGGGCGCCTGCGCGGCTCCGACCACCGCACTTTCGTCCTGCTCGGCGACGGCGAGTTGCACGAGGGGCAGGTGTGGGAGGCCGTGATGGCCGCTTCCCACTACGGGCTGGCGGGCCTGGTGGCGATCGTCGACGCCAACGGCTCGTGTGCCGACGGCGACACCTCGGCCGTGATGAACATCGAGCCGATCGCCGGGCGGTTCGAGAGCTTCGGCTGGCGCGTCGCCGAAGTAGACGGTCACGACCTGAAGGCGCTCGCGGCGGCCCTCGACGCGCTGCCGGAAGAGCCGATCGGCCCTCCGACCTGCGTTGTCGCCCGGACCCTGAAGGGCAAGGGGGTGTCGTTCATGGAGGCGGACCCCACGGGCTGGCATCTGGGCTTCCTCGGACCGGCCGACCGCGACCGCGCACTCAGGGACCTCGGCGAAGACCTTCTGAGAGAAGACCTTTCGGGTGAAGACCTTTTGGGCGAAGACGTGGTGGGAGAAGAGCAGGCATGACCGGTGAGCAGGCGGCCGCCGCCATGGCCGATCCGTTCAGCTTCAACATGGGCGCGGCCGAGGTGGGCGGCGGTGCCGCGATCGGCCGGGCACTCGCCGATCTGGCCGACGAGCGCGACGACATCGTCGTGGTGACCCCCGACATGGCCGTCACGCCGGTGGGCGGCGCCTTCGCGGCCCGCCATCCGGACCGGCTCTTCGATCTGGGGATCGCCGAGAACAACGCGGTCTCCGTCGCGGCGGGCATGGCGGCGTCTGGATACGTCCCGTACGTCATCATGATGGGCGCCTTCGCTTCGCTGAAGTGCGCTGAGCAGATCCGCACCGACCTCGCGTACAACGCGCTGCGGGTCCGCGTCCTGGCCGCCTGGTCGGGGCTCGCGATGGGGTACTTCGGGACGAGCCACCACGCCGTCGAGGAGATCGGGCTCGCCCGGTCCATTCCCGGCCTGACCGTGGTGGCCCCGAGCGACGACGCCTCGGCACGGGCGCTGCTGCGGTCGACCGTCGATCACCCGGGTCCGGTCCTGTTCCGTCTCGGAGACGGGGAGGAATCGGACGTTCACCGCTCGGAACCGCACGTCCCGCGCGGCGCCATGGTGGCGGTGCGGGCCGGGGGCGACGCCACGGTGATCGCCACCGGCAGGGGCGTCCAGGCCGCGGCCGAGGCGGCCGATCGCCTGGCCGAGGAGGGCATCCGGGTCGAGGTGCTGGACGCGCTGTATCTCAAGCCGCTCGATGAGGAGGCCATCGTCGAGGCGGCATGCCGTACCGGGCGGATTCTCACCGTCGAGGAGCACAACGTCGTGGGCGGGCTCGGTACGGCAGTCGCGGAGGTGCTTGCCAGGCACGGGGTCGTCGCACATCTGGCCCTGCAAGGGCTGCCGGACGAGCGGCTCGTGGCGGGCCTGCCCGCACAGCTCTACGAGCGCTACGGGCTGACGCCCGCGGGCGTCGAGCAGCGGCTTCGGAGGCTGGTCGTGGGCCCGCGGCGGCGCGCGACCTGATGGTAACGGACTTGGAGATGACGATGGATTTTCGTGGCAGGACCGCGCTGGTGACCGGGGCGGGCGGCGGGATCGGCAGTGCCGCGGCCCTGCGCTTCGCCGCGGGCGGGGCCAACGTGTATCTGGTCGACGTCGACGGCGCACGACTGGAGCAGGTCGCCGACGCCGTGTCGCGCGCCGGCGCCGGAGTCGGGTTCCGCGTCGCCGATGTGACCCTGGCCAAGGAGGTCGAGGACTACGTCGCCGGGGCGGTCGAGACGTTCGGGAGCATCGACGCGTTCTTCAACAACGCGGGCATCGAAGGGCCGGTGGCCCCGCTGGCCGAGTATCCCGAGGACGGCTTCGACCGTGTGATCGCCGTGAACCTCAAAGGTGTCTTCCTGGGGCTACGGCACGTCCTGCCAGTCATGCTCGATCAGGGCCGCGGCGCGATCGTCAACACCGGATCGCTCGCGAGCGCGCGAGGGCTGCCCCTCACCGGGGCGTACAACGCGGCCAAGCACGCCGTGCTCGGGCTGACAAGGACAGCGGCGGCGGAGGTCGGATCGCGGGGGGTCAGGGTCAACGCCGTACTGCCGGGAATGATCGACACTCGGATGCTCCGGTCGCTGGCGCATTCGCTGAACGACGGCGACGTCGACGGGGGAGTGGCCGCGATGGCGGGCAGCGCGCCGGCCGGGAGGCCCGGCACACCCGAGGAGGTCGCCGCTGTCGTGTGCTTCCTGGCCTCGGACGCCGCCAGTTATGTCAACGGGGTGGGCTGGCCGGTGGACGGCGGAGCCCTGGGAACGATGGGCAACTCGCACAGCGCCACATCCACGCAAGGAGCACGAACACCATGAAGCGAAACAAGCTGACACTATGGGCCGTGGTGGCCGCGGCGACAGTGGGGCTTGCCGCGTGCGGGACCGCCACCCAGACCACGACCAGCAAGGACAAGCTGGCGGGCCTGAAGGTCGACAAGAGCCAGGTGAAGTGCGGCCTGGGCACCGGCAAACCGGCGACCGGGGCGCCCATTGCGATCCGCGCGCTGGTGAGCGCGAGCGGCGGCGTCGACTTCACGTCCTCGCCGAAGTCCGCGTCGGCCTTCTTCTCCTGCGTCAACGCCAACGGCGGCATCAACGGACGGCCCATCGACTATAAGTACTCCGACGACGCGCTCAACCCGCAGAACTCCTCGGCGATCGCGGCGGGATTCGCCAACGACCCGAACGTCGTGGCGCTTGCCGGGGATGCTACGTTCATCGGCTGCCAGCAGGCCAACGACCAGTACGTCAAGAAGAACCTTTACAGCATCACCGGCGTGGGCGTCCCCCGGTCCTGCTTCCACTCGTCGAACATCGCGCCCATCAACGCCGGGCCCCGGATCTCCGCGCTGTCGACGGTGCAGTACTTCGCCTCGCAGGGCAAGGCGAAGCGGATCGGGCTGATCGGTGTGACGATCCCGGGGACGGGCGACTGGGAGGTCGAGGGGGTGGAGGGATACGCGAAGCAGAACGGCCTGCAGGTCGTCAAGACACTGCTGCACAACCCGGGACTCCAGGACGCCCAGCAGTACGTCACCAGGATCAAGTCGGCGGACCCCGACCTGTTCCTCATCATGGACCCGGCCTCCGACGCCGTGGCGTCCCTCAAGGTGGGGCAGACGCTCGGCCTGAAGGACAAGTTCCACTGGGCGTGCCTGGCATCGTGTTATGACGCCAGCCTCCCAGGGCAGATCGGGACGTACTGGAACGACAGCTTCGTCGCCAACTCCGAGCTGCAACTGGTGGACGCCTCCACACCCGACAATCTGCTCTGGCGTCAGGTGCTCGAGGCCTACGGCGAGCCGAGCTACCCCCGTGACACGTTCAGCCAGGCCGGATTCCTCTCGGCGAAGATCCTTACCGAGACACTGCTGAAGCTGGATCCCGCCAAGATCGACCGGGCCACGGTGAGCAAGGCGATCCTCGGCATCAAGAACTACAGATCCGACATGCTCTGCGCGCCCTGGTACTACGGCGAGGCGACGGAGCACAACGCCAACCACAGCACGCGCATGGTCATCGTGAAGAACGGTGTCTACGTGGCGGCCGGGTCCTGCGTCGATGCCCAGGACCCCGACCTGACCGCCATCCGTGCCGCCGAACAGGCCCAGGGCCTGGTGGGCTGATGCTCAGCCTCGCCATCATCGGCGTCGGGGTCGGATCGATGTTCGCGCTGTCCGCCGTCGGAATGCTCGTGCTGTTCCGCACCACCGGAGTGCTCAACCTGGCGTTCGGCGCCCTCGGCGCGGTGGCGGCGTTCGCGGCCTGGGACATGTCGCCGGGCGGCCAGGTCGGCTGGGGCGCCTACGTCGTGGGCGCCCTGGCCGCCTCCGCCCTGTCGGTGGTGTACGGAGCGGTCCTGGGACCGTTCCTGGCCGCGCGGGAGCCTGTGGTCAAGGCCACGGCGACGCTGGGCTTCGCGCTTGTCCTGCTGGGGATCCTCGAGTGGCTGTTCCCGCAGTCGGCCGTGATCCGGGCGGTGGGCCTCCCGATCGACCAGGCCGGATTCGACCTCGGCGAGACGCGGATCACCGCGGCCCAGGTGGTCGCGCTCACGCTGGCACTGGTCGTGACCGGCGCGACGATCGTCTTCCTGCGGATCTCTGACACCGGGCGGGCCATGCGCGCGCTGGCCGACGACCGCGAGCTCGCCTCGATGCTGGGGGTGCGCGTCCGGCGTGTCGAGACCCTGTCGTGGGCGGTGAGCGGACTGCTCGCCGGGGTGTCGGGGCCGCTACTGGCGAATCTGAGCAACACGCTTCAACCCGAAGCTCAGGTGTTCCTGGTGATCCCCGCTCTGGCGGCGTGCGTGATAGCCCAGCTGCGGTCGATCCCGCTGGCCCTGGCCGCCGGGGTGCTGGTGGGCGTGGCCATGGAGGTCAGCACCTACAACGATGACCTGGCGCAGTACCACCAGGTCGTCCCGTTCGTCTTCGCCGTGCTGTTCATCCTCTACCAGCAACGGCACCGGGTGATCTCGATCGCGGCCGCCCGATGAATAGGAAGGCCACCATGGAGGATTCCGCGCCCCTGGCTCAGGTGGTCACCCGGCCGGCCGGGACCGGGCTCACGCGCCTTCGGAACATCCGGGCGTACCTGCCGGGCGCGCTGCTCGCGCTGGCCACCGCGCTGGTGATCCCGGGCGTGACCGACGCGTTCTGGCTGAAGACCTTCACGGTCGTGGCGATCTACGCACCGGCGGCGGCCGGGGTGGGCCTGCTGTACGGGCGCGTGGGCCTGGTCTCGCTCGGCCAGGTGGCGCTGCTCGGCGTCGGCGGCTGGATCACGCTGCGACTCGGCTTCGGCACCGGACTGCCCTACGAGGTGGTGCTTCTGCTCGCCGGGGTAGGGACCACGCTGATCGGGACCCTCGTCGGGCTGCCGGCGCTGCGCCTGAGAGGCCTCAACCTCGCGATCGTCACGCTCATGCTCGCCGCCGCGTTCCAGTACGTCTTCGGCGCCCTTCAGTTCCCCGACGGCGGCGGCGGATTCTCCGGCCACAGCGGGAAAGGCCTGACCATGAGCCGGCCCGCGCTCGCCGGCAGCGACCCGGCGTACTTCCGCTACTGCATCGTGGTGGCGGCGCTCAGCTTCCTGGCCATGTCGCTGTTGCTGCGTGGCAGGGCAGGGCGGGCATGGGCGGCGATCCGGCAGAGCGAGGCCGGCGCGCTCGCCTCGGGCGTCAACGTCACCCGGGGCAAGCTGCTGGCGATCGTCGTGGTCTCCTTCGTGACGGGCGTCGCGGGCGGGCTGCTGGCGACCAACATCGGCAACCTGTTCCCGGATGGCTTCCGCGCACGCGGATCTCTCGAGCTCTACGCCGTCGTGCTCATGGGCGGAGCGTTCTCCCTCTGGGGCGCACCGGTGGCGGCTCTGCTCTACGTGGCGCTGCCCGCGCTGCTCACCCACACCTGGCATTTGGACGGCAACCTGCTCCTCGTGGTGTTCGGGGTGGGGCTGATCCATTCCCTTTCGACCTCTCCGACCGGGCTCACCGGAGGGCTCGGCGCGTTGGCAGGCCGGCTGAGACGGGGCCGGGAACCGGCCGGAGAGAAGGCCACCGATGCTTGAGGCCAGCGATCTTACGGTGACGTTCGGTGGTGTCAGGCCGCTGGACGGCGTGTCCTTGTCCTTCGAGGGCGGAGTGTGCGGCCTCGTCGGCCCCAATGGCGCCGGCAAGACCACGTTCTTCAATGTGCTGAGCGGGTTCGTGACGCCGCACGCCGGGACCGTGACCTTCGCCGGCCGGAACCTCGGGGAGATGCCCCCGTACGGCAGGGCCCGGTGGGGGATCCGGCGGACCTTCCAGCAGGAACAGGTGATCCACGGCCTGAGCGCCTACGACAATGTCGGCCTCGTCGCCGAACACGCCGGCGGCGGGCCGCGCGATGTCCGCGAGGCGCTCGACTTCGTGGGCCTGCGGCAGGCGGGCAGGCTGGGGAGCCGGCTGTCCATGCTGGAACGACGGCTGGTGGAGATCGCCAAGGCGGTCACCAGCCGGCCCAGGCTCGTCCTGCTCGACGAGCCGGCCGCGGGCTTCGCCGACGAGGAGACGAATCACCTCATCACGCTGATCAGAGCCATCCCGGAACGGTTCGGCGCCCTGGTGATCCTCATCGACCACGACATGGAGCTCGTCTCGGCGGCGTGCGGTGTCACCGCGGTGCTGGACTTCGGGCGCCTAATCGCTCTCGGCCCGACCCGCGAGGTCCTCGCCGACGAGCGGGTCAAGCACGCCTACCTGGGAACCGAGGATGTGATCGAATGACTGACCAGGCGCTGGTCATCGAAGGGCTCCAGGTCGAGCGGGGCGGCCGTACCGTGGTTCGGGGCGCCTCGCTGCGGGTGCCCGCGGGCGAGATCCGGGCCCTGCTCGGACCCAACGGCGCGGGCAAGAGCAGTCTGGTCCTCGCGCTCGCCGGGGTGCTCCCGCTCAGCGGGGGGACGATCACCCTCAATGGGCGGGAACTGGCCGGCCGCCGGCCTGAGGGTGTCCGTGCGGCCGGTCTGGCGACCGTTCCCGAAGGACATCGTGTCCTGGGCGATCTCACCGTCGCCGACAACCTGGCCGTGGCCGCGGCCGTGCAGGCGCGCGGCCGGCGCGATGCCGCCCTGGCCCGCGTCCACGAGCTCTTCCCTGAGCTCGAGTCGATCGCAGGCCGCCGCGCGCGTTCGCTGTCGGGCGGCCAGCAGCAGATGCTCGCGCTGGGGCAGGCACTGGCGGGCGAACCTCGGTTCCTGGTCGTGGACGAGCTCTCGCTGGGGCTGGCCCCCGTGGTGGTGCGGCGACTTGTCCCCGCGCTCAAGGCGATCGCCGGGCAGGGCGTGGGCGTCCTGCTCATCGAGCAGTTCACGCACGTGGCGCTGATGGTGTCACACGAGGTGTACGCCCTGGTGGGCGGCCACATCCGGCTGCACGAACCCGCCGGGCGCCTGCGGGACCGGCCCGAGCTGCTGGAAGCGGTCTACCACCTGGCCGAGTCCGTGACGATCGAGGAAAGTGAGAAGGGGACATGAGTTTTCTCGAGGAGAAGGTGTGGCGGGGCAAGGTGTTCACCGGGACGTAGACCCGTGGTTCCGGCGGCGAGGCCCCGGTGGTCGAACCGGCCACCGGAGCCGAGCTGGGCAGGACCGGTCGTGCGACGCCTGGCGATGTCGGACCGTCCGCCCGCCGGGCCGCCGAGGCACAGCGCGAGTGGGCCGCCCGGCCCTTTGCCGAACGGGCAGCGGTGCTGCGCCGGGCCGGGGATCTCTGGCTCGCCCACCGTGAGGAGATCGCGCAGTGGCTGATCCGCGAGGGCGGCAACATCCCGGGTACGGTATAAGCGAGCGACTGCCCGTCCAGGGCAAGAACAAAGGCAGACTCACCCTCAAGCGCCGGAGCGGGCAGGTGGCGGTCCACGTTCCTTTGCGCTTCCGGTCACGATCTTCCGTTTTGGTGGTCACGTCGGTTTTGCGTTCGAGCGCGCTCGAAGGCATAGCGTCCCCGCCATGACGACACAGACCTGGATCATCACTGGCGCGTCCCGCGGGTTCGGACGCGCACTGGCGGAGTCGGCGCTCGCGGCGGGCGACCACGTGGTGGCGGCGGTGCGCCGGCCCGAGAGTGTGGCCGATCTGGAGGCCAAGTACCCGGACAACTGCCTGATCGCGAAGTTCGATGCCCGGGACATCGCCGCGGCCGCGGACCTCGTGCGCGACACCCTCGACCGCTTCGGTCAGCTCGATGTGCTGGTCAACAACGCGGGCCGGGCCGTGGTCGGAGCGGTCGAGGAGGTCAGCGACGCGCAGTTGCGCGAGTTGATGGATCTGCACCTGTTCGGCCCCGCCGCGCTCGTCCGGGCGGCGCTGCCCACGATGCGTGAGCGGGGCACCGGGACGATCGTGCAGATGAGCAGCCAGGGTGGGCGGACGTCGTTCCCCGGCGTGTCGGCGTACTCCGCGTCGAAGTTCGCCCTCGAAGGCTGGTCCGAGGCCCTGGCCGGGGAGGTCGCGCCGTTCGGGATCCGGGTGATGCTCGTCGAGCCCAGCCGGTTCAGGACTGGCTTCAACGGGGGCGATGTGCTCGAGTTCGTCGAGCCGTCCGCGACCTACCGTGACTTGCTCGCCAACGTCCGTGCGGACATGGCCGGGACCGACGGCCGCCAGGAAGGTGACCCGGCGCGGGCGGCCGAGATCATCGTGTCCCTCGCGCACGGCGTCGAGGTGCCGCTGCGGCTGCCGCTCGGGCGCGAGGCGGTCGAGCGTATCTCGCGTGCCTACCGGCGCGGCCTGGACGAGGTCGAGCAGTGGGCCGAGACCGCCCGCAGCGCCGACTTCGAGGGTGTCTCTGCATCGGTACGGCCCATCTAGGCTCGTGGTCATGGCCACCGACGATCTGATGACCAGGGCGCTCGAAGCGCTTGGGGACGACGGTCCGCTGGCGGTCGAGGCTATCCACCGCCTCGCCGACCTGGCCGATCTGCCCGAGACGATGACGATCGCCGAGGTTGCCGACCTCCTCGACATCTCGCCCCACACGCTGCGCTATTACGAGCGGGCCGGGCTGGTCGAGGTGGCCCGCGACGGTAATGGTCATCGCGTCTACGACGCCGAAGCGGTTCGGCGCCTGGTGTTCCTCACCCGGATGCGGCTGTCCGGTATGCCGATGCGTGACCTGCAGCACTACATCTTGCTTGTCGATGCCGGAGGGCACACGGTGCCGGAGCGGCTCGATGTGCTGGTCGAACATCGCGACACCATCCGCCGCCGGATCCGTGAGCTGACCCTTTCCCTCACGGCGGTCGAATACAAGATCGCCACGTACGGGGGCTCGACCGGGCCGGACGTTCAGGCCCTCGGCACCACCACCGGTACCGACCGCACGGCGCTGCCGGACGAGCCGCTGCGACGGGCACTCCCGGCAGAGTGAGGGACGCCGACGCTCGCCGGGCTGCTAGCGGTAGTCCGGCCTCCCTCCAATCTCCGGCCACAGCCCCTGCGGGAAACGATCACTTCCCCGCTGGGAAACGATCTTCAAGGCCTCGCATTCTCCAAGCTCAACTGCACTCGTGAACTCCCCTAGACACCTACCGCGTCGAAGGCCGCCAGTTGGCGGCGGCCGCCGCCTCCACAAAGGTTGTCGCTGCCGCCCTGCTGCGCAGCCCTCACAGCTGAGCCCGACACTCCAGGCAGCCGGCGGCTGACCCCTTGTCATCAACGGCTGCCGGCGCCGTTCCCCCGGTCTGCGTCGGGTCCAGCGGGCCGAAGGCGCCCAGTGCGGTGCTCCGGCCAAGGGGGTTCCCAAGAAGATCTTCACCGTTGACCGGATGGAAACCCGACAACGGCGATCAAGGACCGGCGGAGTGTCCGCTCCGGGCCGAACACCGTCCAGCAAGTTCAACTCATCCCAGAGGGGACGCTCGGTCATCAATGGTGACGATCGGCAACTCTCATAAATGATCAATTGTCCGAGATCAGCGGCGCGGGCGTTCCATGAGCCGTCAGCCCGGGGCCGCCGTTCGCATAACTCCTCACACAACCCGGGCGTTCTGCAAGTCGGTTCTGAGAAGGTGTCGTAACCTCAGGTTCGGTGCTGGACGGTGAACGACCGCGATCAAGCATCGACGTGATGCCCCACCTCGGTTACCGTGCTCCATAGGACACACCCACGGTAACCAGCGAGGTCCGCCCAAGGGGCAAACATGTCTGACGAGGAACAGCGGTCTCTCACCAAGGAAGAGATCCAGAACTACTTCCGGGACAACACCGACTTCTTCTACGGCGCCTTGCGCCAGGCTCAGGAACTGGTGGACAACAGCCGCGAGGCCGGAGAATCCGCGGAGATCCCCGTCCCGGTGGATACGCTCAGGACAGTGCATCAGGCGATGATGGCCATGTACAAGATCATGGGTGATCAGGAGATGCTGCCGCCGTTCGGCAACCACGGCAACCGGGGGCCGGGCGCGGACTGGAACCCGCTCACCCCGCACGGCGTCGATGTCGGTGACCTCAGTCCTTTCGGCTGACCAGGGGAGCAGGTACCAGGTCATGAGCATCCTGAAGAAGCTGCTGTATCCGCATGACCTGGAGGCGTTCTTCTCCCGCACCTGGGAGCAGGACTACTTACACATCCGCAGCGCCGACAATCCCGCCCTGCGCGAGCTGCTACCCGCGCTGGTGTCGATTGAGGATCTGGATGAGCTGCTCACTGTCACCTACGCCACCGGCTCCCACCGCTCTGATGTTCTGTGCCTGACCCGGGACGGGCACGTCTTGGCACCCGGCGATTACCTGCGCCCGGCTGCTGCGGGGCAGCCGCTCGTGCAGATCGACGTGGAACGCGTGCTGACGCTGTACCGCCACGGCGCGTCGATCACCCTGAACCGGGTCCACGAGGCCCTACCTGCGGTGGGCGGGCTGTGTGATGAGCTGTCGGCGTTCTTCGGGGTACGGGTGCACGCTAATGCCTACCTCACTCCCGCCGACGCCCAGGGCTTCCCCACCCATTTCGACACCCACGACGTGATCCTCCTGCAGCTCGCCGGCGCCAAAAGTTGGCACATCCAGCCGCCGCCGGTGCAACTGCCGACCCCCGCAATGCACGACCACGGCGTCGCCCCGACCGGTCCCGTCACCGAGGTCCTGCTGCGCTCGGCAGAGCTGCTGTACATTCCCCGCGGCTTCGTCCACCAGGGGATTGCAACCGATACCGCATCGGTGCATCTGACCCTCGGCATAACCCCCTACCCCTGGTCCTGGCTGCTTCACCGGCTGGTGGACGATCTGGAGCGCAACGACGCCGATTTCCGGCGATCGGTGGCCTCGCAGCTGGGACGCGCCGCTCTCGACGAGCGCCGGCTCACCGAGACCCTGACGATGCTGGCGGCGCGGCTGGTCAACACCGAACACGTCCGGCGTACCCTCGACCACCAGGTCGCCGGGATCGACCGCCCGGGCGGCATGACGCTACGCGGGCTGCTGACGCAGCTCACGCACGCCGAGCAGGTCACGCCAGCGACCCTGGTCCGGCTGAAGCAACCGGTCGAGGTCGACCTGAGCCGATCCGGTGATCGCATCATGCTGTCCTTCGGGCGCACAGCGCTCACCCTTCCCGCGTTCACCGAAGCGCCGCTGCGTATCCTGTGCAGCGGCGCTGCCGTCTGCGCTGCGCAGCTTCCCGCCGGGATCGATGACAGCGGGAAGCTGGTGCTGATCAAACGGCTGATCCGGGAAGGGCTACTGGAGTTCGCCGATCCCCTCGTCCCGGCCTGATCGATCCTCGGCACGGCCGTAGCCGGCGCGGAGCACATGCTCCATGACGCGTTCGCCGAGCTTCTCGGCCGGGCACAACGCGCCGGCGCGGTGCGGCACTCACAGGGCAAATCCAGGAGATCTACCAGCGGTGCGTCGTCCGGCTTCCACCGGAGACACAGCAGTTGCTACTGGTCGCAGCCGCAGAGCCCGGCAGCCTGCTCTGGCGTGCCGCCGATCGGCTGGCCATAGGCATCGAGGCGGCAACACCGGCCGTGTTCGCCGGACTGGTCCAGATCGGCGACCGGGTGCAGTTTCACCATCCGCTGGTGCGCTCGGCCGTCTACTGGGCGGCCTCGCCCGAGGAACGGCGTCGAGCGCACGGTGTGCTGGCGGTTACGGCGCTGTGCCAGCGGCACCGAATGCCAGCGAGACGGGGAGCTTGGTGGTTTTGGCGCTCATCGGAACGGGTCATAGCCCGGATCAATGCCTCAACAAGATGAGACCACACGCTGGATACCTCGGATCAGTGAGACTGCCTCAACCACCTCGAGACAGGACAACTACCGTGACGAGCCGCGAACGAGTCCGTTCGGCTGAGAAACTCAGAGGCTCAGTGGATAAGCTTCCTTATCCACTGAGCCGGTGTAAGATCTCAGTGGATAACGCGGATCCGGTCGGGTCGTAGCCCGGGGGAAAACTCAGCGGATAAGAAGGAGCACCAGGGGAGGAGGCGGGATGGCGGGCAAGGTGGTGCCGCTGCGCGCCGGCAAGTCCCGCGCCGCGAACGGCGTCCAGGGCGGCCCGGGCGCCGGCGCGGGTTCGTCCTCGGCGGCCGCGTCCGATCCCGCCGCCGAGGCGATGCTCGCCACCGCGGCGCAGGCGCTGGCCACGATCGAGCGCTACCTCGACCGGTGCAAGCTCAGCGAGCACACTGTGCGGGCCTACCGCCGCCAGTGCGCCGCGTTCGTCGCCTGGCTGGGCGAGCACGCGGCCGCGCACCCGGACGCCTTCGGCGACGTGGTCGGCGGCGAGGCCGCGGTGACCGCCTACAAGCGGCACCTGCTGCGCAGGAAGGCCTCCCCGGCCACCATCAATCAGGCGCTGCCGGCGATCGAGCTGATGTACGAGCGCGGGGCCCGGCTGCGCTTGGACGTCAAACGCGCGCGCGTGCCCCGCCCGGGCGAGCCGGACGCGCTCACCCTTGCCCAGCAACGCGCGCTCGAGCGCGCCGCCGACCGGCGCGGCCCGCGCGATGCGGCGATCATCTTCACGCTGCTGTGCAGCGGCGCCCGGGTGGAGGAGTGCGCCCGCCTGGACGTCGACGGCATCGCCGTCACCGCCCGCACCGGCGAGATCCGGTTGCACGGCAAGGGCGATGAGGTGCGCAAAAATCCGCTGCCCGCGCCGGCGCGCGAGCGGCTGTCGGCCTGGCTGCTGCAGCGCGGGCACGAGCCGGGCCCGCTGTGGACCGGGCAGCGCGGCCCGCTGACCATCTCCGGCATCACCCAGGTGGTGCTCGCCACCGGCGATTCCGCCGGAATCACCGGACTACGCCCGCACGACCTGCGCCACACCTATGCCACCCGGCTGCGCGAGGACGGCGCCGACCCCGCCCAGATCCAAGCCCTGCTCGGCCACGCCCGCCTCGACACCACCGCCCGCTACTTCCGCGCCGGCGCGGCCGAGCTCGCCGCGGTCGTCCAGCGCACCTTCGAGGAGTGACACCCTGAAGGGAGCATCTCGTGACCGTCACCCAGGTACGTCTGCACACCGACCAGGACGGCCGCCGCTACGAGCTGACCGTGCAGGCCGTCGACGGCGGCCACCAGGTGGAGCTGCTCGGCAGCGACGCCGACGGCCAGCTGCTGGCCGCGTGGCGCGGCACGCTGCCCGCCGCCGACCTGGCGGCGATCGCCCAGCTGCTGGCCTCCGGCGCCGCGGAGCTGACCGGTACGCCGGCGCCGCGCCCGGCCGCCACCGTGGAGCAGCAGCGGGCCAAGCACGCCAACGCCGCCCGGCCGTGGAGTGCCGAGGACGATGCGCGCCTGGCCGAGCTGGCCGCCGCACCCGAGGCCACCATCGAGGACCTGATGCGCGAGCTCGGGCGTAGCCGCGGCGCCATCCGGTCCCGGCTGGAGAAGAAGGTGCCCGGCAGCCCGCTACTCCTGCGCCGGGCCGCGGCCGCCACGCCCTGACTCGTCGGGCGTGACGAACAGGCGATCTCGGCGAACCACCCGGCAGGGCCCCAGATGTAGGGGTCGAGGTCGCTGCTCATGAGGCTTGAGGAGCAAGACTTCGTGGTCCTGCCCCGCAGGTGGGGTGGTGGAGAGGACGCTGTCGTGGATCTCCCAGCGCAGGCGGTGCGTACGTGACTATGAACGGCTATCTGGGCACCACGAGGCCATGGTCCTGTGGGCGATGATCATCCTCATGGGACGACGACTCGCGCGATCCGCATCTCCCAAATCGACCTGACGATCAGTTTGTACACGGCACTGAGGGATCGACTGAATTCCTTCGAGTGGCTTCGCGCGACGCACGAGGCGTCGCGGTCGCCACTATTCGGCGGTGTGGTCGTACTCCATGGCGCCGACCACGTTGCCGGATGGGTCGGCGAGCCAGATGAGATGGCCGACGCCGGCGATGGTCGTGCATGGCATGAGGACCTGGCCGCCAGCGGCCAGAGCGGCCATAGTGACCTTGTCGACGTCATCCACGGCGATAGTGCACTCCCAGCCGGTGGTCGGCTGGTCGGGCAGCAGGTTGCGGCGCTGCTGGAGCGCGGCCGTCACGCCAGGACCGCGTGGGTCGTCGGCCTCGATGCGGTAGAAGCCCGGTGGTCCCCATGCAGAGAACTGCCAGCCGAAGCTCGCGCGGTAGAAGGCACGCGTAGCTGGGAGGTCGTCGGCGTTGATAGCGACGTGAGACAGCTTCGTCATGACCATGACGGTACGAGGGCCGACACGTGCGCACTGCCGTCAACGCGGCCTATTCTGTCGTCTATGCGTCAGGCCGTCGACAGGCCCGAGCCAGACGTGCGGTGCTATGCGGTGTCGCATTCGGGCGGTGTGCTGGACCTGCCGCAGGACCCGGCCTGGGACCAGCTCATCTACGCCGTGCGCGGCGTGCTGACCGTCCAAACCTCCGACGGATCATGGGTGGTGCCGCCGCACCGCGCTGCATGGATCCCCGCCGGCGTGCTCTATCGGCTCGGCCTGTCGGGCCGGGCCACGCTGCGCACGCTCTATCTGACACGCGCGCTGGCGCTGCTGCCCCCAACCTGCCGCGCGCTCGACGTTTCGCCGCTGCTGCGCGAACTCATCCTGCACGCGGTGCGCTTGGCGCCGCTGCGGCTGGCCGACCCGGTGCACGAACGACTGATCGCCGTCCTGGCAGATCAGCTGGTTCCGCTTGGCGACGTCGCGCTGCAATTGCCGGCGCCACGGGACCCGCGCGCCGTCGCGGTCGCAACGGCCCTGCATCGCGACCCGGGCGACATCTCCTCGGTGGACGTGCTGGCCCGCCGGGCGGGCGCCAGCCGCCGGAGTCTGGAACGAGCGTTTCGTCTCGATACCGGCATGACCGTCGGACAGTGGCGTCGCCGCCTGCGCATGTTGGAGGCGCTGCGACTCCTCGCTGCCGATGTCCCCGCCACCATTGTTGCGGCTCGGGTGGGATATGCCACGCCCAGCGCGTTCGGCGCCGCATTCCGCGCCGAACTGGGTGGCACCCCCGCCCGCTGGTTCGTCCGCTGACTAGCCGGAGCGAGGTCTCGGTCGCTCCAACTCGCGATCAGTTTGTTCACGGGGACTAAGAACCTCAACACGCCGACTTGACGGGGAACCGTATCGCGTACTCCAGGACGATGATTCCTAGAGGGATCATGGGGGTCGTCTCCTTTGCTGGATGGACGGAGTGGAAACGCCTCCGGCGCGAGAACGCCGGAGGCGGGAAGAGTGGCTGAGTCCGGGATCAGTGCCGCGTCTGCCTGCGCTCCTCGTCGGTGAAGCCGTAGTGGCCGGTCCGGCTACCGCGGGCGATCATCTGGCCAGCGGACGACAGGGCGGCCTCGCTGAGGTCGTGGTCGTACTGGATGGCGGTGTCGGAGTCGATGCCGAGGTTGTGCGCCAGCGTGTGAACGGCGTCGTTGGCACCCAGGAGGACGAACTTCCAGACGCGCTTTTTGCTCTGCAGTTCGCCGATCATGTCGTGGACCGTGTCCTGGTTGAACGTCCGGGAGGCGTTCTCCAGGCCGTCAGTCAGGACAACCGTGATGATCTCGTCAGGCCGGTATGGCTTGGGCAGGCCGCGCACGAAGTGGCGGGCCCGGGTGATGGTCTGGCCCATCGCGTCCAGCAGCGCCGTCTGCCCGCAAGGCTTCAGCGTGATCGCGGGCACCTGGCTCAGGTCGCGGTTGGTGAACAACGGCTCGACCTCGTGGTCGAACTGGGTCAGCGACACCGTCGTACGGCCGGGCACGTTGCGCTGGTCGGCCAGGAAGACTCGCGCTCCCTGCTCGGTCTGCGTCTTGATCGAATGCATGGAGTAGGAGCGGTCGAGGACGAGTTGGATGAGGCGCCAGCCGGTGGCGGCGATCAAGGTCATGGTGTTCGTCTCCATGCGGTAGTAGTGAGGGAATCAGCGGATCCCGCGCGGCGCTACACGGCCGCAGTCCGGGCAAGCCCTGGGCGGATCACGAACGGCGGCCCAAGGGGGACGGTCGCGGCGGCCGCTCCTGAACCGGGGAGCGGCCGCCGCTTGGGTGGGCTAGAACTCCGGGGCGGGGTCGTAAGCCCCGGCTCCGGCCATGACGGGCGCCTGCTCGCCGGAGGCCGGGTCGGCGTCCTGGTCCTCGGCGGGCATGCCGTCCCAGGGGTTCTGCGGGGGAGTGTTGACGGTGCGGCTGCCGCGCACCTTGACCACCTTGGCGGTGGCGTGGCGCATGGACGGGCCGATCTCATCGACCTCCACCTCGTAGACGGTGCGCTTGTCGCCTTCCTTCGTCTCGTAGGTGCGCTGCTTGAGCCGCCCCTGCAGGATGACGCGCATGCCGCGCTGGAGGCTCTCGGCGACGTTCTCGCCCATCTGCCGCCACACGTTGCAGGTCAGGAAGAGGCTGTCGCCGTCCTTCCACTCGTTCGTCGAACGGTCCATGAACCGCGGAGTGGACGCGAGGCGGAAGCGGGCCACGGCCTGGCCGGTCGGGGTGAAGCGCAGTTCCGGGTCGTCGACGAGGTTGCCGATGAGGGTGATGACGGTGTCGCCTGCTGCCATGGTGTCCTCCAAGGACGTCAGGTGGGATGAGCGGTTGCCGAAGCGGGACGGGAACGGAGCGGGCGGGGGCCGGCGGCCCCCGCCGCGCAGGACCTAGAAGGGGATCTCGCGGTCGGCGACGGTCGCCAGCCGGTACGCCTCGACCTGCTCGCCCACGCGCCCCAGGCAGATGCGGCCGCCGTCGGAGGTCGGCCAGCTGTGCTCGAGGGTGACCTCGTTGGCGCACCGGGTGCAGGCGGTGATGTCCGTGCGGTAGAGGGGGAGGCCGAGCTTGAGGGTCATGGTGTGGCTCCTTCCGTACGGTGCCCCTGCTGGGTGTCCGTTCCGTGTTTCGGTGAGGGAGGACACGCAGGTGGAAGCGACGGAAGGCAACGCGGCGGCCCCGGCCAACAAGATGTTTTGGCGCCCCGGCCGGCGCTGACGTTCACCCCGCTCGCGCCAAAAGATCTTGGCTGGGCGGGGTGAGCGCAGCGAAAGCCGGGTTGCCTGGAGGAGCGTGCCTGCGAGGCTGACTGAGCCGGAATGCGGGGCGGGTCCACCAGCAGGGACTGAAGGCAGGTGGCCCGCCTCAGCCCCACGCTCCGACCGCACGATCAGCGCAACCCCGGCATCCGGTCCGATGCGGCGACGAGGTCCTCCGCCCGTACGGCGCGACCGCCGTACGGCACCCTCGCGTCGAAAGGGCGTCGCCGCGGTGGCGCGCCCCGTGCGCGCCGCCGACCACCAGAGGCGGTCGGCGGAAACCGCGGGTGCGCGGGCCTCTGACCGCGTACCGTCACGGTCGTGACCGTCGCCCCCACGCCCGGAACCCGGTAGACATCGCCGCCGACGCCTGCGAGCGCGCCACGCACCTGGATCTGCTCGTGCATCAGCTCGGCGAGGCATCCGTGGAGCCGGCCGAACGCGAGCGCCTGGCCGCCGCGTTGGCGGAAGTCGAGGCGGCGATCGCCAACGTGGCCGCGAGCGTCGGCTTGCCGCCACGACGTCCTTAGCGTCCAGGCCCGGCATTCGGGTCGCATGTAGTGCGGGCTGGATGCGGGGATGGACCTGCGACGGAACCGTTTCGTACGGTAAGCGCCTTCCCGCAGGTCGGAGTGGGTGCTGAACGAAGGTCGCGCGGAATCGTTGGCGTACGTTCCTGTTCGGTCGCAGCTCGCCGGTGGTCATGGTTGCGGGGCGGATCGGCTGGTGGGTGACGCCCGGTGATGGCGATCTTTGTGCCCGGAAGTCCTCAGCAACGGACAAGATCAACTCGGCACGTGAGCGGGATGGCGGCGCGACGCCAACACCGCCACGAACACCGCCACGAACCCCGACGCGGACGCGATTCGGCGCGAGGACTTGGCGGTGCCGGCGCGCGAGGAAACCGCGCTCTCGGGGCGAGCGTGTCGTCGCCTCCCCGGCACCGGTCGACGACGCCCCGGATCGCGGCGGCGAACCGTTCGTCGAGCCGCCGGGGGTTGGTGTTGCCGGAGGACGTCGACGTCGACCTGCTCGCCGCGGTGGCCGAGGACGTGTACGCCGCGACGGAGCCGCCCACCGCGGTGGGCGGCAGGCTGCCCGGCGAGCTCGGCGACGCGGTCGCCGGCCCCGTCGGCGAGCTCGCCAACGCGCTGTACGGGATGGACACCATCACGCCGACGACGCTCGCCGGGATCGTCCACACGGTGCGCCGTGAACGATGACCTGCGATGGAACGACGGCGGAACGAGCTGGAACGCCCATACCAGTGACCGAAGTCGGCATATTCGAAAAGGAGAAATACATGAACAAGCGACACGCACTGGCGGGCCTGTTGCTGGCCGGCGCGATGGCGGCGGTGGCCGGGGCAGGCACGGCAGAAGCCAGCGCAGGCTCCGCCCACCTCGCGATCGAGCCCACCGGGACCGGCAACTGGTTCGTCAGCGTCACCGGCAACGCCCCAGCGGCCGGCCAGAGGCGAGTCTGCTTCAACCTGTACGGCGACGACACCTTCGACCACCACCTGTACGGGGGCTTTGGCAACGCGTGCAGTGACACCAATTCCGCTGGCCACTACAGCATCTCGGTCTATCTCCCCAGCTACACCCTCAACGAGGACTGGGGGAGGGACGAGGTCTATGCCAAGGCCACCTTCGCGGCTCCAGGATCGCCGACCGTCAAGTCCAACACCGTGACGGGGTACTTCTGATCGTCCGCCGCCCGCCCCACCCACGCCCAAGGCACGGCAGACGCCACCACAAAGCCGGCAACGTTGGACCTGACAATCACGGCCCGGCTGCATAACTCAACCGCAACTGCAGCCGCCGTCGTCGGGTGGCCGGACGAGAAGTCAGTCCAGACCGATGGCGGCTCGGGCCTTCTGATCCCCGATGTAGGTCGCCGCCGCAAGCTGGATCAACACGAGCCTACGCGCCGAGACGGCCGCCAACCCGTTCCTGACAGCGTCGGCATACTCTGCGATCAGGCCGGCGAACTCGTTGGCCCGTTTAGCGCGTTAACTAACCGCTATCGACTGTGTACGATACGTACGGCGTGTCCCTCCCTGTGAATCTCGCGTACCCGTTAACCTCCCGTGTTCTGGCTGTTCGGAACGTCCTCGATCCCCCGGGAGGATGCGTGCGTAAGCCCGTTGTTGGTGACCTGCGTGTCCAGCCGATCGACCATGAGTCCGGTCGGCGTTCGTACACAATCGTGTCGGCTGAGGGCGAGGTCTGCCGGTGGCCGGATGGGTTCTTAAGAGCACGCGAGGGCGGAACCGATCGCACCTACGCCTACTTGCTGGTGGATCACCTGCGGTGGCCGGAGTTCGAGGTCCTACTCTCCGACACCGTCACGATGGCCGACCTGGAGCGGTATATGGCGGCCGTGGGCGCCGAGTTCGCGGGGCCGCACGCAGCTCTTTGCCAGCCTGCACAACGAGCCGCCCGGCCGACCCGACGGCAGCGAGGGCCCAACTGGCCAGGAACCATCCTCATGGCCGGCGGCCGGCCAGCCGCTGTGAGCGATGCCGCCCGCCGTGACGGCGCGGTCGGCTTTCAACCATTTCAAGATTCTTCGGCGGGCGTTTGGCCGCGTTGGCGAACGGGGTATGGCTCCATGCTCGCTTCATGATCGACACCCACCAATTCCCTGCGAATTTGCGCCCTGATCTCGTCAGCGAGTTCCTTCCGATGCTCCTCATCGGTCTCTGCCTCCCATGCCCCACGGAGCTGTCTGACAAGGGCGCTTTCGCAGGCTGAGAGAGCCATCAAGTCATCCTGGCGCTGTCCAAGAAGGTCTCCCCACCCTTGCCCGAAGGCGCTGACCGGCAGGTGTGAAAGGTCGATCACCCGAGGGAGTCGTCCGTGCTCGCTCACATGAGGAAGTTGCTGCATTTTGTCATGGCGATCCAGCTGCCGCAGCAGCGAGTCATACGTCTTCTCCAGGCGCTGCTGGTGACGCTCCTCCCGAACTATCCGTTCCTGGCTTTCCATCTGCATGCGCGCGATCTCGATCGCTGTCTGCTGCTGGCGGCGTCCTGCTCGGAAGGTCGCGAGAATCCCGGCGATGCCTACCCCGGCGGTGCTCAAGGCGCTTATCACTATGGTCCAGTCCACGGCGATGCTCCTCACCTTCGGCCTAACTGAGCAACGATCGGGCCGTCGTAGTTGTTGCAGCCCCCAAGATCCAGTGATGACGTCGGTTTGAGACGCACGTCGCGAACATGCACGCCACGTGAATGGCCAGCTCAACCACGAAATGCGATCATGATTGGTCGGTAAATCTGCGCAGGTGTACCTGCTCTTCCAGGTAGACACCCTCCAGGCCTGAACAGTCACCCGGCCGCCGGCATGCTGCCCCCGTGCGTGCCGCGGCAGCTCCCCACACGGCCAAGGGCGTCGTCCAGGTCGCCGCGGGTCCTGAGTCGTTCCTGGTGCGGCACCGAACTCAGCTGGAAGGGTGAGTTGACCTGCCGTTTCCGCGCAGGGTTGCGGCGAACCTCTCGCCGTGAAGTGCCTGGCTCACAACCTCGATGGACCGAGCCAGGCGAACCAGGGGGCCCTTCCTCGCGGTAGACGGCCAGCACCGCCTCGACAGCATCCGGGGAAAGGCCGCGAAGGTCGACGGCGGCATGCCGGTAAGCGGCCCTGGCTCCACCGGCCTGTGTGTGCAGGTGTTCGGAGGCGTCCAGGACGGTGACGTTGGTGAGTCCGGCCTGGTGGAGTAACAGGGCCAGGACGGGCCCGGTGATGGAGGCGCCGACGATGGCAACGGCGGGCTGGTCGCAGTCATGGGTCGTGGATGGGACGGGGGAGGTCACGGTCGAGGCGTCGGGACGCGACGGGGTGAGGATGATCACGGCAGCTCCTGTGCTGGTTGACGGGGCTGCCGGAAGGGATGTCCGAGTGAGGTCCCGGGCCTGGGGCGGCGGGGCCTCCCCCTTCCGGCGCCGAGCCGTCAGCGGCACGGCGAAGCGCCCGGCAGAACTCGTCCGCCCGGCCATCGCGGAGCACAGCGACGCGCATGGCACAGGGGCGGGCGAGAGGCCGGTTGCGGGGCGCGCCGCCGTACCGCAGGCTGCGAAGCCGGAGAAGGGGGACACGCGCCACTGCCTGAGCGCCGCACGATGCGGCGCCCTTCGGCGTGCTGCCCGTGCCGGCGCCATGGGCTGCTGTGACACGCGCACGGCAACAGGCCTAGTGGGGGGCGAGGCGGGCTGCTGTCGGGGCCAGCGCGTCGCGTGGTCAAGCGGCCTGAACGGAGCAGGTGGCGTGCGGCGTGATGCGCGCGGCTGCCGCCGTGCGGCTTGCGAGGCGGACGGTCTGAAACGGAATGATCGGCATGCCGATGGTGACGCGGAATCGCTGATGGCGGGCGCCGATCGTCCAGGCGAACCGGTGGTTTCCGCCGTGTCGGATCTGGACGCCGCCCACCTCGCAGAGGGCCTGCGCCAGCCAGTCCCGCCGAGACTGGCCGCGCCGGCGCGGCCTCGCGCCGGCGGTGAGGAGCTTGCGGACGGTGTGCTCGGCGGACGGCTCGCCGGCGCGGAGCTTTTGCAGGCTCCGCTCGGGGATCGTGGTGGCATCCGGCATGAGCCACATCGACCGCGCGGCGGTGCGGCCGAGGTAGACGGCGTTGCAGGAGCGGTAACCGACGCCATCGTGACCGGGCATGATGACCGTGCCGTCGGCGGCGATCCTCGCCACGGGGTCGGCGTAGGCCAGAATGCCTCTCAACCCGAGATCGGACGCCAGGCGAAACGTCTCGGCGATGGCCCAGCTCTCCTGGCACCGAGCAGTATTGCTCCATGTCGAACGCCGATGCCACGACGCGGTGTGCGCTGTAGCGGCCCGAGGACAGGCTCTGGTGGCGGCTCTTGACCTGGAGTTCGGGTGCAGCACGGCCGGTTTGGGCCAGATGCTGCAGGGCGCTGTGGCGGAGCTGGTGCAGCGTCCACCCGCCTTGCTTGTCGAGCTCGGCAGGGTCGCGGATGTCGGGGTTGGCCAGCGGCCGGGTGAATGTCTCGAACAACTCGGCGGCGCGCCGGTAGGACAGGCGGGCCCGCCCGGTGACCGGGCAGGCGTCACCTGGGGGTGCGGGCTGGCGCGCCGGTCGGTGAGGAAGACAGGGCCGCGGGTGCGGCCCTTTAGCAGCTGCGGCAGCAATTGGGCGGTGCCGGACTGCCAGTGCACCCATTCGATGGTGCCGCCCTTGGAGGTGACGCGGCCGCGCTTGTCAGCCAGCAGCAGGTCCTCGATGTCGAGGCAGAGGATTTCCTTGGCCCGCGCGCACGTCTCGTACAGGGCCTTCCAGAGCGTTCGTTCGCGTAAGCCGGCTTTCACCTCAAACAGGCCGGCGATCTGGTCGCGTGACAACGCCCTCCGGCGGTCCGGCGGTCCGGCGGCGCGGGCCGGCGCTCGATGCCGATGATCGGGTTGCCGACCAGCCAGCCGCCCTCACGCCACCAGGTGATGGCGGCCGTCATCACCAACAGCTCGCGGTTGACGGTGTCGGCGTCGACCAGCCGGGCCCGCTGCGCGAAGGCCTCGGCCCAATCCCGGGGATGCTCGTCAAGAGCTCCCGGGCGAGGCGAAAGGGCACCATCATCTCCTCGACCTGCGCATCGAGCTTGGCGAGCCTCTGATCGAGAAGATCGAGATGCTGCAGGTGCAGGCGACACATCAGCGCGTGAGGCTCATCGAAGCGGCCTTCCAAGACCATCGACAGGTCACCGATCTTGGCGCGCATCCGGCCCAGCGCCAGCTCGGGCCAGGGCCGCACCGTGTCGTTCCCCAGCGATGCTCCCTGCGCTCTCAACGAATACTCAACAAGTTCTCAACACCGCCTGGCGCACCATGTGGATCGCCAGTTGATCAACAGGACAAAGGGGGCAAGATGCGATTCGGGATCAAGGCGGTAGGAATGCTGGTTGCGACCGGCGCGATCATGGCGGCGACACTCGTGAACGGGCCGGCCGCGTCGGCCACCCCGTCTCCGTGTTCCGTGTACGACTCTTCCATCTCTAACCTGGACGGCGGCTACGGCGTGATGAAGGGCTCCTACAACCTCAAGAAGGGGCCCTATGCGGACCGGTGCGGGAACGTGACCAGGCTCGGCAGGGGCCGGGTCATCTACCTTCACTGCTGGGTGCGGAACGGGCGTGGCCACCTCTGGGTCTATGGCCGGGTGAAGGGGACGGGGACGTACGGCTGGATGTCCGTCGACAACTTCAGTTCCATCCGTCACTCGAACTACGAGACGTGCAGGCCGGATGCCGATCGCGACCACTCGTAGAAGAACTCCTTGGGAGAATCAAGAACCAGCGGCCATCACCTCCATCCTGGCGGCGGGTCTGCTCACCCCCGGACCAGGAATGCTTGGGCTTGCGGCAAGGCGGAAAGCGGCGCAGGTGCGCCTTTCCGACCGACGCCGCAACCTCGGCCTTGTCTCGGACCAGTCGCTTTCATCGGCGAGTTGATGAGGTGACGGCGCGTCAGAGCCCTTTGTGCGAAGCGGGCCGGAATTGGATAGGGGACAGACGAATGGTTGACACGCCGAGAGCAACGGCGTCCCTTCTCGGGCTGGTCTTGGCAGCAAGCCTCGCTGCCTGTTCATCAGACGGAGACCAGCCCGGGGTGGGAGCGGACGCCGGCCACAGGTCTTCGGAGACTGGCACCAGTGGAGACTTCACCCAGCAGAACATGATCATTACGGCTGTCTGCTCGCGGGGGAACGGCAGCGGCGGAGTCGTCAACGTCGATGGCTGGAACCCGCAAAGCTGGAAGCACCTGGCGCATGCGGAGTTCCAACTGCCGGACACGGCGATTGTCGAGTACGACAGGTCCGAGCCCAACACCGCCGTGAGGCAACTGTGCGAGCCCGATGAGCTGCCCGCTGATGCCGAGGATGTGACAGCCATCAGATCGCTCTTCGACCAGGACTTCACGAAGATGGCCGTGGTCACCCAGGACCCGCAGATCGCGGCGACTCATGTCGGCTACGTCGACCGTGCGGGCAAGTTCACCGACCTGACCGGGAACGAGGACTTCGGCAACACTCCGCACGAGCACAACGCGGCCTTCTCCCGGGACGGGAGCGCGGTCTGGTTCACGTACGAGGTGACCGACCAGCCGGGGATCTCAACCAAGGACCGGGTCGCGAGCCGAGCGCTTGCCGGGGACCACAAGGCGGTCGACCAGTTGGAGGTCAGGACTGCCCAAGAGCTCATCATGGTGGGGAGAACTCCGAGCAGGGCCGTGGTGGCCAGCAGCGCCTTCCTCTCGCCGGACGGCAAACGCCTTCTGGCGAGAGGTTACGTCCTGGACGTCCCGGCGGAGGGCCAAGGGGTGAGCCCGGACCTTGTGGAGAAGGGCAGATACATCTCTTGTGGTGGTGGCTGGCTCGACAACGACACGGTGCTGTGCAGCGCGGACGGCAGGTTCGCCGCGCTCGACATCGCCTCGGGGGCGAAGCCTGGAGCGCCCATACTCCCCAGCAACGACCACGACAACCACGCCATGGTGATCTCCCCTGACGGTCAGAGATTCGCGTTTCTCTCCCAGAAGGGGGCCGCGATGGATTACTACCTCTGCGACACCAAGCCGGGATCCACGCCTCAGAAGGTCGAGCGAACCGGGGAGTTCTCCGCGCTCGGCGACACTGCCGCATTCATCGAATGGCGCTGAAAGCACGCGCCTCCGGCGGGGACCGTCACCATGATCAATAACGTCACCGTGGCCCGTGCGTGGCAGTGGGCAATGGGTGAGAGCAACCGCGCCGGATCGGAACCTTGCGGCGATCTCGGCAGCCGAACCGACCGACGCGTTCTGCTGAATGGAGGATTCGTGTGAATCGGCCCAGGTGCGTACTCGTGGCGGTGGTGGCCGCTGGCCTTCTCACTTCCTGCGGAGGAGGCGCGGGAAGCGATGGCTCGGGAGGGTCGCACGGATCTCGGACCGGCACGGCTACGCCGTCCTCGTCCGCCTCGCCTGAGCATGTCGCGCCCAGAACACAGCTGTCGGTCCCCAGCCTCTATGACACCTCCCGCGGCTGGGAGTCAGATCTGCCGGGGGACCAGCTCACCCTGCCGCACTCCGGGGCGGTCGCCGTCTTCCGGCAGGGCGGCAAGAACGACGGCACCTTCACCGTGCTCGATGTGACCAGCGGCAAAAGCCTGTGGAAGGCCGAGGTGAAGGGCCCCGGACTGATGTCAGCGTTCTCGGTCACCGTGCAGGGAAAGGACTACCTGGTCGCCTCAGCGTCCGGCTTTCAGGGCACCGACGTGGTCAGCAAGGGCCGGCAGGTCACGACGATCGACATCTTCCCCGCCCGTGCCGCTGGAGACGGCGTCAAGCCGGCTCACCATCTCGAACTGGACGGCGAGGGCGCGGTCAGCAACGGCGGTGGCGGACTGCTGGTGGAGCTGGACAACGACGTGGTGGTGACCGTGGATCCGGCCACCGGCGCGACGAAGACGTACGACCTGAAGAAGATGGAACCCCCAGCCAGCGAGTGCAAGCTGTGTTTCGCTTCGACCGAGGCCGTAGCGGTCACGTCGCGCGGGCCGCTGCTGGCCACCAATACCCAGCCGCGCCGCCACTACTGGGTGCCGGGAGCCTGGTCAGGTGGAACTCTCACCACCAACAGCGAGCACAAGATCTTCATCGCCCCGGTCAAGGACTCCCTCGTCGCGCAGTGGCGCGACGAAGGCGCGCCCAACGACACGTGGGCCGTCCTGGACCCCGCCACGGGAAAGGTCCGCGCCAAGGTCGACTGCGCGCCGGATCAGCGCGTGACGGCCGACGACTCCAAGGGAGCCTCCCTGTCCGCCGACGGACGCTATCTCGTCCGCAGCCACACGGCCTTCGACTTGGACAAAGGCACCGGCCACTGCTTCGAGGAGACCGACCAAGACAAGCCGGTCCATCTCACCGGCGTGACCGATGCCGGCGTCGCCTTCGGTATCGGCGCCTCGACCGCCGACCAGGCCGACCCGCGGGTCACCATCGACCTCGCCACAGGCCAGGTCCAGCTCGGCGACTACATCGTGGCTCCCTTCGGCGACTACTCCGGATACGGTCTGTTCTGGGACGACTCCACAGACACCATGGTCGCCTATCCACACGCCAAGTGACCTCCCGCGTAGGCGCCCGATCGCGCTCAGCGGTACAGCCGGCACAGGCCCCTGGATGCGCCGTACCTGATGCTGGGGCGAACCGAGAGAAGACCGGAACCTGCGTGAAGGCCGCTGCATGCGAAGGATCAGGCCGTGAACGAACTATTTGACGTCATCGCCACATGGTTCGACGGCCGTTCGACCACGAGCATGGTGGTGTGGGGGTGGCCCATGCTGGTGTGGGGCCGCGTCGGGAAGGTCATGTTGTACTTCGCCGCGCTGTCCATCGTGTTGGACCTTCTCGACCCCCACAAGCTGCGAATGCGGGGCGGCGAATTGAAGGTCCGCGCTACCGGCGCTCTCGCTCGTGCCCGGCTCAGGCTGTCTCAAGCCGGCGTGGCCCGCCTCAACACGAATGTCCGGGAGCAGTTCATGCACGGACACGCCTATGATCAGTGGGGCATTACCTACTACGCATTGGCTGAACGTAGCCGTCCGGGCTACGTTCCCCGCGCGCTGGGCTGCTCGCTTGAGGAGTACCAAGCCTTCCATCAGAGCGTCATCGCAGAGCTGCCCCGCGTCCACGCGGGGGACGACGGCAATCCATGCGACCGCGAGCACGACGCTCTGTGCGCCGGACAGCGTCGTCACATTTCTCTGCGGATCGACGCGTTCCTGACGGAACATGTGCCCGCTGATCGGCAGCGGTTCTTGGATGGAGGCTGGAGCTGGCTGCTCGCCAAGGCAGCGTGGTGGGCTGTGAGGGGCGCTTTCGAGCTGCTTCTCGGCGCGCTCCTGTATCGCACTCGGCCGCTGTATCTGTTCCGCTGGGCGGCGTTCGCCCTGGTGCTTGTCGGCGGACCGCTCGACACGCTCGCCGCATGACTGCCGGTAAGGAAAATCAGCCTCATGCCCACCGAACCGGACTGGTGATCATCGCACGGTGAGCGCTTTCCCGCGCCCGCATCACTTTCACCGAGTCGCATCGGCCGACCCTGCGTGGTCGGCCCGGGCCGAGTCGGCCGCCCTGCGCCGCCTGGTGGTCGACGGCGTATCGGTCGCCGAAGCCGCCCGCACGCTCAAAATCCGGCCGCTCCACCACCTACACGGCACTCACAGAACACTGACCAGTCATTACCTCAGCCCGCGGCCGTTTCTGCCGCCAGTTTGGCACCCCACATGAGGAGTGAGCTGGGAGCGGGTCATGCTTGTCGCCGGGCGACAGAGTTCAACGCCAGGAGCAGCAGGACCGTTGCGGCCGGCCTGATCGCTGTCCACCGTGTCACCTGATCTCCCTCAACGCGGTCCATGGGACGTCGAAGGCGGGCGAACGCGCGCCAGGTCGCTGCCGAACCCAGCGATCAGATCTCCGTCGCCGGTCACTACGAGAGCGATCGGTCTGGTCGGCAGGATCATCGGGTGGCAGAGATCGTGTCCCGTCTCCAGGTCGGTCAGTGAGATGGTGCCGTCCGCGCGGCCGACGTAGACGGCCGGCCACGCCCGTTCCGTCGCCGTGGTGACCTCTGTCGTGCCCCGGATGTCCGGGCCGATCCGGGTGCCGGAGACACTCCAGACGCGGACCGTGTCCGGCCTGCCATGTCCCGGGACGGTGTGCGCGGCGACGACGCCGGGGCCAGCAAAAGCGAGAACAACGTCGTCGTCGGCGTCAGGGATGGTGATCGACGGGGCGGTCAGGTCGTCGAGGGCGTGCAGGGTCATGGGTCGGCCGTAGCCGGACCGCGCCGCGAACGGCCTGCCGTCGATGACGCCGGTCGCGAACCCGGTGATCCTGGTAATGACCGCGGTCTGGGCTTCGTCAAGGAGTATGCCGTCGGTGGGTGCCAGATCTTGATCCGGCCGTCCCGGCCGAACGTGACGATGACTTCCCGCCCTCGCAGCACGATGTGGGAGAGGCCGTGCACAGACGTGGGATGCGCGAAGATCGGCGCCCCGAGGGGGAGGTGGCTGCTCAGGTTCCAGCGTCGCAGGTTGCCGTCCTTGAGGTAGCGCGAACCGGCGCCCGTGGCCACGATGGCGTCATCGCCGTCGAGCCAGACCGCGGCCGCGCGAGTGCCTTCGACACCGCTTTTCAGCGGCGCGGCCAACGGCCGCCCGTCCAGGCTGTGGCGCACCACGATCGTTCCGCCCTCGTCGACGCTCGCCACTACGTCCGCGGATTCGGCCGAGGAGACGGCGCTGATGCGCTCGTCGTGTCCGGGTTCGGGGTCAACCGGCCGGTCGAGGTCCCACAGGGCCACCACTCCTTCGTAGGCCGAGCTGGTGAGCAGCAGGTCACGATCCTGCCACCGCACGGCGCGCACGGCTGCGCGCGAGGCCGGCCACGCGAGCGGTGGGTCCTGCTGCTGCGAGGTGCTGAGATCCCATAGGCGCACCCGCCAGGGCGTGGGCACCGCGAGCCTCCCTGACACCGTCGCCAGCCTCGGATAAGGGTACGAATCTGACCACATGTCCATCAGCCCATGCGGGTGGCGGTTGAGATGGGCGGTGATGTCGACACTCGTCCGGGCGCCTGTCGCTGGATCGAAGGTGACGATGGAACCGCGCTCTTCGATCACGGTGACGAGGTCGCGACCGTCCGTCGTGGACAACGGGGTCCGTCGCACTGTCCCCAGGTCAGGCGGAATCCTCATACTCAGCCGCCCACCGTCGTCCAGATCCCAGAGCGACAGATCGCCACCGTCGGTCAGCAGGACATGCCTCCCGTCGGCCAGCCTGCCCGCGTACATCGAGTACGTGCGGGACGAGCTGAAGTCGGTCACGTGGCGACCGGTCGGGAGCGACCAGCCGCTGACGCGGCCTTCCAGATCTTGAGTCACCATCCACCCGGCAGGGCCGGAATCCACCACGTGCAGATCGAGTAGGTCCGCGTCACCGATCCTCAGCGTGTGCCGCAGCGACGCGTCCGCGACGTCCCAGATGCCCACCCAGCCCCGATCGTGACCGGAGACGAGCAGGGGGTACTCACCGGCCGTTGAGAACGCCAGGCACCGGACGGGTTCCGCGCACGGCAGCAGACTTGACTGACCGGACGGCACATCCCACACTCGCAGCCGGTACCGCCCCTCGGTCTCACGCCTGTCCTTGTCGCAGACGGCTAGCGACGGACGATCCCCCAAGATCCCCCAGGCCACGCTGGTCACCGGCCCGACATGCAGCTTCAGGACGAGCCGCGGATCGAGATCGGTGCCGCTCGCCCAAGAGACCCGCCACAACTCGGCGCCACCGCGCACCCGAGCGCGAGCTGGGCCATGCAAGCGATCAGGAACCTGGTGATGGATCTGGACGATCCGGTTCACCCCCGGGGCGTCACCCGAGCAGAGGCGTTCGCAGAAGTTGGCATCGGTTGGTGCCCGTGGCACGATCGACCCCTGTCAGGGCGATCGTGGCGGTCGGGTTCGGGAGGGGGATGAGCGAGTTATCGGCGGGGCCACGTGGCCATCAGAGCGGGGCCCATCGTGCGGCCCGCGTTGGGCTGGTGGCGGGGCTGTCCGCTGTGGTCGTTTCGGGATTGCTGCCCTGGGTCGCGCTGGCTCGGTCGGGAACGGCCGTACAAGCCGAGGGATTCGTTCCGGGTTTCGGCCAAGCCGTGGCCGGCCATCTGGGACTGTCCTATCTGGACGTTCATCGCGCTGTTCCGGTGATGATCCTGGTGACGTTCGCGTTCGCGGGTGGCGCGATCATCGCGTCGTCGCTGGCGGCGATCGCCCTGATCCGGCCGTCAGGTGGCGTTCATGTGCTGGGCGCCGCACTCGCTGCAGCGGACGTTGTCGCGTGCGGTGCGGCCATCCTGCCGTCTCATCCCGATTTAGTCCCCAGTATTGGGCCTGTGGCGGGCGCGATCGGATTCTTCGCGCTCGCGACCTGCCAGGCCGTGCTGGCGCGGGGGGCTCCACGCCGATGTTCAGCATCCGGCAGATGCCCTTGACCTTCAGCCCATCCGGAGTTTCCCCGAAATGGCACGCTCAATGCTTCCTCTCACCCCATCCGATCCGCGGCGTTTGGGTCGTTACTGGCTGGCCGGCCGGCTGGGCGCGGGCGGCCAGGGCGTCGTCTACGAGGGCTACGGGGAGACAGGAGAGCGGGTCGCGATCAAGATCCCCCGGTACGACAGCGCCGAATCACGCGCCACACTCGCGAAGGAGGCGGCGGCGGCCCAGCGGGTGGCCTCGTTCTGCACCGCCAAGGTGATCGAGGCACAGGTCGATTCGGCGCCGCTGTACATCGTCAGCGAGTTCGTGCCAGGGCCGAGCCTGAGGCGGGTGGTAGCGGAGTCGGGGTCATATGAGAAGGACGCGCTGCGCCGGCTGGCGATCGGGGTGGCGACCGCGCTGACCGCCATCCACCAGGGCGGGATTGTGCATCGCGATCTCAAGCCGGACAACATCATCATGGGGCCGGACGGGCCGCGCGTGATCGATTTCGGTGTGGCCCGTGAGGTGGGGCCGACGACGAGCGGGCCGATCATGGGCACGCCCGGATACATGCCGCCGGAGGTGTTCTCGGGGCGGGGCGCGAGTGAGGCGGCCGACCTGTGGGCGTGGGCGATGGTGGTGCTGTTCGCGGCCCGGGGCAAGGACGTGATTGAGGCGGGGGATCCGGCCGCCGTCATTGGGCGGGTGATGGAGTTCGAGCCGGACGTGTGCGGCCTGCCTGAACCCCTGGATGCGTTGGTGGCCGCAGCGCTTGCCCGGGATCCCACGGAGCGGCCGGCCGCCGGGGAGGTGCTGCTGCGGCTGGTGGGCCATGGCGGCGAGGCGCTGCTCCGCCGCGGCGATAACCTGCTCGAACGCGGCCTTACGCAGGCGGGTGCTCTGACCGGACGGCCCGAGCCCGACCTGGGTGCGATCGCGGAGGAGCTCTACTGCGAGCTGACCGAGGCCGAGCGGGCGACCGTGCCCGAGGTGTTCCTGCGGATGATCGACGGCGACGAACTCCGGCTCGTCAGCAGAGACGAGTTGCCGGACTCGCAGGCCGTGGACGCGATGCTCACCGTGTTCGGCGCCGCGGGCCTGGTCACGCGGTCCGGTGCCGCGTACGAACTGGCCACGCCCGGCCTCCTGCACGCCTGGCCCCGGCTGCGCGACTGGGTGGCGGGCAACCGCGAAGGGCTGCCCGTCCACCGGCGACTCGCCGAGGCGGCCGCGCTGTGGAATGAGCATGGCAGAAGACCGGCCGACCTGCTGCACGGCTCGGCACTCGACCGGACGCTGCAGTGGGCCGCCACCGCGCACAAGGACCTCACGCTGGGACGGCGCGAACGCGAGTTCCTCGACGAGGCGGTGAGCCTGGCCCGTAGGAGGGCGAGGAGACGCCGTCTGGTCGCGGCGGCCCTGGCCGTACTCCTCGTGGTCGCGCTCGGCGGGCTCGGCACTGCGGAGTACCTGCGCAGGGAGTCGAGCCGCCAGCGCGACGACGCGCTGGCGCGGGAGCTCGCGCTGCGAGCCGCCGACCTGCGGCAGAGCGATCCTCAGGTCGCGAAGCTGCTGAGCGTGGCCGGTTGGCGGCTGAGCCCGGAACTGCCCGAGACCCGCGGCGCGCTCTACGACTCGCTCTCTCAGACCACGACCTCCGTCTTCCTCGACCCCGACTACACGGCCGCGACCGTGCAGAACCTCAGCCAGGACGGCCGCGTGCTCGTGTCCCTGGACGGCGGGACAGCCAGGATCTGGGACATCACCGGCCAACGGCGGATCGGCGTGCTGTCCGGGGTGAGCGCGGAGGTGTCCCAAGCCGCGCTCACCCCCGACGGGCACACCCTGGCCCTCCTCGACCACGAGGGGGTAAGGCTGTGGGACACGCGCACCGGAAGACCGCTCGGCGCCCCCATCGCCCGTCAAGGCAGGCAATCGGCGGGCGGCACACTCAGCTTCGACGGCTCCGGGCGCTACCTCGCCATCCCCTGGGGAGCGAAAGCCCTGCCCGAATGGTGGGACGTCGCCAAGCGCAAGCAGCTCACCGCTCCCTCGGGAGCCGCGCTCAACGCGATCAGCCGGGACGGCCGCTTCGGCTACGTGGTGAAAGGCCATGAAGCGGAGTTGTGGGACCTGCGCCGGGGCAAGAGGACGCCGATCCCGCCGACCGAGCGGGACAAGGGCGTCATCAACCAGACCACCTTCAGCGACGACGGCAAGATGATGATGACCACGGAGCTTGTGCATTCGAAAGAGACGAGCAGGATCCGTATGTTCGAGCTGCCGTCCGGTGAGGAGGTAATGACCCAGGAGGGCGGGGTGGGCCCGGGGGGCGGAGTGGGCCCGGAGGCCGGTTTCGTCTTCGGCGACGCTTTCATCGCCAACTGGGGCAGCCGGGAGCGACTGACCTTGCAGCGGCGCTCCACCCCTGACACGGTGTCCAACCAGGCCCTGCCCGCCTTCTACAACACGGTGTACAGCCAGGCCCTGCCCGCCTTCGTCGGCGGGCTCCGCTTCGACCTCGCCGGCCGGGCCGTCCGCTATCTGGACGGACACGGCGCTGTCCACACCGAGGATGTCTCGATGGTGTTCGACCCGCCGGGCGGCGGCGGCAGCGAGAGCGGGAACGTACGGCTGGCCCCCTCCACGCGCGTGCTGGCCGCGATCTGGGAGGATCGGATAGAGGTCAGGGACGCGGCGACGGGCCGCGCTTTGATGAAACTGATCAGCCGGTCGGGCGGTGGCGGCGCGACCGCCTTCAGTCCCGACGACCGCCGGCTCGCCTTGGCCGCCGACGACACGGTCCACATCGTGGATCTGACCGGGTTTAAGGTGTCGGCCCGGCTCAAGCTGGGGGGCGGCGTCGAGCAGGGCGCCCAGGCGCTGGCGTTCAGTCCGGACGGACGCACGCTGGCCGTGTCGCGCTACGGGCAGCACGGTCGCGTCGAACTGTGGGACCTCGAACGCGGATCTCAACGAGCGGAGACCGGGACGGGCGCGAACGACCTCGCCTTCCGCCCCGACGGACGGCTGCTCGTGACCGTAAACCCGCTCCAGCTCATCGATCCGGAAAAGGGCGCCACCCGGCCTCCCGAACAGGGCACCGGGCAGCTCGCCGGCGCCTTCGCCTTCAGCCCGGACGGCCGGCAGGTGGCCTTCTCCGGGCCCGGCCGACTCACCCTGTGGGACGGCGACATCAGGACCAAAATCGCCGAGTTCCCCGCGGTGCCGGGCAGCGAGGCCACCAGGCTGGCCTGGTCGCCTGATGGGCGCACGATCGCGACGTACGAGCAGGGCTCGCGCGTACGTCTCTGGGACGTGCCGAGCCGGCGACCTCTGGGCCTCGTCTTCGACGGCAAGCAGGCGGCGGACAGCGCCCACAGCGGGTGGGTGGCATTCTCTGCGGACGGCACGAAACTCCACACCGCCGCCCCCGACGGCACGATCCGTGTGTTCGACGTGGACGAGCGGCACGTGGCCGCGACCCTGTGCGTGCGCGCCGGTCGTACGCTCACCGCCGGTGAATGGTCCCGCCACCTGCCTGGCATCGAACCGTTCACGATGTGTCCCTAGCCAGTAGGGCCTTGGTGAATACCGGAGCAACCAGTGAGGTGGTCGGGGTCGAGGGCATCCAGACGCTGTTTGGCCACGCTCGCTTGTCTTCCTCGCCGGTGATTCGTTCGTTGCCCGCCCCCGCCCCGCGCCCTCCTCTGCCGGTACGCCAACACGCAGCGCCTCAGTGAGCCCTCCGCTCTGTTTCCACGACCCTGGATCGTCACCACCCGGGTGCCGGGCACGCCTGCCGACCGCACCCCCGTCACGCGCGCCGCAGAAGTCGCCGATGTCCTGGCCGCTTTCCTGACGGCTCTTCACCAACCCGCCCCCGCACGCGTCCGCCAGCCGCTTTGACCGCGAAGGGTCGCTGGCCGACTGCTCTGAGAGGTTGACCAAACAGCTCGCCGAAGCCACTGAGCTTGGGGCTGACCCCGGCGCAGACACCGTCCACGCGGTCTGAGCCGACGCCGCCGCGCCGGACTGGGCCGGCCCTGCGCGGAGGCTCCACGGCGACCTGTTTCCGGCCAACTCCACGGCACCATCTGCGGCGTGATCGACTTCGGCGACCTGTTCGCCGGCGATCCGGCCGCCGACCCCGGCGCCCTGACTCTGCTGCCGGACGGCACAGCCGACAGCTTCTAAGGCGCGTACCAGCCCGTCCCGGACGCTGCAACCCTGGGCCGCGCCCGCGGATGGGATCGGCGCTCTCGTCGGCCGACGCCCAACACGTGCCATGAGGGCGAGGACTGCGAGGAGATATGGCACATGCGCAGACAGAGTGAGCAGGTGGCATCGGTGCTCGATCAGGACCCGCCTGGCCGTAGCGGCAAGCACCGTCGTGGCGCTGCTGTGCACCGCCATGGCGGCCTTCATCGTGGCGAAGCTCAAGGACATCCGGGAGAGCACGCTACTTAGCTACGTCTCACACTGGCAGACGCATATCCGCGAAGTTCTCGCCGACGTGCGCTTGGACCGGCTGTTCGTGCCTGGGGTCGAGCAGGTATTCACCCGGATCGATGAGAAGAACGAGGCGTTGCTCGCCGCACGCGCCTCCGACGATCCGCAGGTCCGGGCGTCGGTGCGCGGGAAGCGGCCGACCGGGCCAGTGACCAAGCAGCGGATCAGGGCGACGATCCGCACGGTGCTGGCCTCCGCGAAACGGGAGCACGTCGCAATGCCAGTGAGTTAAGGCGTTTGCGCTGGTGACAGGGCTTTTCGGCTTATTCTGATCTTGTATTTGACGCTGCCCGATGGGGTCATCTGATCGCGTTTCTTGGTCACGAAGGTGTTCTTCGGCGGCTTCTTGACACGGTCGCATTGCCGATCGCGGCGTGGGGGCACCAGGTCCTCGAGGAGATCCATGATGGCCTCGCGGCGTGCTTGGTCGACTGTGTCGGGGCTGGTGCGGTGGCTGCTGGCGTGGGTGCGAGCGACACGGATGGTCACGGTGAAGGAGATGCGGTCCGGATCTATCCCGGCGGTGCGGGCGGCCTCGGCCTTGAGGCTGCATAACGCCTGGTAGACGGCGAGCAGGGCGAAGATCTCCTGGTTGACGAGCTCGGGCAGCCTGGAGCGGAGGATGAAGGCGGCTCCGCGAAGCCGGGTCTTGAGTTCGCCGTACCCGTTCTCGCTTTCCCAGCGCTCGTGATAGAGGGCGGCAAGCTTGCGCGCTGGCGCTCGTCTGTGGTCAAGCAGCGTCGTGACCAGCCGGAACTGCTCCACTCTGGTCGAGCCGCCAGGGCCTTTGACTGTGATGGTGTACTCGATGATCCGTACCCGATGGCCCTGCGGCGGTCGGGGCAGAGTCCTGCCGGCGGCGCGGGCCTGGCCGTAGCGGACGTTCTCCGCCGGGGTCGGCATGATCGAGATGAATGATCCGTCGGGCAACTCGTGAACCGGGGTGAACACTTGGTTCTTCTTGATCCGCCAGACCAGATCAGCGCCGGTCGCAGCCGCCATGCCCCATAACTCGTGACCGGGGAAGTTCCGGTCGGCCAGCAAGAGCATGCCCGGCTGGAGCGCGTGCAGCACCCGCCGGGCCAGCTTCTGTTCGCTGGCCTTGGCCACACTGTCGAAAGCGGCATCGATGACGGCGTGCGTGCCGCACTCGATCAGCGCGAGCAGCCGCACCTGCGGGTTACCGCCCTGGGTGACGCCGAACGCCGTGGCGTTGGCCGTCGTGTCGGCTGCGTCCAGCCCGGTCCCGTCCCAGGCCACCAAGCGCAACCCGAAGACGAAGGCCCCCGGCGTCGCCGGGCCGGCCACCGGCCCACGCAGGCGATCGAACAGGAGCTCCAGTGGCTTGGCTCCCAACCGCTGCCTGGCCTTGGTCAGAGCCGAACTGGTCGGCAACACCACACCGCGCAGGTGACGCAACCCATCGGTGAGCCAGCGCATCACCGACCGATAGCCCGGCGGCGCCAGGCTGTCGGCCCCGCTGAACAGGCACAACCCGAGGACGAAGTACAGCACCGCCCGCGCCGGCAGCAACCGCCGCCGCTGCTCCCGGCATCCGGATACTTCGATCACATCATCAACCAGATCCGGGCTGATCTCACAGGTCAGCACCCCTAAACCGGCAGGACACTCCTGTCCCGAGCTATTGGCCGATCCGTCCTTCACCGCCGGGACGGCAACATCGTCGGTGATGGAGAGCGGCAACGCGGGCATGGCAGACTGAGCGAGCATCGAAGCTCCTCGATGGGGCGAATGCGTTCTTGGTCGATCGCCGTCCTATCGAGGACTTCGTTGCATCAACAGACGACACACCGAGCGTCATCGAATCGCGACACTCCGCTCACGTGCGCCAATCTCTGCACTCGCGAATCTGTACGTCTACCTGCAGAAATGCCTTAACTCACTGGCATTGGAGCACGTCGTCACTTTTAACGCCGCCGAGCTGGTGAAGCTGGACGCGGGGAAGAAGGCTAAGGGGGTGGTCTGGACGAAGGCGCGGGTGGAGGCGTTCAGCGTCGCGTACGAGAAGCGTCTTGCCGCTGAGCGGGCCGCCCCGGTTCAGGCGAAGAAGTCGCTGGAGAGGTTCAAGGTGTGGCTGGCGACGCCGAGGCCTTCGCCGGTGATGGTGTGGACGCCAGTTCAGCTCGGTACCTTCCTCTACTATGCGGCGCCTGACCGGCTGTACGCCCTGTATCACCTGATCGCGTTCCGAGGCTTGCGTCGTGGCGAGGCGTGCGGTGCGCGCTGGATCGACGGCGAGTTGGACGAAGGTCTGCTGGCCACGGCCAAGCAGCTCACCAACGTCGGCCGGGAGGTGAAGGAGGGATCGCCGAAGACAGAGTCGTCGGGCGCGGTGGTCGCGCTGGACAAGGTCACGGTCGCCGTCCTGCGGGCGCACAAGGCGCGGCAGAACGAGGAGCGGCTGGCGTGGGGATCGGCGTGGACGGACACCGGCCGGATCTTCACGCGGGAGGACGGCAGCGAGTTGACGCCTGACTGGGTCAGTGAGCACTTCGAGCGGTTGGCGTTCGCGGCTGGCCTGCCGCCGATCCGCCTGCATGACCTTCGCCACGGTGCGGCCACGCTGTCCCTGGCGGCTGGCAACGACATGAAGACGACGTCGGCGATGCTGCGGCACTCGAGCGTGTCGATCACGGCCGATCTTTACACGACGGTGCTGCCGGAAGTGGCGCGGGAAGCGGCCGAAGCGAGTGCCGTTCTGGTGCCTCGGGCGGTCGCCGTGGGGGAGGCGTCCCAAACTGGCGGTCTCCCTACGGTCTCCCATCTGGGAGACCGCCGACCCGCCGACTTGGCGGGATCAAGGAACCCCCACGTACAGCCTGGAGTGGGAGAGTAGGGCGGGTGGGACTTGAACCCACGACCCACGGATTATGAGTCCGATGCTCTGACCGGCTGAGCTACCGCCCCTGGATTCAGTTGTGTGCAGCGCGGCAGGGTGTCATGCCCGGCCTCGTGCATGGCTAAGGCTAGAGCATTTCGATCCCGTTCTGGTGCCCCGCCGGACGGGAGACAAGGTCCCCCGGACATCATTCCACGCTCCGCAACGTCAGCGGACCCTCAACCGATCGTATCCGCGGCACTTTCAGGTCGAGTGCACGCGTAAAGAGGGTACTGGTGGGGGAGCGGGGTCGCTGTCTGCGGAGGGGTGGCGGGGCACATGGAGGGTGTCGGTCAGCGGTCCAGCCGTACTTCCTCGGCGTTGTGGCGGCGTCGGCTGCGCAGCCAGTGACCGAGCGTCACCAGCCCGAACCCCACGAGGTAGACCACCGAGGTGAAGGCCAGGTAGCCGATGCTGCTGTCGAGCAGCTCCGGCGAGGTGCTGCGCGGGAAGGCCGCGGTCGCGCCGTTGGTCCACTCCATGACCAGGAGTCCCGTCTGGAAGGTGTAGACCTGGGCGAAGACGACGGCGAACGCCAGGTAGGCGCCGAGCCGGTTGCGGATCAGCAAACCGATCGGCAGGGCCAGCAGGACGACGATGATGGCGACCATGGTGTTCTCTCCTTGTTGTTCGGAGGTGTTCGGGACGCATCCACTGTCGGTGGATCGGTCATGGGCGCGCATCGAGGGCAGCGCTGGATATCGTGCCGGGCAGGCCGGTACGTGTTGGCACTGATGCCAGGGCGGCGTTCGCGCAGGAGAATGTCGCGGTGAGCCGCATGCGCTGGTGGATGGTGGTGGCGACGATGGCGTGCGCCGGCGCGTGGACCACGCTTGCCTGGGCGGCTGGCGGGGGCTGGGCGGCGGGCGGGGGCTGGGCGTTCGCCGTCTATCTGCTCGGGCTGGTGCCGCTGGGACTCGGCTGGTTGATCGCGGTACGGGCGCCGGCCAGTCCTGTGCCGGGCGCGCTCGCGGGGGTGGCGGTCTCGATGCTGGCCGTGCCCGCGCTGGAGGAATGGGGCCGCCACTCGTGGTGGGGGGCGGTGATCTGGTCGTGGCAGGTGGTGGGGTTTCTCATCCTGTTACTGATCTTTCCTGACGGGCTGCTCCCGGGACGGCGGTGGCGGGTGGCGGCGGCCGCGGTGCCCCTGTCGGCGGTCGGTGTGACGGCGGCGATGGTGGTGACCATGAACCATTACGACCCGCCGCCGGTGGCCCGCTCACCGGTGGCGGTGCCGGCGGGTATCTGGATGCCGCTGATGGTGGCCGCGCTCGCGGCGTTGCTCGTCGTGTCAGTCGCCAGTGTGAGCTCCGTGGTGGTGCGTTACCGCCGCGGTGACGAGCGGGTACGCGCGCAGACCAGATGGCTCGTCCTGGCCGCCGTGCTGGTGGTGGTGCTCATGGTGGCCAGTTGGGCGATCACCGCACTCGGCTGGGCGGGACCCGCCGCGTACGGCGGCTTCCTGATCGGGATCGTGGTGCTCGTCCCCGCCGCGGTGGCCGTGGCCGTACTGCGCCATGACCTGTTCGAGATCGACAGGATCCTCGGCGACTCTGCGGCGTGGGTGGTGACCGCGATCATCGCTGCGGGCGTGTTCGCCGCGTCCGCCGTCGTGCTCGGCTCCTTCTTCGGCCGTGACTCGCCGCTGGGCGGGTACGGGGCGGTGTTCGTGGCCGCGTTGATCCTCATGCCGGTGTTCCGGCGGGTGCACGACGCCACCGGACGGGTTTTCGACCGGGACCGTACGGTGATCCTCGCCGGCATCGCCGACTTCGTCGACCGGGTACGGGACGGCACGGCGGAGCCGGAGTCGGTGCAGGAGGCGCTGCGCGCGCTCGCCGGTGACCCCGGGCTGGTCCTGCTGCTCACCGAGGCCGAGCGCGGCGGGTACGTGGACATCTGGGGAACCGACGCCGAGGTGCCCGCGGACCGGACCACGCTGCCGTTGCGGACCGCCGATGCCGAGATCGGCGTGGTGGTCCTGGGCCGCGCGTCGGCGCGTCAGCTCAGGCGCGTCCGCCTCGCGGTGTCGGCGGCCGGGTTGCCGATCGAGGTGAGCCGGTTGCGGCTGGGCCTGCGCAGGGTTCTGGCGGAGGTGTCGGAGAGCCGGCGGCGTCTGGTCTCAGCCGCCGTTGCGGAGCGCAAGCGGCTGGAACGCGACCTGCACGACGGCGCCCAGCAGCACCTGCTGGCGGTCGGCATGCAATTACGGGCCGCCCAGCGGCGACTCGACCCTGCCGACCCACTCTCCCTCGAGCTGGACCTGGCGGTGGACCGGCTGGAGGACACCGTCGGCGAGCTCCGAAGGCTGGCCCACGGCCTGCGCCCCGCCAGCCTCGACGACGGGCTCACCGCCGCCCTGCGCAGGCTCGCCGCCCAGTGCGCCCTGCCCGTCGACCTGCGCGCCGGCACGGTGGAGACCAGCGACGTCGTGGCCGCCACCGCATACTTCCTGGTGGCCGAGGCCATGACCAACGTGCTGAAACACGCCGAGGCGACCGGCATCCGCGTAAGCGTGCGCCAGGCTGGGGATTGCCTGCACATCGCCGTCACCGACGACGGTGTCGGCTTCACGCCGTCCCAGGCGTCCCTGACCACCCTGCGCGATCGTGTCAGCGCGATCGGCGGAACGCTCTCGGTGATCAGCGCGCCGCACGAGGGCACCACGATCGAGGCGGAGATGCCATGCGCGTCATAGTGGCGGAGGATTCGGCGCTGTTCCGGGAGGGGATCGTCCGGCTGCTCCAAGACGCGGGTCACGAGGTCGTCGCCGCCGTCGGGGACGCCCAGGCCCTGGTCGACGCGGTACGCGGGCGCCGGCCCGACATCGCGGTCATCGATGTGCGGATGCCGCCGACGATGAGTGACGACGGAGTGCAGGCCGCCCGGCTTCTTCGGCGGGAGCTGCCCGATTTCCCCATGCTGCTGCTGTCCCAGCACATCGAGACCACCAACTCGGTCCCGCTGGTGAGCACCGGAGCATTCGGATATCTGCTCAAGGACCGGGTGCTGCACGTCGACGACTTCCTGTCCGCCCTCGCCAGGGTCGCCGCAGGCGGCTCGGCGCTCGATCCCGAGGTGGTGGCGGCGCTGATCAACGCCCAGAACACGCAGATCGCGCGCCTGTCCGAGCGCGAGCACGACGTCCTCGCCCTCGTCGCCGAGGGACACTCCAACACCGCCATCGCCGCCCGCCTGGTCATCGCCGAGCGCACGGTGGAGGCGCACATGCGATCGATCTTCCAGAAGCTGAACTTGCCGGACTCGGCGGAGAGCAATCGTCGCATTCTGGCGGTTCTCACGTACTTGAAGTCCCTCTGATCGCCGCGTCGCCGCCAACCAGCCGGGCGCTTGTCGGGATCTTGAGGATGATCGGCCCGATGCTCTATAACTAGTAGTACTACTTATTGTAGAGCCAAGGGGGCGGCGGTGCGGGTGCTGGTGGTGGGGGCGGGGATCAGCGGGCTCGCGGCGGCGCAGGGGTTGATCGCCGCGGGGCACGAAGTGGTGGTGCTGGAACAGGCGCAGGAGTTGCGCCTCGGGGGTGGGGCCATCACGTTGTGGTGCAACGGCACGGCGATCCTGGCGGATCTGGGCGTGGGCCTGGACGGGGTGGGGCAGCGGCTGACGACGTTATGCCTGCGGACCGCGCGCGGTCGCCGCGTGCTGGAGTTCGACCTGGAGGCGCTGGCGCAGCGGTTCGGGTCGGCGGCGCGGGTGATCCCCCGCGGGTCGCTGATCACCCTCCTGGAGAGCGGGTTGCCGGAGGGGACCGTGCGGTTCGGTGCGCGGGTCGCGGAGCTGCAGGCCGACGGGGACGGAGTACGGGTGCGGACGGAAACAGGTCAGGAGTTCAGCGGTGACTTCCTGGTCGGGGCCGACGGTGTGCACTCCCGGGTGCGCGCTCTCCTGCTGGGAGGTGGCGAGGCGGCTCTGACCGGTGCCGCGGTCTGGCAGGGCCTGACGTCGGCTCCGTTCGATCCCGGGTCGACCACGACATTGATGGTCGGCCGGCAGGGCGACTTCGGGTTCATGGGCGCGGGTGACGGGCTCATGCAGTGGTTCTTCGACGTGCCGTGGTCGCCGGGCGCGCCGCCGGAGGACAAGCCGCTGGAGATGCTCCGCCGCCGGTTCGCAGGCTGGGGTGGGCCGGTCGAGCGGGTTCTGGCGTCGCTGGAGGACGGTGACGCCGAGGTGTTCCCGCACACCCGGCACAAGGTGCCGCGCCGCTGGGGCGACGGGCGGTGCGTGCTGCTCGGGGACGCGGCGCACGGGATGCCGCCCGTCATGGCGCACGGCACGAACCAGGCGCTCGAGGACGTGGCGACGCTGGTGGAGTGCCTGGGCGCCGTGCCCGATCCGCGGGCGGTCGTCGGCGTGTACTCCTCCAGGCGGAGGCGGCGCGCGGCCCTGGCCTCCACGGTCGCCTCCCACGCCCTCGCGGTGTCCGGCCCGCGGACGTTGATGCAGAGCGAGCACCTCATCCGCATGAACGGCGCCACACCGCCGCGTCTTGCCACTCGCGGGTTCGGATTCCTGCTCCGCACTCTGAGCAACCGGATCTGACCGGCTCGGCCCATCGACGACGCTCGCCGACCGGCCATGAGCGTGGCGAGGCCGGGACGTGATCGTCGTCCCGGCCGCACCTGCTCAGCTGGATTGAGCTGTCATGGGCGGTTCAAGCCCAGCGTGTACGAGCCCGACCCGCTGTAAGCGTGCACGCGATACCGGTAGTACCCGGCAGTGCCGTTGTAGCTGATCGTCTCGTCGGGGTTCGGGCTGTCGCCCCTGGCCACCACGGACCAGGATGAGCCATTCCACTTCTGGAGGTACACATCGAAGTCCGCACCGCTCGGACCGTCGAGACAGGCGGAGTGGGTGCCGGACACCGTCGCCTGGTAGTAGGAGCCGTTCGGCTGGTAAGCGCTCGCGTTCGAGGTCAGCGACCCGCTGTAGGTCTCCTCAAGGCCCTGGCAGCCGGTCGGCGGCGGGTCGGTGCCCCCGGCGGTGACCAAGGTCAGGCCGCCTGTGGAGAGGATCTCGCCCACGGGCTGGAAGTACGTGGTGCCGCCCACGGTGCAGTTGCCCGAGCCGCCCGAGGTCATGCCCTGGGCCTGGTCGCCCGAGATGAACGAGCCGCCCGAGTCGCCGCCCTCGGCGCACACCGTGGTACGCGTCAGGCCGGTGACGGTGCCCTCCGGGTAGTTGACGGTGGCGTTGAGCGCGGTGACCGTGCCGCAGTGCCACTGCGTGGTGGAGCCGGAGCGGCACACCGAGCCCTGAGGCTGGGTGACGGTCGCGCCGCGTACCGGGAGGATGCCGGCGCTGTAGCCGTTGACGACGCCGGGGGCCGTCCACTGCGTGTTGGTGGCGACCCACGCGTAGTCGTTGCCGGGGAAGGACGAGATCTGGACGGTGCCCTGGGCCACCCGGTTGTAGCCGGTCGTGGTCACGCCCGTGGCGCCGCAGTGGCCCGCGGTGGTGAAGCCGAGCTGGGTGCCGCGCCTGGCGGCGAAGCCGACCGAGCAGCGGTAGCCCTCCGAGGTGTAGTACGCGTCCCCGCCCCGGATGTCGTAGAACAGGTGCGGGCGCTCGGCCGACTGCTCGATCTTCACGGCCGCGGCGTCCACGCCGCCGGCGGTGATCCAGGACTGTGCCGCCGCCGCGTCGCTCGCGTGCACGATGACCGAGTTGTCCTGGGGCGAGATGGCCCAGCTGTGTACGGTGGCGGGCGGCGCGGTCCGGTCCAGGCCGTCCTTGACGGTGGACAGCTGGGCCAGCGACCGCGGCACGATGCGGGCCACGGCACCCGCGCGGCGGATCTCGCCGGCGTCGGCCGGGTCGACGCTGGCCACGACGAAGGTGCTCTCGGCGCCCTCGTACCAGGTGCCGGCGAAGCGGTCGCCGAGCTTCTTGCGCAGGCCGGGTGCGGCGGAGTTGCCGCGGGCCTCGTTCGCCAGGCGGTTGATCACCTGCTCTTCGGTGATGCCGAGATCGCGTTCCAGGGCGTCCACGACGCCAGAGGGCGGCTTCGCGGCTGAAGAAGCGCCGGAGGGTGCGGCGACGGCGGGGGTGGCCGTCACGACTAACGCGCCGATCGCGATCGCGATCAGCGCCGGGCTGCGGAGCATGATGGTCTCCTCGCTGCTGGGGGGTGCCGTCAAGGTAACGGCGGACCCAGGAGCGGAGGAGTATCACTTTGCCCCTATCACCGTGTTATGGCGCGGTGCCATAAGCCGGATTTCGTACCAGCCAGTCCTGATAGACCGGGCTCCGGCGGACAGCGTCCTTGTGGGCCTCCTTGGCCTGCGCCACCACCCAGGCGGCGTCGGGTGCGGTGGGGTGGCGGCCGAGGAGCTGCCGCCAGCGCAGCGGAGCGCCGGCGAGCGGGACCATCACCAGGCCCTGGGCGGCCTGGTGGGTGGCCTGGCAGAGCACCACAGCGCGGCCGACCTGTGCGAGGTGTGTGCACGTCGAGACGTCCGTCTCGTAGATCGTGCCGGGCGTGAACCCGGCGCGGGCGCACGCCATCGCGAAGCAGTCCGCGAAGCAGCCCTCTCCTGGCGTCACCGCCCACTGCTCGTGGGCGAGATCGGCCAGCTCCGCCTCCTTCTCCTTTGCGGCGGGATGGGCCTCGGCGACCAGGCAGAAGACGGGGTCGAGGCTGATGGTCTCCCACACGAGCGTGCCGGTGGGGGTGCCGGAGTCGCCGCAGGCGCCCGTCAGCACGTAGTCGAGGCGGCCGAGCTCGACCATGCCGGTCAGCTCGTGTGCCGACCAGGACGTGTACGTGCTGACCTGACGCTCGGCGGCCAGCCGGTCGACGAGGCCGCCGAGTATCGGCCCGTTGGTGGCGCCGATGCGGAAGCCGGGGGAGGGGGCGTGGGCGAATCGTACGGCTTCCTCCTGCAGTTCTTTGGCAGCGGGGAGGAGCACCCGTGCTCTGGCGAGCACGAGTTCGCCGAGGCGGGTGGGCCTGGCGCCGTGGCGGTCGCGTTCGAAGAGGGCGCCGCCGAGCACCCTCTCGATGCGTTTGAGCTGGGCGGTCAGGGCCGGTTGTGCCAACCCGAGTAGGGACGCGGCCTTGCTCACACTTCCCGCGTCCGCGACCGCGCGGACGATTCTGAGGTGCCTGAGCTCGAGGTCCATAACGGGAAGGTAAAGCCGGGGCATCTTATAGACAATCCCTATATGTCAGGAAATATGACAGATATTGTCGGGGGACTCTGGGGTAGAGGGAAACCCATGACGACGATGGGAATAGATCCGGCCCAGCTCAGCGACGACGACCTGGTACGCGAGCTGCGCCAGCTGCACGCCACCCGGAGTGACACCTTCTTCCACGGCTCCGACGACGCCCTGGCCATGCACACATCCCGCACCAATGAGCTTGAGTCCGAATACCTCCGCCGGAACCCGGATCGTGAGGTCGACCCCTTCAGGTTGCGGGAGGGAGCGAGGCAGCGCTGATGTCCGAAGGTCACGATGTGCAGGCATTGTCGGACGTGGACATCCATGTCTACGAGGCCGTGGCGTCCCAGGCGGTCGAGAAGGGCCACGCGGACCTCAAAGGGCTGATCCGGGCGTCGGGACTGGGTGAGGAAGAACTACGCAGGAGCATGGCGCGGCTGGTCGAACACGGGTACGTCGTGCCCAAGGGGGATGGGTACGTGCTGGGGCCGCACACGTTCGAGGTCGAGTACTGATCACATCTCCAGGACGAGCTTGCCGACGAAATCGCCGCTCTCCATCAGCGCGTGCGCCTTCGCGGCCTCGGCCAGCGGGAACACCCGGTCCACGTGCGCGGCCAGTCGTCCCTCCGCCGCCAGGCCGGCGATCGACTCCAGCGCCGCATGGTCGGGCTCCACGACGAACACCCCGGACCGCAGCCCGGCCCGCTCGTACGCCGCCACGTCCCCGGGCGTCATCCCCGCGCCCCCGATGAACGCGCCCCCGGGCCGCAAGACGGGCAACGACCTGGCCGGATAGTCCTTGCCCACCATGTCGAGCACGACGTCGACGCCCGATGTGCCCGAGTCCGGCGCTATGCCCGATGTGTCCGAGTCTGGCACCATGCCCGACACCGCCCGGGCGAAGTCCACGGTGGTGTAGTCGATCACCTCGTCCGCCCCCAGCCCTCGCACGAACGCGTGCTTCGCGGCCCGCGCCGTGCCGATCACGTACGCGCCGCGTAGCTTGGCGAGCTGCACGGCCAGGTGTCCGACGCCCCCGGCGGCCGCGTGCACGAGCACCCGCTGCCCTGCCGAGACCGCCGCGACGTCGGCGAACGCCTGCCAGACGGTCAGCGCCGCCATCGGCAGCGCCGCGGCCTGCACGTGATCGATCCCGGCCGGCTTGCGGGCGAACTGCCGCGGCCTGGCGACCACGTACTCGGCGTACGCCCCGGCGTAGCGCGGGAAGTTGAGCATGCCGAAGACCTCGTCACCGGGCTTGAACCGGCCGACGTACTCGCCGACCTCCTCCACCACGCCCGACACGTCCCAGCCGGGGATCAGCGGCAGATCGACGTAATCCGGCGGATACGGCGTCCGCCGCAGCTTCCAGTCCGGCGGGTTGACGCCCGCCGCCCGCACCCGCACGAGCACCTCGTGGGCTTGCGGCACGGGCCGCGCCACCTCGGTGAGTTCCAGCACTTCCGGCTCCCCGAAGGAGCGGTAGGTAATTGCACGCATGCCTCACATGCTGGTCATCACAGGTATCCGTTGTGAAGAAGGCACTTGTTTGATATTCAGGTACCTAATGGATACTACGTTTCCCGACCTGAGACAGTACGGCGGCGCCGAGGCGTTCCTCCGGGCGTGCAAGCCCAACACGGTCCTCGAGATCTTCACCAGCAAGTGGACGGGCCTGGTGATGGGCGCCCTGCTCGACGGCCCCAGGCGCTTCAACGAGCTCCGCAGGATGCTCGACGGCATCACCCAGAAGATGCTCTCCCAGACCCTGCGCACGCTCGAGCGCGACGGCCTGGTCAGCCGCACGGTCTATCCGACGATCCCGCCGCGGGTGGACTACGAGCTGACCGGTCTCGGCAGCAGCGCCATGGGCGTGCTGCGGGCCATCGGGGGGTGGGCGGGGGAGCACGCCGACGAGGTGATCGCCGCGCGGGAGGTGTACGACAAGAAGGCGCAGGAGCCGATCAGATCCGTCTGATCCGGGCCCAGACCACGAACGTGCCGCCGAACACCGCCATGATCAGCCCGGTCCACAGGTTCACGGCGCTGCCCAGGACGCCGGCGATGATGAGGATCACGCCGTAGATCAGGAACAACCCGCCGATCACCATCCGGATATCGCTCATCATAGGATCACTCCGTACATCACAGCCGCCAGAACGAGGGCGCCCGTGCCCAGCAGCACGGGCGAGCGGTACCACTTGGCGTCCCCGGCCAGCGCGTCGTCCTCGATGGTGACGTCGCTGAGCCCGTACACGAGCCCGCGCAGCTCCTCTTGCGGCTTCTGGGTGGTGACCAGCGTGACCACGATCGACACCACCACGTCCACGGCGAACGGACCTTGGAGCGGTAGTAGAACGGCATCATCACGATGCCGAGGAACACCATCGCGGGGACCGCGCCGATCCAGTAGTAGTGCACGGTCATCGCGCCGTACTGCGCTCCGTTGGCCGCCATCCCGAGGATCTCGATCGCGCCCAGGTTCGCCGACACGAACGCCAGGCCGGTGATCCAGGCCGGCAGCCCGCGGCCGGCCAGGAAGAAGTCCAGACTGGTGCTGATCCGCCGGCGCGCGGCGAAGCCGATCGCGAGCACGGTGGCGAAGTAAATGGCGATGAGCAGGTAGTCGAGGGGGTTCACATCGAGCCGCACCTGCGCCCGCTACCCGGGAAAAGCACGACATCACGCATGAGGCGTAATGTCGTGTCTGTGGACGTCGCCGATCTGACCCCCGCGCAGGCGCGGGAGCGGTTCCGCACCGGCGAGCGGGTGCCCACCGCGGGCTGGTGCCGGGGTTGGACGCAGGCCAACCTGATCGCCGTGCCCGCACGGCTGCGGTACGACCTGCTGTTGTTCGCCCACCAGAACCCGCGGGCGTGTCCGGTGCTCGACGTGGGCGAGCCGGGGACCTCGTCGACGGAGCTGTTCGCCGGTGATCTCCGTACCGACCTGCCGGGCTACCGGCTCTACCGGGACGGCCGTCCGGTCGCGGACCTCGACGAGGTGGTGGAGGAGTGGCGCGAGGACCTCGTGCCGTTCCTCATCGGCTGCAGCTTCACCTTCGAGCGCGCGCTGCTGGCGGCCGGCGTGCCGGTGCGGCACCTGGAGCTGGGGACCAACGTGCCGATGTACGTGACCAACGTTCCCTGTACCGCGTCAGGCTGCCTTTCCGGGCCGCTGGTCGTGTCGATGCGGCCGGTGCCGGAGGAGCTGGTGAAGACCGCCGTCGACGTGAGCGGGCGTTACCCGCGGGTGCACGGGGCGCCGGTGCACATCGGCGACCCCGCGGTCATCGGCATCGACGACCTGGCCAGGCCCGACTTCGGTGACCCGGTGGAGGTGCGGGCCGGCGAGGTGCCGCTGTTCTGGGCGTGCGGGGTCACGCCGCAGGCGGCGATCATGGCCAGCGGCGTCGAGTACGCGATCGGGCACCTGCCGGGCCACATGGCGATCCTGGACGTACGGGACGAGGACTACCGCGTGGTCTGAGGCGGGATGCCCGCCGCCGTGAGCTGCTCGCCGACCGGCGGCGCGCCGCACCGGTTGTCGATCTCCAGATGCGGGACGACCGGCGGCTCGTCCACCCGGATGTTCCTCAGGTAGTCGCCGAAGGCCGCCAGCTTGCCCGCGTCCCTGCCGTACCCCCTGACCGCCAGGCGCTCACGCAGGGTCGGACCGTCGGAGCGCACCCAGAGCAGCCGCACCGGCGGGCCGCCCAGCTCCGTCACCCACTCCGCCCACCTGTCCGCGTCGTGAACCTGGGTGGTGAACGGGCCGTCGAGCAGCACCGGGCAGCCATGCCCGCGGATCTGCCTGGCCAGCCTGGTCAGGCCGGCGTATTCATGGCGTTTGATGTGCTGGTCGTACCAGGGGCCCTCGCGTTCGCCGTCCGGCCGGCCGTGGGCGCGCAGGACCTCCGCCACGAAGTCGCCGTACACGGTGTCCTTGTCGAGCACGGCGGGCACGGGGGACAGGCGGGCGAGGAGCTCGGCCGCCACCGTGGACTTGCCCGCGCCCGGCGGCCCGCTGATCACCCAGACAGTGCTCATGGGGTCAACATACGGTGGCCCACCACAGGCAGCGGCGCTTGCGCCGCGCCTACGCAGATCTGCGTACGCGGGTGCCTCGGCTGGGCGGACGACCTCCGAGGGCGCACCAGTCAGACTCGGTGCCCATGCTGACCGTGTTGACCGTATTGACCAGGGCGTTCCGGGTGCCGGACCTGCGGAAGAAGCTGCTGTTCACACTCGCGCTCATCGCGCTGTTCCGGCTGGGGCAGGTCATGCCGTCGCCGGGGGTGGACGTGGTGGCGGTGCGGGAATGCGTGGGGACGGCAAGCGGCGGGCTCTTCGATCTGGCGCAGATGCTCAGCGGGGGCGCGATGCTGCAGCTGTCGGTGTTCGCGCTCGGCGTGATGCCGTACATCACCGCCAGCATCGTCATGCAGTTGTTCGCCGTCCTGGTGCCGCGCCTGGAGACGCTCAGGAAGGAGGGGCAGCGGGGTCAGGCGAAGATCACCCAGTACACGCGCTACCTGACCGTCGCGCTCGCCCTCATGAACGCCGGCACCGTCGTCGCGCTGGCCCGTGCTGGGCAGCTGCTGCCCGGGTGCGCCCGGCCGCTGCTGCGGGACGACGGACTGCTGTCCTCGGCCGTGATCGTGCTGACCATGGTGGCGGGGGCCTGCGTGGTCATGTGGCTGGGCGAGCTGATCACCGACCGGGGGATCGGGAACGGCATGTCGCTGCTCATGTTCACGCAGGTCGTGGCCGTCTTCCCGAGCTATATGTCGAAGATCTTCGTGCTGACGCCGGTCGGCGCCGTGGTGATGACGGTGGCGGGGCTGTTCCTGGTGGCCGCTGTGGTGTTCGTGGAGCAGGCGCAGCGGCGGGTGCCGGTGCAGTACGCCAAGCGCATGGTGGGGCGGCGCATGTACGGCGGGAGCAGCACGTACATCCCGCTCAAGGTGAATCAGGCGGGCATCGTGCCGGTCATCTTCACCACGTCGCTGCTGTACCTGCCGACGCTCGCGGCGCCGCTGCTCGGGGACGAGGCGGGCGCGTGGGTGGCGCGGAACCTGACGTCGGGCACGCACCCGCTCTACATGGCCGTGTACGTGCTGCTGATCGTGGCCTTCGCCTACTTCTACGTGTCGATCACCTTCAATCCCGAGGAGGTGGCCGACAACATGCGGCGCTTCGGCGGATTCGTGCCCGGCATCCGGCCGGGGCGGTCCACGGCCCGGTATCTGGCGTACGTGCTGTCCCGGCTGACCGCGCCGGGGGCGGCGTACTTGGGGGTGCTGGCATTGTTGCCGCTGGTGGCGTTCGCGATTCTGAAGGACCCCGGAACCCAGCAGAACTTCCCGTTCGGCGGGACCAGCGTGCTGATCATGGTCGGGGTCGGGCTCGACACCGTCAAGCAGATCGAGGCGCAGCTCCAGCAGCGCAACTACGAGGGTTTCCTGAGGTAGGCAGGCGGCTATGGAGGGCCGGCGAGGCCGGCCCGCATGGCGAACACCACGAGCTGTGCCCGATCCCTGGCGCGCAGCTTCACCATGGCGCGGCTGACGTGGGTCCGCACGGTGTCGGGGCTGATCACCAGCTCCTTGGCGATCTCCTCGTTCGACCTGCCGGTGGCCACCCACGCCACCATCTCCCGCTCCCGGGGCGTGAGGGTCTCGATGCCCTCGACCGGCTCCGTCCCGTGCCGGTCGAACAGGCCGATCACCTTCCTGGTGATCGCCGGTGACAGCAGGGCGTCCCCGGCGGCGACCACGCGGACCGCGTTGGCCAGCTCGTCGGGGGCGCTGTCCTTGAGCACGAAGCCGCTGGCTCCGGCCTGGAGAGCGGCGAAGACGTACTCGTCGACGGCGAACGTGGTCACCACCACGATGCGTGTGCCCCGCAGGTCCGGGTCCGCGGCAATCGCCCGGAGGGTGGCCAGGCCGTCCATGCCGGGCATGCGGATGTCGAGCAGGAGCACATCGGGGCGGGCCCGCCGCATCAGCGCCAGCGCCGCCGCACCGTCGGCCGCCTCGCCGACGCACTCCATGCCGGGCTCCCGATCCAGCAGCGCCCGCAGCCCCATCCGCACGACCGCCTGGTCGTCGGCAATGGCCACCCGAATGTCCGGGTGGTGTGCCGTCACGCCGAGACCTGCGGGAAGCGGGCGATCACCTGGAAGCCGCCGCCCTCACGTGGTCCGGCGGTGAAGTGGCCGCCTGCCTCGGCGACCCGGGTCCGCATCCCCGAGAGCCCCCGTCCCTCGGCCGCGCCCGTCCAGCCGACGCCACGGTCGGTCACCTCGAGCACGAACTCGCACGGGTCGTTCGCCACCCGCACCAGCGCGCTGGTCGGGCCCGCGTGGCGCAGCACGTTGGTGAGGGACTCGCGCACCACCCGGTAGACGGTGTTCTGGAGACAGGCGGGCACGGCGGGGTGCGCGGGCTCGACGTCCACCGGCAGGCCCGCGGCCCGCACCCCGTCGATCAGGCTCGTCAGGTCGCCATCGGGCGGGTCGATGCCGTCGAGCGCGGCCCGTAACCCGGCGAGCGCCGTCATGCTGGTCTCCCTGATGGCCTGCAGCGAGGCCCGCGCCTGCTCGGGATCGTCGTCGAGGGTGACGAGCGCGAGCCCGGCCTGCAGCGCGATGGCCGCCAGCCCGTGCCCCGCGGCGTCGTGGACCTCTCCGGCGATCCTGGCCCGCTCCAGCGCCACCGCGTCCTCCTGGACGGCGGGGAGCACCGGCCTCACCGGTGCGGCAGGCAACGCCCAGGCCGCCTGGGCCGCGTGCGCGCGGGACGGTTCGATGTTGGCCCAGGCCGCCTGAGTGGCGTGCGCGCGGGACGGTTCGATGTCGGCCCAGGCCGCCTGAGTGGCGTGCACCGGGGGCGGTTCAGTGTCCGCGGCCGCCGCGGCTGCGGCCGCGCGGGCCTGGGCGAGTCCGCTGAACGACCAGGGGACGGCCAGCCAGCCCGCCCACGCGAGCATGACCACGACCGGAACGTCGCCCAGCCGGGTCAGGCGTGACAGAGCCGCGAGCGGCCTGCGCAGGCGGCCGCCCCTAGGCGTGTGCTGCGTCTCCATCCCCCACCCGGCCAAGGCTCGTCGTAGCCCCGATCCTAGCGAGTTTCACACTCTCCGGTTCGATATCGGCGTGCCCAGACCCCAAGAGATGATCTTGTTGGGCTTGATCCTGATGATCTCCCCCGAAAAGCCGTGGAACGGCGGCTCTTGATCCGTCAGCGCCTCCGCCGTGCCCCGGATCTCGACGCCCCGCACCGTCCACGGATTCACCGAGGCGAGATCGTCCACCACGAACGCCACCGTGCTGCCCGCCTGGATGTTCCTGAACTTCTTGGAGTTGCCCAGGTCGTGCCCGCCGATGTCGATCGTGCCCGCATCGGGGTCGACGAAGAAGCCGGTGGGGCTGTTCTGGACCTGGCCGTCGGGGGAGACGGTCGCCAAACGGCCGAGCCGCTGCGTGGCCAGGTAATCCAGCTCTTCTCGCGTGAAGGTCATACGGCAAGCGTGCAACCTCAAGCGCCGTTGAGGTCAAGCCGAGCCGGAGGTCAGCCACCGCAGCGGGTTGTCGTGGGTGAGCAGGCGGATCGTGTCCTCGCCCGTGCCCGCCTCGCGCAGGCGGGGCAGCAGCTCGTGGAACAGGTGGGCGTACCCGGGCCCGTCGTATTTGCGCAGCTGCGCGACTCGGCTCAAGCCGGTGCTGATCAGCAGGCGTTCGGCGTGGCCGTCCTCGATGAGGGCGAGCGCGATCCTGGCGGCCTGGTCGGCGCCGAGGCCGAGGACGCCCAGGCTCACGTACGCGCCCTCTTCGGCGATCTTGCGTGCGGCGCCCAGGTCGCTGCCCGCGTAGCCGACGGCGATCCGGGAGCCGGGCAGGTTCTGGCCGAGCAGGATCTCCAGCAGGGCTAGGGCGTTCGTGCCGTGGGTGGCGACGGGCAGGCGGGACTGGAGCGCGGCGCGGGCGGCGGCGATCAGGCAGCGTTCCTCGCGCGGCGTGGGCTCGGGACCCCAGCTGCCGACTTCGCCGATCACGCCGGGGAACACCCCCGTGCCGTCCAAGCCGCTGGAGATCTCGTACATCAGCTGCCTGGTGAGCTCGTCCACGTCCTCGTCGCGCACGTCCGTGAACGGCTCGGCGAACAGGCCCGTCGAGGCGATCACCGGCACTCGGCTGCTCGCCGCCACGCGGGCCAGTGTGGCCGCGTCGCGGCCCATGCCCAGGCTGGTCAGATCCACCACCAGACCCAGGTCGCCGGACTTGCGCAGTTCGCGGAACTCGCCGGCGACGGTCGCCTCCTCGTCGAGCCAGCGGTACGGGTCGGAGTCGACGCCGACCGCCCAGCGCATGTCGGTGCGCAGGTGCTCGTGGGGGAGGACGGTGCCGTTGACGGCGGCCGCGCGTACGGGACCGGTGACGGTACGAAGCAAAACCTCGGGCATAGCAGACATTAACCGATATTTGCCGAATAGTGGCAGCTCATGAGGGCGGGCGCCGGAAATTTTACGTTACGGGAAGTTTGGTGATTTGCTAGTCATCTGCAAGTTGAGGACACGGACGGGGTCGTATCCTTGGGGGCACACCGACTGCCGGGGGGCATTGTGCCGATTCAGAACTCCGACACCGGCGACGCCGACGTCATCAAGGGGGAGGCCGCCGAGGATTCCAGCATGCCCGGACGCCGCCACGGCATCCATGGCTGGCTCGACGGCATCAGAGCCACCCGTACGGGCGCGCTCACGCTGAAGATCGTGATCGGCGTGATCGGAACCGTCATGGTGGTGGGCGGTCTCGTCATGGTGCCGTTCCCCGGGCCCGGGTGGCTCGTGGTGTTCGGCGGCCTGGCGGTGCTGGCGACGGAGTTCCACTGGGCGCACAAGCTGCTGGAGTTCGGCAAGGCCACGCTGCACGCCTGGACGGAGTGGTATAAGAGGCAGGGCTGGACCGTCCGCATCATCGTGCTCGTCGTCACCCTGGCCGCGGCCGCCGTGATCGTCTACTTCGGCCTGCTCACGCTGGGCTTCGACGTCATCGAGATCGCGCAGCGCTACATCTAGACCCGGTCGTTATGGCCGCCCGGAATCGGGCGGATGCCTGCCTATTCTGCGGGCGTGATCGTCGAATTTGCCCTCGCGCTGTCCTTGACCGTCTCCGCCGCTCCGGTGGACCTCGCGTTACCCGGCACGGGCGGCATGAAATATCGCGAAAATACCGGCGATCCCGTCCAGCTCACCGCGTTCGGCCTCGGCACCAAGCGCACGTACCTGCGCTCCGCCGCCGGATCCGCCTTCGCCTGGGAGAAGAACCTCACCGAGGTGTCCGTCGCACCCGGCGGCCGGCTGGCGGCAGGCGTGCCGGCCACGTACCGCTCCGGCTACGACGCCCTCGTCGTCACCGACCGCACCACCGGCGACTCGACCAGGATCCGCACGGTCAAGAAGCCGCTGACCGCCTCCTACGCCTCCTGGTCCCGCGACGGCAAGAAGGTCGCGCTCACCGTCGAGCAGAAGGTGAGCGGCAAGTGGCGGGTGCTCGGCTTCACGGTCGTCGACGTGACCGCGAAGACCGCCCGCACGGTACGGATCAACGGCCTGAGCGCGAGCGCGGGCTTCTGGTGGAGCCCCGACGGCAATCTCGTCTCCCGGCACGGCACCGGCCTGCGCCTCTACCGGCCGTCCGACGGCGCCATCATGCGCACGCTGAACGGCGTCGGCCTGCCGACCGGCCCTGAGGACTCGTTCTCGCCGTCCGGCAAACGCCTGACCACCTGGTGCCCGTCGCGCTTCAAGGAGCAGCTCTGCCTGGTCGACCCCATCGCCGGCAAGATCGCGCAGCGGGTAGACGTACGGCCAGAGGCGGTGTTCGGCTGGTGGGACGAGAGCCATGTCATCGCGGTCATGCCGAACCGGGGCGCCTACCGCCTGTCGGTCGTGGACCTGAGCGGGAAGGTGACGCGCGTGCTCGCGAACGTCCCCGCCAAGACGTGGGCCGCGGAGTTGTGGCTCTCCTTCACCCGCGGGTCATAGGTAGAGCCCGGTCCCGTGGTCGGTCTCCTGCGTGGCCACGGCGTGCAGGTCGCGCTCCCGCATCACCAGGTAGACCTGCGCGTGGACCTCCACCTCGAACTGCTCCTCCGGGTTGAACAGCACCTTGTCGCCCACCTTGACCGAGCGCACGTTCGTGCCCACGCCGCACACCTCGCCCCAGGACAGCCGGTTGGCCAGCTTGACCGTCGCGGGAATGACGATGCCGGAGCCGCTGCGTCGCTCCTCTGCCTCCTGCTCCAGCTTGATCATGACCCGGTCGTGCAGCATCTGAATCTCGAACTTGGGCTGTTCCACGGCTCAAGTCTATGAGTCACGGTACCTGCCAACTTCCGGTACGCCTCAGCACCTTCCGGCCGCCACGCACTACCGCGTCGCTGACCTCGCGATCACGGCAGCCTGAGCTCGGCGAAGACCGGCCGGTGGTCGGTACGCCGCAGCGACAGCACCTCGAACGCGCGCACCGCTATCCGGGAGTCGGCCAGCACGTGGTCGATCGTCACCCCCGGTGACTGCACCAACGGGCCGTTCTGCGGCCAGGTCGCCACGAAGCCCTTCCCCATGACGTCGGCCGCGTCCCGATAGCCGGCCGCCAGCAGGTCGCGCATCGGCAGGTGGTCGAGCGTGGCGTTGAAGTCGCCCGCCAGCACCCGCAGCGCGTCGCCCCCGCGTGGCAGCGCTTCGAGCCCCGCCTGCCAGCACGGCTGCCGACCGTACCGTTTGGGCGCGCACGGGTGCACCGACACGATCTCGATCCGCGCCCCGCCGGGATGCTTCATCCAGGCTCTGGCCTGCCCGAACCCGCCCTCTATGATGAGCTTTCCGGCTTCGAGCGAGTGCCGGGCGTACACGGCCGACCCGCCGACGCCCGGCAGGGGGTGGGTGACGGCGTGCGGGAGCACCTTGCGCACCCCCGCCTCGTCCAACCGCTCCATGGCGGCCGGCGTGAACTCCTGCAAGGCCAGCACGTCCGGTCGCAGCCGGCCGACCAGCTCCATCAGCTGGGCCGTGTCGGCCTGGCCCACCAGCAGGTTGGCCGCCAGTACCCGTAGCATCGGCCCCTTCGCGTCCGGATTGCCGTCGGACAACGCCCGGGGCAGCACGGCCGGCACCAGCGCCAGCACCGCCACGAGCGCGACGGTGCCCGCCGCCCGCCGCCGCAGCGCCCACGCCAGCAGCCCGCCCGCCACAGCCGCCACCGTCGCGTACGGCGTGAACGCCACCACCGGCACCCACGGCCAGTCCGGCTCGAACCCGCTCAACCGCACCGCCGCCCACAAGGCGAAGGGAACCACCGCAATCCAGCTCACCCATGTCCGCACGCTCTGTATCGCCACATGTCCCACTACGGGTTCACGCCGTTAGGGTGTGCTCCATGCGCGACGTGGAGGCCCGGGTACTGAACGCCATCGACGAGGCCGAGACCGTCACCCGCTGGCGGAGACCGTCAGGGTGCCCAGTGTCACCGGCACCGACGCCGAGTCCGAGCTGCAACACCGCTTCGCCCGCCTCCTCACCGAGGCGGGCATGGACGTGGACGTATGGAAGCTCGACCTCGCCGACCTGACCGGCCGCCCCGGCTTCCCCGGCACGGAGGCCCCGAGGACCGAGGGGTACGGCGTCGCGGCCGTGACCGCCGGCGAGGGCCCGCCCGCGCTGGCGCTCCAGGGTCACGTGGACGTCGTCCCGACCGGCGACCTGGCCAAATGGGAGGGCAGCGACCCGTTCGCCGCCAGGATCGCCAGCGACGTGCTGCACGGCAGAGGCGCCTGCGACATGAAGGCAGGGCTCGTCGCCAACCTGGCCGTGGCCAGGGCGATCGCGCGGGCCGGGGTGCGGCTGGCCAGACCGCTGGCCGTGCACTGCGTGATCAGCGAAGAGGACGGCGGGCTCGGCGCGTTCGCCACTCTGGCCAGGGGCCACACGGCCGAGGCCGCGGTCATCACCGAGCCCACCAGTGGCGCGATCATCACGGCGAACGCGGGTGCGCTGACGTTCCGGCTGGAGATCGCCGGGCGGGCCGCGCACGGCGCCACCCGGTACGAGGGCGTCAATGCGATCGAGGTGTTCTGGCCGGTGTTCGAGGCGATCAGGCGCCTGGAGGCCGAGCGCAATCGGGACGTCCCTGGCCTGTTCCAGGGCAACGTGATGCCGTACCCGATCGAGATCGGCACCGTGCGGGCGGGGGACTGGGCCAGCACGGTCCCCGACCTGCTGATCGCCGAGGGCCGCCTGGGCGTGCGCCTCGATGAGGACCCGGCGGCGGCGCGGGCGGCGTTCGAGCAGGTGGTGGCGGAGGTCGCGCATCCCTGGCTGCGGGCCAACCCGCCGGTGGTGACGTGGCCGGGCGGCCAGTTCGCCAGCGGGCGGCTGCCCGCCGGACATGAGCTGCTCGGCGAGGTGCGCCGGGCGGTCGCCGGCACGACCGGCGCAGAGCCCGCCGAGTCGGCCGCGCCGTACGGGAGCGATCTGCGGCTCTACACGGCGGGCGGCATCCCGACCCTGCACTACGGCCCCGGGGACGTCCGATACGCGCACGCCCCCAGAGAGCAGGTCAGGCTGACCGAGCTGCACGCGGTCACGCGGGCACTGGCACTGCTCGCGGTGCGCCGCTGCGGAGCACTTTGAGCAGTGCGGCGTGGAGCGGCCGGGTTCTTGAGCTATGCGGACTCGACCGGCAGGCCGGCCTGAACCCAGTCCTCGATGCCCTCGACGTATCTGCGGACGTCGGTGTAGCCGAGCGCGCTCAGCCGGGCTGCCACGGCCTTGCTATTGGGGCAGGACGGGTTGGTGCAGTACGTGACGATGGGGGCGTCCTTGTCGGGCAGCAGCGCGGCGGCACGCTCGGCGACCTCGCTCTCGACCAGGGGGATGGCGCCCGGCAGGTGCTGCTGGGCGTAGTAGTCGCCGCCCAGCGTGTCGACCACCGTCACGGTGCCCAGGGCGGTCTTCAGCTCGTCACGGGTGATGACGTTCATTGTGTCCTCCAAGGAAAGTGGACTACAGTCCGATTTGTGGATGGCTCGAAAATTACCGGACCACAGTCCGGTTCGTCAAGCATGCCGCTGGAACTGTTGCGTGCCCGGCCGCCCAAGGAACGCGCGGACGCGGCACGCAACAGGGAGAAGGTGCTCGCCGCCGCGGCGGCGCTCTTCGCGGAGAAGGGCGTGGAGGCGGTGTCCATGGACGCGATCGCCGCGGCGGCGGGAGTGGGCAAGGGCACGCTTTTCCGCAGGTTCGGCGACAAGTCAGGGCTGGCCGTGGCACTCCTGGACGACCGCGAACGCGACCTGCAGCAGCGCATCCTGTCGGGCCCGCCGCCGCTCGGCCCCGGCGCGCCCGCCCGGGAGCGGCTCGCCGCCTTCGTCACCGCATACCTGCGCTATCTCTTCGACCACCTGGACCTGGTCCGCATGTCGGAGACCGCCAGCCCGGGCGCGCGTTACCGCATCGGCGCCTACCGGTTCTGGCACCGGCACGTCGCCATCCTGCTGGCGGAGTCCCGCCCCGGCGCCGACGCCGACGTCCTGGCGCATGCGTTGATGGCCGCCGTGGGCGCCGAGGCGGCAGGCGTGCTGAAAGACGACTACGGCCAGGACCGGGCGGTGCAGGGCATCACCGACCTGGCCCTGGCCGTGGCGAACGCGGGCTGACGGTCGTCAGGCGGAGGCGGCGGGCACGCGGCGGCGAGCCTCCGGGACGATGAGCGGGGTGCCGGACTGCGGGTCAGGGATGATCTCGCAGCGCAGGTCGAAAACCTCGTGCACCAGCTCAGGGGTGACGATCTCGGTGGGATCGCCCTCGGCCACGATCGTCCCGGCCCGCATCACGATCAGGTGGGTGGCGTACCTGCACGCCTGATTCAGGTCGTGCAGCACCGCCACCATGGTCCGCCCCGCCTCGTGCAGGTCCGCACAGAGATCAAGGACCTCGATCTGATGGGAGATGTCCAGGAACGTGGTCGGCTCGTCCAGCAGCAGGATCGGCGTCTCCTGCGCCAGCGCCATGGCCAGCCACACCCGCTGCCGCTGCCCGCCGGACAGCTCGTCCACGATCCGGTCGGCCAGTTCCGCCACGTCGGTGGCCCGCATGGCCTCGCTCACGGCCGCCTCGTCGGCTCGTGACCACTGCCGCATGAGCCGCTGATGCGGATACCGGCCCCGGGCCACCAGGTCCGCCACGGTGATCCCGTCCGGCACGATCGAGCTCTGCGGCAGCAGGCCGAGCCGCCGCGCCACCTCCTTCGACGGCAGCGACGTGATGACGCTCCCGTCCAGGTGCACGGCGCCGGCCTTGGGCTTGAGCATCCTGGCCAGGGCCCGCAGCAGGGTGGACTTGCCGCACGCGTTCGGGCCGATGATCACCGTGAACGACTCGTCGGGGATCGCCACGCTCAGGTCCGTGGCCACGACACGCTGGTCGTAGGCGAGGGTCAGGCCGGTGCCGGACAGACGTGCATCGGGCATCAGTGACGGTCCTTTCGCAGGAGCAGGGCGAGGTACGTGCCGCCGATGGCGGCGGTCAGCACGCCGACGGGCAACTGGGTGGGGGCGAGCAGCCGCTGTGCCGCCAGGTCGGCGCCGGTCAGCAGCACGGCGCCCATCAGCGCGGACGCGCCCATCGTGACTCCGGGGGAGCGGGTGAGCCGGCGGGCGAGCTGGGGCGCGGCGAGCGCGACGAAGATGACGGGGCCTGCGGCGGCGGTGGCCACGCCGGACAGCAGCACACCGGCCGTGATGGCCACCGCGCGGACCGGCTCGACCCTGATGCCCATGGCCTTGGCCGCGTCATCTCCCATCTCGATCATCCGCATCGGTCGCGCCAGATACAGGCACACGGGCACGAGCACGGCCAGCGCGAACGCGACAGGGATCGCGTGATCCCAGCCGCGCCCGCTCAGGCTGCCGGTGAGCCACGCGCCCGCGGTGGCCGCGTCGTTGATGTTCGCCCTGGTCAGCAGGTACGAGTTGACCGCCAGCAACAGTGCGTTCGCCCCGATGCCGACCAGGACCAGCCGGTAGCCCTGCACGCCGCCGCGGAAGGCCAGCGCGTACACGAGCACGGCCGTGATCACGCACCCGGCCAGCGCACCGCCCGCGATCGTCATGGCCGAGCCGCCCGCGACCACGGCGATGATGCCGCCCGTCGAGGCGCCCGCGGTGAAGCCGATGAAGTCAGGGCTGCCCAGGGGATTCCTGGTGAGGCTCTGGAAGATCGCACCGCTCATCCCGAACGCCGCGCCGACCAGCAGCCCCGTCACCACGCGGGGCGCACGGAGCTTGCTCACGATCAGCTCGGCGACCGGCGTGCCCTGGCCGAAGAGCGCGGCGACGATGTCGGGCACGGGCACGGTGAACTCGCCCGTCGAGATCGCCGCCACCGCCACCACGCAGCCGACCAGGAGGAGGGCGGCGGTGACGAGCAGGGCGCGGGGCGCCAGCCGTACGGAATAAGGGCCGACACGCACGTTCACAGCGCCGCCACCCGCTTCCGCCTGGCCAGCATGATGAAGATCGGCGCGCCGATCACCGCCCACACGATGCCCACCTGCACCTCTCCCGGCCGGGCGATGAGCCGGCCCACCACGTCGGCCCCCAGCAGCAGCACCGGCGCGGCCACCGCCGAGTACGGCAACACCCACCGCTGGTCGGGCCCCACCAGCGCGCGCACGGCATGCGGCACGATCAGCCCCACGAACCACAGCGGCCCGGCCGCGGCGGTGGCCGCCCCGCAGAGCAACGTGACCGCCACTCCGGTGAGTGCCCTGGTACGGCCCACGGCCACGCCCAGCGCCTTGCCCGCGTCGTCGCCGAGCGCCAGCATGTTGAGCGGCCTGGCCAGCAGCAGCCCCAGCACCAGGCCCGCGACCATGAACGGCGCCAGCCGCACCAGCGTGTCGGCCGTCTGCCCGGCCAGCGACCCGGTCAGCCAGAACCGCATCCGGTCGAAGGTCTGCGAGTCCATCCGCAGGATCGCCGAGGCGATGGCCGTGGCCACCATGCCGAGCGCGACGCCCGCGAGGGTGAGACGTACCGGGCTGGAGCCGGAGCGGCCCGCCGAGGCCAGCGCGTAGACGATCACGGAGGCAAGCGCGGCCCCGCCGAACGCGAACCACACGTAGACCGCGGGATCGGTGAGCCCGAACAGGCCCAGCGCCAGCGTGACGCCCAGCGCCGCCCCCTCGTTGATGCCCAGCAGCCCCGGGTCGGCGAGGGGGTTGCGGGTCAGACTCTGCATCAGCGCGCCGGCGAGGCCCAGCGTGGCGCCCACCCCCAGCCCGAGCAGCGTACGCGGCACGCGCAGCTCCCGGATGACCGTGTGGTCGTTGGAGCCGTCCGGCGCCAGGAAGGCGTCGATCACCGTGGCGAATGGCACGGACCGAGCGCCGAGCGCCACGCTGGCCATCGCCATCAGGGCCAGCACCGCCAGGGCGACGACGAGCCCGGTGGCCAGCACCGCGGGACGCGCCCACGCCGGTCCTCTCGCGGACTCGGCCGCCTCTTCGGCCGCCTGGTCCATGGTCACCGCCGGGCGCACCCGACCCCCTCTCGTCGCAGTCAAACTTAGGCAAGGCTAATCTAATGGGCTTGTAAGAAGGCAAGCCTAACCTTAGGAGATGACCATGTCGGGACCGGTGCTGGCACGCAGGGGCTTCCTGTCGGCCACGGCAGGACTCGCGGCGGCCGTGACACTGGCGGCGTGCGGTGACGACGGTGGCACGCAGACGCCTGCCCCGGCCGGTTCCACCGCCCCCGCGGCTCAGGGCTGGTCGTTCACCGACGACCGCGACAAGAAGATCGAGCAGCCCAAGGTCCCCTCCAGGATCGTGGCCCAGGTCGGCGCGGCCGCCGCCCTGTGGGACTTCGGCGTGCGCCCCATCGCGGTGTTCGGCCCCCACAAGCTCAAGGACGGCAGCAAGGACCCGCAGGTCGGCAACGTCGACATCACCAAGGTCCAGGGCCTGGGCAACGTGTGGGACGAGTTCAACGTCGAGCAGTACATCGCCCTCCAGCCGGACCTCCTGGTCAGCAGCATGTACATCAAGGGCACCCTCTGGTACGTGCCCGAGAAGTCCAAGGACACCATCGAGCAGGTCGCCCCGACCGCCGGCATCATGCTCACCGGCAAGAGCGCCACCGAGGTGATCGGCACGTACGAGGAGCTGGCCAAGTCCCTCGGCGCCGACATGGCGGGTGTGCCCGAGGCCAAGGCCCGCATGGAGGCCGCCACCAAGGAGCTCGCCCAGTTCAAGGACCTCAAGATCCTCATGGCGTCGGGCGGCGTGGACGCCTTCTGGGTGGTCAACCCGCCCGAGTACCCGGACATCGTCCACCTCACCCAGGCCGGGCTGAACGTGGTCACCCCGTCCAAGGTCGACGAGGGCGGCTTCTTCCAGACGCTGAGCTGGGAGAACGCCGACGAGTACGAGGCCGACGTCATCCTCTACGACACCCGGACCCAGGCGCTCAAGCCCGAGGAGATGATGAAGAAGCCCACCTTCGCCAAGCTCCCCGCCGTCAAGGCCGGCCAGCTCTACCCGTGGAACGCCGAGGCGCCCTACAGCTATCAGGGGTACGCGGACTTCCTCGAGGCCCTCGTGGCGAATCTGAAGAAGGCTAAAAAGCTCCTCTGACCTCGACGATCTCGGCGAGAGGGAACTCCAGGTAGTCGCCTGCCTCTTCGCACCAGGCGTCGAGCGCGCCGCCCTTGAGCTCGCCGTGGCTGATCGTGGCGGTCAACCCGTCGGTGAGCGTGATGCCGGCCCGCACGCCCCGGTCCACCACGAAGCCCAGCAGCGACTGCTGCGCCGTCGGCAACCGGGTCGCCATCCTGCCGATGATCGCCCAGGTGCGGCCGCTCTTGTCGGCCTCGGCCCGGTTGGCGGCGATCAGCCGGCGGGCGTGCTCGCCCGGGTCGGGCGGCGGCTCGGCCAGCAGGTGAGCCGGCGGCTCCAGCTCGCGCAGTGCAGAGAACTCGGCCACCTGGCCTCCGGGCAGCAGGATCAGCTTGCCGTTGTTCTGCTCCTCGCTCTCGGCGAGCTCCGCGGCCCTGACCCGGTGGATGGTGATCTCGCCGGTGTCGGAGACGGGCACCGGCGCGTAGCCGGCCTCGCGCAGCGCGGCCAGCGTCCGCTCGGCCTCGGCCGCGCTCACCAGCACGGTGGGGGCCAGCAGACGCAGGCCGAGCCGGGTCAGCCGCCGGTGTGTGGCGATCTCGGCGAGCAGGCCGGGATCGCCGGCCTGGATGACGCAGCCGACCGTGGTGACCGTCACCTCGCCGTGCCGGCGCGCGGTGTCGCGCACGAGGTATTCGAGCGGCTGCGGGATCGTGCCCACCGCGGCCAGCTCGTCGAGCAGGTCGTCGGCATCGTAACCGCGGTCGAGCGCCCGGCGCACGCTCTCTGCGGTGAAGCGCCACACCGAGGCGGCGCCCCGCGACTCGCGCTCGGCGACCCTGTCGAGCAGCGCCGCCAGCTCCGCCGACGGCGGGCCGGTCACCACGGCCGTCAGGTCAGGGCCGAACAACGCGCTCCTGCGCACGCTCGCCAGCGCCCGCGTGGACACCTCGGCAAGTACGGGATCGTGCTCGACCATGGGCACGGACTCGTCGTTCTCGTCCCCGGGCCGGGCAGTGAGACCCGACAGCGCCCTGCCGAGATCGGTCAGCGCGTCGTTGGCCACCAGGCCGAGCAGCCTGGCCTCGTCCAGCACCGCCGGGGCACAGTCCAGCAGCAGCTGACGGTCGATCAGCGGCGCGTGCCAGTGCACGCTCGCGATGAGGCTGTCGCGGTCGGCGAACGCCGTGCCGGCGGGCAGGCAGGCCAGGACCGGCAACACCGCCCGGCGCACCCGGGCCACGGCGCTGCCCGCGGGGTCGTCGCCGAGTACGGTGCCGTACTTGCCGTCGATCTTGCGGAGCGATGAGCGCTCCATGCGCCACCACGCCGACAGAAGCACCCGCAGCCGGGCCGCGCCCTCGTCCAGCCGCCACCGATCGAAGCGCTCCGTCGGCACCAGGCCGCCGGCGGACTCGTCCCAGGCCAGCAGTCTGGCCACCGCGCAGACCTCCAGCAGCAGCCGGGTCTCGTCCTCGTCGCAGCCGGTCTCCTTGGCCACCCTGCGTACCTCCCGCACGCCCACGCCGCCGGTCTTCAGCAGCGGCAGGGGTGTCTTGGAGGTGTTGTCGAGCAGGGCGGCGCACCGCTCGACCACGTGCGGCGCGGCCAGCGTCATCAGGTGGTCGACCTCTTCGGGATCGACCGGGATCGTGGCGACCTCGGGCGCCGCGGGCGTGAAGGGCGGGTGGTAGCCGGGGCCGCGCAGGCGGAGGGCCACCTCGCGGGGGATCTCCGCCACGTGCCAGCTGGGCCGGAAGAGCAGGCCGTGGTCGGCGCACCACTTTTCCGGCGTGCCGGGCGTGACGAACCTGCCGCCGTCCACGGGCAGCGCGGGCCCCTCCCAGGCGAACCGGTCGAGCAACGCGGTGGTGCCGGCGGGGGCGCTCTGGGTCAGCGCCATGATCCGCTCGGCGTCGCCGAGTGTCTCGGCCACGCGGGCGATCGTGCGGCGTTTGTGGCCCTGGGCGGGCAGGCCGAGGTTGCGGGCGAGCCCGCGCAGCGCGTCGTTGCTGATCGTCCAGGAGTTGAGGTAGTGGTCGAGCGGCTCGCCGAGGCCGAGCGGCGCGGCCCACCAGCGCGTGACCCCCTCCGCCAGGTGGATCACGCCGCTCTCGCCAGGCCAGGCGAGCGCGTGGTCGTAGAGGTGCTCCAGCCAGCCGGTCACGTCATCGGCCGGCGCGTCGACGAAGGCCGCAAGCCGTTCGGCGGTGGGCTCGCGCATGGCCAGCGCCGCCTCGGCCAGCTGCAGGCAGGGCAGCGGCAGCCGCTGCAGCGTCTCCATCACGGCGAATCCGTTGCCGAGGCGCTGGGCGAGCGTGTCGAGCCGTCGCGGCCACGGCGCGGCGATGGCGTCGGGCCTGTTCGCCAGGGTGCGGGCAAGCCTGTCTTCGTCTAGTGTTCGTAGCCAGCCGAGCAGGTGATCTTCCATCCGTCAGCACTCTCATGGGGTCGCACGCGGGACTCACCGTGAGCCATGGCCATCCACGGTAATGCAGATCACCCCCGGTCAGGAGAGGACTGCCCAGACGATCTTCCCGTGAGGCGCCAGCGCCGACCAGCCCCAGCGGTGGCTGAGTGATTCGACGATGTGGAGTCCGAGGCCACCGGTGTCCAGGGGCCCAGGGTAGCGCAGCACCGGCACCGATGAGCCTGGATCGGTGAAGGCGCAGGTCACCAGAGGCCCGTGGCGGACGAGGGACATGTGGACGGGGCAGTCGCGGCGCCGCCCGGTCAGACGCAGGCCATGGCGCAGCGCGTTGGTCGCCAGCTCCGAGACCACCAGCTCCATGTTCTCCACCAGCTCGGCCAGCCCCCATCCCGTCAGCGAGCCGACGGTGAAGCTGCGAGCGGAGTGGACCGAGGACGGCGTGGGCGGGAGCACGAACGTGGCGCTCGCGTAAGGCCCGTGGACCAGCAGATCGCGTGCCGCCTCCGGCCACCAGCCGACCGGGGGCCACCAATCGAACGTGGTCCATTGGCTTGGCGGCGCCGTGGTGGATTGCACGTTGATCATTCTGCGGCAATCTCTCGTGCAGGTGCAAGGGCGAATGCACGTGCAGACAATCCGTGCACACGCTACGGTTGCCATCAAATGGTCAATATGGGGGAAAGGGGATCTTGTCCGCGGCCATGATCTTTCGGCCGTGAAGTGACAGACTGTGTCGCAAGGAAACGACCAAGGAGCAGCACGTGTCCATTGATCCGCCCGGTTCCGGTTCGACCGTTCGGCGCATCATGTTGGGGGCGAGCCTGAGGCGCCTGCGTGAAGCCAGCGGGCTCGACCGGGCACAGGCCGGATTCCACATCCGGGCGTCCGAGTCCAAGATCAGCCGTATGGAGCTCGGCCGCGTCGGATTCAAGACACGTGACGTGGAAGACCTTCTCACCCTGTACGGCGTCGTCGACGATGCCGAGCGCCGAGCCCTGCTGGAGATGGTTCGCGAGGCCAACACCCCCGGATGGTGGCACAAGTACTCGGCCGAGCTGCCCGCGTGGTTCACCACTTACGTGGGCCTGGAAGAGGCGGCGAGCGTGGTGCGCACCTATGAGGTGCAGTTCGTGCCGGGCCTGCTGCAGACGGCCTCGTATGCGCGATCGGTCTTCAAGCTGGGCCACCCCGATGCGGGTCCCGACAGAATCGAACGTCGCGTGCATATGCGCATGCAGCGTCAGGAGCGCTTCAGCCAGAAAGACGGACCCCGGTTGTGGGCCGTCATCGACGAGGCGGCGCTCATGCGGACCATCGGCGGGCGGGAGGTCATGCGCGAACAGCTCCAGCATCTGCTGGAGGTCGCTGCCCTGCCCAACATCACCATTCAGGTGATGCCCTTCAGGTTCGGCAAGCACGCCGCTGAGGGGGGTGCGTTCAGCATCTTGCGGTTTCCCGAGTCCGACTTGTCGGACGTTGTCTACGTCGAGCAACTCTGGGGTGCCCTGTACCTGGACAAGCGTGAGGACGTCGATCCTTACCTCACGGCCATGGAGCAGCTGTGCGTGGAGAGCACCACGCCAGGAGGCACCGTCGAGCTCATCGGCGGTCTTCTCAGAAAGATTTAGATGAACCAGACCTACAACGGCATGCCGGCGACCGATCTGACGCAGGTCGCGTGGCGCAAGAGCCGCTACAGCAACTCGCAGGGCAACTGCGTGGAGCTTGCGCAGCTTCCCGACGGCGGCATCGCGGTGCGCAACTCGCGCTTCCCCGACGGCCCTGCCCTCATCTACACCCGTGACGAGATCCGGGCCCTGGTGCTCGGCGTGAAGGACGGAGAATTCGACGGCCTCCTCGTGTAACACCATGTTAACCTCCGGCGCGCCTGCTTAACGGGGGTGCGCCGGAGGCGTAACCGCCCGGCCTCGTGCTCAGGTCAGGATTCAGGTCATGCTCGACCAGATGACCCTGTATCCGATCGCCGACGACGTGCTGTTCGCGCCGGGCGGCAAGGTCGTGATTCGCACTTATGGCGTGGCGCCGACGACGACGGGCGCCTCCGTCTCCTACCGGACGTGGGTGACCGGCATCCGGGACCAGCCGCGGTACTGGCACTGGGGCCACTTCGAAGACGCCACCTCCGGGCACCGCAGGGTGCTGGAGTGGCTCACCGGCCGGGGACCGCAGCCTTCCCAAGCGCTGGCCTGATCGCTATCCTCATGCCAAGCAACCGCTTGGTAGAGGAGGCGTGGTGCGGCGCGCGATCCACCTGCTCGAGGAGGTCGACTTCAGGCCGATGAACTCCAGGCGGCCGCTGGAGTACCTGACCTGGCTGACCACGTACAAACGGGAGGACGAGACCCGCGCCGCTCCCGAGCTCACCTCCGGCACCTCCATCAGGTCCCGCGAGATCGACCTCGTCGGCGCCTTTTACGCCGTCGGCATCACCGGCCACCCGCAGTTCAAGGCCGTCACGCTCTGGGACTGCCACGGCGGCTGGGAGGGCGGCTGGCGGCAGATGATGGAGATCTACCAGGGGGTCGACTCCCGCCTGTTCCTGTCCGACATCGACGACCTGCGCTTCTCCGCGTTCTCGCGGCCGCTCGGCGCCGCGCCCGGCTGCCCGCCGCTGGCCGAGGCCCCAGCCGCCGAGCTCTACCTCTTCGAGAGCGCCCGGGTCCGCCCCGGCGCCGCGCTCGACTATCTCGACGCGGTCCGCGCCGAGCGCGCCCCGCTGCTCGCCGAGCACGGCCACACCCTGGTCGGCCTGTACGAGGTGCTGTTCTGCGACACCGAGGTGGTCACCTTGTGGGCCGTCTCGCTCGACGACCACCTGGCCACTCAGCGGGCCCGCGACGCCGCCCTCGGCCTCGACGACGAGGTCGCGCCGGATTCCCGGCTGCTGGACTGGGGAAAACGGGCTCGCGACTACCTTGACGGCCCGTGGCGTGAGACGCTTCTGGCACCGTTCCCCGGCTGCCGCCTGGCGCCAGGGGCCCTGCCGGGCTAGCGTCGGCTGCGGAGGTGGCCATGACGGATCCATACCTCTACAACGGGCAGAACCCCGACGATCACGTCGCGTCGTGCCCTGAATGCAGCGCCGCCATCGCGCTGCTCGACCATCCGGACACCGCGCTCGCTCCACCGCCCACGCTGCGCGAGGCGGTGATGTCCAAGGCGCGCCGCCGCCGCAGCCCGGCTCTGGTGGAGGTGGCGTCCGTGGCGGTGCCGTACGCCGAGCAGGTCGCGATCATGGACGACCTGCTGGCCGAGCTGAGCCTGGCCCAATGGGACGCCCCGGTCGCCAAGCACGGCACGGTCAGGGGCATGGTCGAGCACCTGGCGGCCAACGACGCCGCCATCGCCCACTTCGTGGGCGCGCCCGAGGCCGGCGCCGCGACGGTGCACCGGCGCTGGCGCGAGCAGGCGGGCAACCTGCTCGAACGTGTCTCCTCCAGCAACGAGGTCCTGCTCGGCGTCGAGGTGACCCTGGCGGGGGCGCGGCCGGCCCGCGCGCCGCTGCGCCACGCCATGATCCAGCGCACGTTCGAGACCTGGACCCACACCGACGACATCAGGGCCGCCACCGGCGGCTCCAAGTCCGCGCCGCGCGACGAGCACGTGCACATGATCGCCGAGTTCGGCCTGGCGCTGCTGCCGCGCGCGCTGAAGGGGCCGCGCCGCGACGTCTCGGCGACGATCGTGCTGACCGGGCCCGGCGGCGGCACCTGGACGATCCCGCTCTCGCCCACCTCGGACCACGTCGCCGTGCTGATCTCGGCCGACGCGGTGGGCTTCTGCCGGCTGCTGGCCAACCGATGGCCGCCGGACTCCTTCCCGTACGCCGCCGAGGGCGACCCCGCCCTCGCCCGCGACCTGATCCGTGCCGCCGCGACGCTGGGGTGCGATTGATGGCGAGGGAGTGCCGTCGCCTGGAGGAGCGGCGGGAGCGAAGCGACCAGAGCGGAGGAAGGCGGCGGCGTATGGCGACCGAGCCCGCCTCGCGGAGTGAGGCCAATGAACACTGACATGGAGCTGTGTGCCCGTCTGACGGCAGGGGACCTGGACGCGCTGGCCGACGCCTACGATCAGCACGGTCCGCACGTGTACGGGGTCGCCGCAAAGATCACCGGAAGCCAGGAGTACGCCGAGGAGATCACCCAGAGCGTGTTCGTCGCCCTGTGGGAGCAGCCCCTGGCGTATGACCCGAGTCTCGGCTCGTTACGCGGCTGGCTGGTCAGCCGCGCGCTGCACGAGTCGGCGCTGCGCTCTAAGGTGAGTTGAGGGGCGCGTTCCAGGTCAGGAGCACAGGTTCGGCGTGCTCGAACCCGAGCCGCGAATACGTGCCGGTCTCCAGCTTGAGCAGCCGGCCCTCCGCGGGCCCCAGACCTAGCCAGCGAGCGGCCAGGACCCGCAGGAAGTGCCCGTGCGCGACCAGCGCCACCCGCCCCTCGACCGCCATGGCCCGCGCGATCACCCGGTCGGCGCGGGCGGCCACCTGGGCGGCGCTCTCGCCGGGGTGCTCGGCGTCGCCGGGGATCACGCCGTCACGCCACAGGTACCAGCCGGGCCGGGTCTCGCGGATCTTCAACGTGGTGATGCCCTCGTACCCGCCGTAGTCCCACTCCCACAAGTCCGGATCCACCTCGTAGGCCGCCAGCCCGGCCAGCTCCGCCGTCCGTCGCGCGCGCTGGGCGGGGGAGACCAGCACCAGGTCGAACGACTCCTCCTTGACCAGCGGCGCCAGCGCCCTGGCCTGTTCCTCGCCGTGCTCCGTCAAAGGCAGGTCAGTACGTCCTGTGTGCTTGCCCGCCTTGCTCCATTCGGTCTCACCGTGCCGGAGCAGCAGCATCTCGTCCATGGACTCCATCATCCGGCACGCTTGACCTCAACCTAGCTTGAGGTAGCAGGGTAGGGCCATGGATGCGATCAGACTGCACGAATACGGCCCCGCCACCAACCTCCGACTTGAGACCGTTCCCGATCCGGCGCCCGGGCCGGGAGACGCACGCATTGCCGTCCACGCGGTCGGGCTTCACTTCATCGAGACCCTCATGCGCCGGGGGCAGGCCGTCGGCCCGCACCCCGCGCCGCCGCTGCCCGCCGTTCTGGGGACTGAGGTCGCCGGCGTGGTGGAGTCCGTGGGCGAGGGAGTGCCCGCCGAGCTCGTGGGACGCCGGGTGGTGACATCCGGCGTGACCTCGGGAGGGTACGCCTCGCTCGCCGTGGCCCCCGCCTCCTCGCTGGCCACGCTGCCCGGCCACGTGGACTACGGTCCGGCGGTGGCCATGAACACCACGGGGGCCACCACGTTCGGGCTGCTGGAGCTGGCACCCTTGAGCGCGTCTGACGTGGTGCTGGCCACGGCCGCGGCCGGCGGCATCGGGACGCTGCTCGTGCAGTACGCGCGCAGTGCCGGCGCCCGCGTGATCGGGGCGGCCGGCGGGCCCGCGAAGGTGGCGCGGGTCGAGGAACTCGGGGCGGACCTGGCCGTGGACTACCGGCAGCCAGGGTGGGACAAGCTGGTGCGGGAGGCGTTCGGCGAGGTCACCGTGGTCTTTGACGGCGTCGGCGGCGAACTCGGGCGTGCGGCGTACGAGCTGCTCGGGCGGGGCGGCAGGTTCGTGGTGTTCGGCTCGGCCGCCGGCGAGTGGTTCTTCCCCGGCAAGGAGGACGCCGCGGCGCGGGACGTGACCGTGTACGAGGGGATCGCTCACCTGCTCGGCCGCGAGGGTGGCGTGGGCGACCTGTCAGCACGGGCGCTCGACGCGGTGGCCGACGGGTCGCTCACGCCCGCCGTCCAGGCGTTCCCCCTGGCCCGGGCCGCTGCGGCGCACGAGGCGCTGGAGAGCAGGAACACCATGGGCAAGGTCATCCTCGTGCCGTAGCGAGCTCCTCGACGACGGGGACGAAGGCGGGGAGGTCGCGCTCGTGGTGCACGACAAAGTACGAAATGTCGTGCTCATCCCGCCAATAACGGAGTTTGTCGACCATCTCGCGCTGCGTACCGAGGAGCACCTGGGGTGTCTCGTCCAGTGACGAGCTGTCGGCCGCGCTCCACGCCTCCTCCGCCTTCCGCCGGCCCGCCTGGACCACGCTCGTGCCCAGCTCCAGGCGGGCGTAGCGGTCGCCGGCGGCCGCGCGGACATGGCGGAGCTTGCCCAGGAACGCCTCAAGACCGCCGTCCCGCACGTCGGGCCCGCTGCCGTCCGGACTCACCCGCATCCCGATGTTGACGATGTCGGCCTGCTCGGCCGCCAGCCGCAACACCCGCGGCCCGCCGCCGCCCAGCAGCAGGGGCGGATGCGGCCGCTGCACGGGCTTGGGCTGCTGGTCGAGCCCGTCGATCCGATAGTGGTCGCCGCGGAAGTCGAACGCCCCGTCCCCCCAGAGCCCCTTGAGCACCGCGACCGCCTCCCGTAGCCGCTCCACCCGCACCGCGGGCGCCTCCAGCGCCATCCCGGCCCCGGCGTAGTCGCCCGCCATCCAGCCGGTCCCGATCCCGACCTCCAGCCGCCCGCCGGACAGGAGATCGAGCGTCGCCGCCTCCTTGGCCAGCACCGCCGGATGCCTGAAGTCGTTGGCGAACACCAGCGTCCCCACCCGCAGCCGGTCGGTAGCGCAGGCGGCCGCGGTCAGCGCCGCGATGGGCGCGAACCGGGACCCGACCAGGTGATCGGGGATCAGCAACACATCGAACCCGGCCCCTTCCAGCCGCCTGGCCTTCTCGGCCCACGCCTTCCCTGACTCCGCCTCCCGCACCACAGCCCCGAACCTGAACCGCCGCACATGTCCTCCTAGGTGGTCAAGCAAGCGCTTGGGATAAACCATATGCGGCAAATGTCAGCGCAGGGAGGAGTTGATCGACTACGGTGCGTGCCGTGACCTCGACCCTGAACGTGCCGCCACCCGTCGGTTCATCGACGAGGTGCTTGAGCGGGACGGTGAGTGGCTCGAGCGATGGGAGCGCATGTGATCTGCATGAATGTGCAGGCCATGCGGGTTCAACGGCGTCGCGCTCCCCAAGGTGGACCCCGCCACCGTAGTGGAGTTCCTGGAGGGTGTCAGACAGGGTGAGGTCGGCCTGGCGCACCTGACGGCCTGGCTGGAGGAGCAGGTGCGCTGAGCCGTCAAGGGCGCGGCAGGGCGAGGGCGATGCCGCCCGCGGCGGCGGCGAAGACGAGCCAAGCCGCGCCCGCCACAAGGTTGCCCAGTTGGGCGATCCAAGCGATCGGGATGAGGAACGGCGCCACGATCATGGCGATGGAAGCCCACTTCGGCGCGGCGCTGCGCAGGGCGGCGATACCCAGCAGGACGAAGCCCAGCAGGCTCAGGAAGAACGAGAACCCGAGCACCGAGGTCGGCAACCCCTCGCTGATCTCCGTCACCAGCCGATTCGTGGTCGGCACGTCCAGCCCGATCTTGGCCGCCGCGTAGATCACGTCGTCGGTGTCCATGCCGACCGGCAGCGCCAGGATGAAGGCGAGGATCATGCCGACCAGGCCCAGCACGGGCCGCCCCGACCTGGCGACCTTGCTCACCGCCAGGATCATGGGGACGATGGCGGCGAAGCTCAGAACGCTGACCCAGCTCCAGAGCGGATAGGCGTCGAGGTTGGCGACGAAGGACCGGATGTAGGCCTCACCCTCGGCGGTGGCGTCGTTCGGGGCGAGCAGCAGCGACAGGGCGAGTGCGAGCGGCGCGGCCACCGCGCACACGATCATGGCGTTCCGGGTGAAGCCGGCCGTGGTGGGGGACGTCTCAACTGCGGTCATACCCCGAGGGTGGGGCGGACAGCGGCCACGCGCATGAGTAGGGGCTACTCAAATCGTCTCTTACCAAGCGCTTGCTTTAGGTGCGAGACTGGGCCCATGGAGATCCCGGTGCGCCAGGCCACCGACGACGAGGTGGCGTTCTTCCACGAACACGGCTGGGTGCGGCTCGGCCGGCTCATCGACCCCGGCACCGCGGCCGAGCTGCGCGAGCGGGCCACCGGCTATCTGAGCGGCCGGGCGAAGAGCAAGCAGACGCTGGTCGACCAGGCGTTCGGGCAGTCGAGGGACATCGCGGCGAGCGACGAGATGTTCGGCGCGCTGACCATGAGCCCCCAGATGGGACGCAACGCCGTCCGGCTGCTGCGCGGCGTCCGGGCCGTCCGCGTGCAGGTCACCAACCTCCTGGTCAAGGAGGCGGGCGAGCATGGCGCCACCGAGTTCCACCAGGACTTCCCCTGGATGCCGATGGACCGCTCGGCCATGCTGACCGTGTGGCTGGCACTGGCCGATGTGCCCGCCGACATGGGCTCGCTCAGGTTCTATGAAGGATCGCACCGCCACGGCCTGCTCGGGCGCAGCTTCACCCGGCCCGGGGACGACCAGCTCAGCCAGCACCCGTGGCTGAAGGAACTGGAGGTGTCGCCGCCGCTCGACCTCAAGGCCGGCGACGCGACCGTGCACCACGCCCTGACCGTGCACGGCGCGCCCGCCAACCGTCACGACAGCCCGCGGCTGTCGTTCACCGTCACCTACTTCGACGCCGACGCCCTCTACACCGGCCTGCCGTACACGCAGACCGATGGGGTCGGGCTCGAGGTGAACCGGCCGTTCGAGCACGAGAGGTTCCCGTGCCTGAAACCGTGAGAGGCCCCGTCGCCGACCTCGGGGCGACGCTCATGCACGAGCACGTCTTCGGGCTGAGCCCGGAGATCCTGTGGAACTGGCCGGACATCCCGGAGGGGTGGGACCTGGAGACGCGGGCCCGGGAGGCGGCGGGCAAGCTGGAGGCGCTGAAGGCCGAGGGCATCGACACGATCGTGGACCTGACCGTGGTCGGTCTCGGCCGGCACATCCCGTCGGTGCAGCGGGTGGCCGAGCTGACCAGCGTGAACATCGTGGCCGCCACCGGGCTCTACACCTACGACGTGCTGCCGCCGTACTTCGGCAACCGCGGTCCTGGATCGTTGTTCGGCGGGCCCGACCGGCTGGCGGAGTTCTTCGTACGGGACATCGTCGAGGGCATCGGACGGACCGGCGTCAAGGCCGCCATGCTCAAGTGCGCCTCCGACCACCTCGGCATGATGAAGGGCTGCGAGCGGGTCTTCAGGGCGGTCGCCGAGGCGCATCTGGAGACCGGCGCGCCGATCACCACGCACTCCCACAGCGCCGCCCAGGGCGGCCTCGAACAGCAGCGCCTGCTCGCCTCGCTCGGGGTCGACCTGAGCCGAGTGGTGATCGGGCACGCCGGGGACTCCGGCGACCTCGCCTACCTCGAAGAGCTCGTGGCGGGCGGCTCCTACCTGGGCATGGACCGCTTCGGGATCGAGACGATCAGCCCGTTCGAGCAGCGGGTGTCGGTGGTGGCGGCGATGTGCGAGCGCGGACACGCCGGAAAAATGGTCTTAGGTCATGACTCGTACTGCTTCAACGACCGATTCGACGCCGACGTCGTCCGGCAGCGTCACCCCAACTACCACCTTCTCCACATCTCCCGCGACGTCGTGCCCGAGCTCCGCAAGAGGGGCGTCACGGACGACCAGCTCCACCAGATGCTCGTCGACAACCCGCGGAGGATCTTCACGTGACCATGGACTTCGACGTCAGCTCGGACTGGCACGTCGCCGCCCCGTACGCGTTCCTCGCCCGGCTCCGTGCGGAGTCGCCGGTGTTCTGGAGCGAGCACCTCCAGGCGTACGTCCTGAGCCGCTACGCCGACGTGCGGGCGGCCTACGGTGACCCGCGGCGCTTCTCCTCCAAGGGCTCGCTGACGATCTCGCGCAGCCTGACCGCGGAGACCAGGGAGAAGCTGGGCGAGCACGGCTCGTTCCTGTCCAGCTTCGTCGCCAACGTGGACCCGCCCGACCACACCCGGCTGCGCCGGTCGGTGTCGCGGGCGTTCACGCCGCGCGCGGTCGCCGCCATGGAGGACACGTTCCGGACGCTCAACGAGGACCTCCTCGACAGAATCGCGCCGCAGGGCGGGGCCGACTTCGTGGCCGAGATCGGGCACGAGCCGTCGATCAAGCTGACCGCCCGCTTCATCGGGGTGCCGGAGTCCGACGAGGCGTTCGTGCAGGCGCACGTCAAGGACTGGTTCCAGCTCTTCCTGTCACCGCAGCCGCCGCAGCGCCAGCTGGAGCTGGCCGACAGCTTCCTGACCTATCTCGACTACGTGGACCGCCTGGTGGCCGCCCGCGCCAAGGATCCGCAGGACGACTTCACCTCGCTGATGACCTCGCTGATCGGTGCCGAGCTGACCCACAGGGAGGTGGTCGAGCTGATCTCCACGATCCTGCTCGGCGGCAACGACACCGTGCCGAACCAGCTCGGCAACACCGTCCTGCGCCTGCTCAGGGAGGACGCCTGGCCGGTGCCGCCGGAGCAGATCGCGAACGCGGCCGAGGAGTGCATGCGCATCGACGGCGCCTCGTTGGGCTCCTTCCGGTACGCCGCGACGGACATGTCACTCCATGGCGTGACGATCCCCGCAGGCGCCCTCGTCCTGCTGTCCACCGACTCCGCCGCCCACGACGAGACCGTCTTCCCCGACCCCGAACGGTTCTGGATCGACCGCCCGAACGCCGCCGACCACATGGTCTTCGGCTACGGGATCCACTTCTGCGTGGGCGCCGCGCTCGGCCGCCTCCAACTGCGTGCCGCGCTCGACGTGCTCGGCCGCCGCCTGCCCGGCCTGCGGCTCGTGCCCGGCCGGCCGATCGCCTTCAGGAAGTCCATCGTCGGCCGCGGCCTGACCTCGCTGCGGGTGGCGTGGTGACCGGCCGCTTCGACGGGCGCGTCGCGCTGGTGACGGGTGCCGGGTCCGGGATCGGCGCGGCCTGCGCGACCCGGCTGGCCGCAGAAGGCGCCTGCGTCGGCGTGCTGGACCTGCGCGCGGCCGGCGCCAAGGCCACGGCTGCCGCCATCCGCGCCCACGGTGGCACGGCCATGGCGCTGACCTGCGACGTCTCCGACGAGAAGCAGGTGGAGGAGGCGGTCGCGATCCTGGTGGCGTCGTTCGGCCGGGTGGACGTGCTGCACTCCAACGCCGCCGCGTTCGACCCCGGCGTGTACGGCCGCGACCGCGAGCTCGAAACGCTCGACGTGGCCGTCTGGGACCGCACCATGGAGGTGAACCTGCGCGGCGCCATGCTCATGGTCAAGCACACGGTCCCTGTCATGCCCGACGGCGGCGCCATCGTGCTCATGTCGTCGGTGTCCGCCCTGGTCGGCGACACGGTGCATGCCGCTTACGGTGCCTCCAAGTCGGCCCTGATCGGCTTCACCCGCTACGTCGCGACCGCGTACGGCGCCCGCGGTATCCGCTGCAACGCCGTCGCCCCCGCTCTTGTGATGACGCCGGCCGCCCAGCGCGCCCTGACGCAGGAGCAGCTCGCCGACAAAGCCGCGGAACGCCTGCTCCCTTGGCCGTGCACGATGGACGACGTGGCGAGCCTGGTGGCGTTCCTGGCCTGCGACGAGAGCCGCTGCGTCACCGGCCAGACCCTCGTCATCGACTCGGGCACCCTGGCCCACCGGCCCCAGCACGCCGTCCAGCGGTGGCGCGAGCAGCAGTGACGCCGGTGGGCGGGCCGGGTCAGTGGAGCGGCCGGCCGGTCGGGGAACCAGATGCGGGGTGTATGCCCAATAGGGTGACCTTGGGAGGTTTCATGGAGCCGGTGGCAGTGGGGCTGATCGGGGCGGGGCCATGGGCCCGGATGGCGCACGCGCCCATGCTGGCCAAGGGCCCGCACACGCGCCTGGCCGGCGTATGGGCTCGGCGTCCGGAGGCGGCGGCCGAGCTCGGCGTGCCCGTGTTCGCGCGGGTCGAGGAGCTGTTCGACGTCTGCGAGGCCGTGGCGTTCTGCGTGCCGCCGGCCGTACAGGCCGAGCTCGGCGCCCGCGCGGCCCGCGCGGGCAAGGCGCTGCTGCTGGAGAAGCCGCTCGCGGACTCTCTGGAGGGCGCCAGGAGACTGGCCGACGCCGTCGCGGAGTCGGGCGTGGCCTCCCAGATGGTGCTCACGCTGCGGTACGCCGTCCAGACCCGTGCCTTCCTCGCCCGATGCGGCGAGATCCAGCCGTTCGGCGGCCACGCCGCGAACATCTCCGGCGCACTCCTCGGCGACCACCCCTTCGCCACCCCCTGGCGACTGAAGCGCGGCGCGCTGCTCGACGTCGGCCCGCACGTGATCGACCTGCTGGACGCCGCGCTCGGCCCGGTGACCGGCGTGCGTGCGCACGGCAACTCGCTCGGCTGGACCGGCCTGCTGCTCGAGCACGAGGGCGGCGCGGTCTCCGAGGCGTCCCTGTGCATGGCCGCCGTCGGCGACCTGCCGCCCGCCACGTTCGCCGTGTACGGGCGCACCGGCAACGCCGTACTCCTGCCCATCGACGACGACCCCCTGGAGATGATCGCCGAGGAGTTCGCCGCGACTGTGCGCAACGGCGGCGGCCATCCTCTCGACGCCGCCCATGGGCTCAGACTGCAGCAGATCATCGCCGAGGCCGAGGCCCAACTCGCCCCTTGACGGCACCGGCATTTGGAGGATTGATAGCGTTTGTCCGACGCGCAGTGCGTAGCGAAGTCCGGTGCGAGTCCGGCGCTGTCCCGCAACTGTCATAGCCAGGTCGCCTGCCTCTGCGCTGACGCCATCAACCCTCGTGGAAAAGGGTGATCCGTCGCTCATCGCGGGTCTCTCGGTTCCGACAGTGTGAAAGGACTACTCGTGAGGCCCGTACGCACGGCCTTCGCGGGCGCGCTGCTGGGAACGCTGGTGCTGGCCGGATGCGGTCAGACCGGCACCACCGCCAGCCCCCCCCCGGCCCCCACCAACACCTCTTCCCCCGCCCCCACCTCCGCCCCAACG